>NZ_JBITRU010000036.1:0-78923 GCF_044540255.1 Streptomyces sp. NPDC086080
CCCGCGAGGTCTACCGCGCCCTGACCACCACACCAACGGAACGAATCACCCAAACCGACCTCGCTCCTGCCGCTTGACAAGCATAGGAGCATCCCCCCGCGGTGCGCGCTGGGCCGTGCGGTGCGCGCCGGCTCCTGCGGTGTGCGCCGCTCCCTTTGCGCCCGCAGGCAGTCATGCCTCCCGGGGCGGCATGGGTGGGTGCGACGGCAGCCTGTCGGGGCCGGGCCGCGCGACCTGCCCCGGCCCGCGGCAACGGGTGGCATTCGTGGTCCCTCTCGGGGGTGTGTCCCATGGGCCGGATCGACGTGCGGGGGCGAGCGAGGTCCCGCGGGGTCAGGCCGCCCGGGCTGTCGGCGCGGGGTCTGCCGTGTGCAGGGACCGGTGCGCGCCCAGGTCCGTGAGGATCGCGCCGGCGGCCCGGTGGGCCGAGTGCAACGCGCCCTGCACGGACCCCGTGTCCCGGTGGTCGCCGCAGACGTACAGGCCCGCCAGCAGCCGCACCGGCCGGCGCAGGTCGTGCGGCGGGCGCATCGAGGGGACCGCCTCCGCGGTGTGGTGCACGGCCAGCGTTTCCCAGCGCGCCGTGGACACCCCGTACAGCCGCGCCAGATGCAGGCGTACGGCGGTGTCGACGCCCGGCGTCGCGGGGCCCAGGACCGTCGAGGTCACCAGCGTGCGGCCGGCCGGGGCGCGGGACGCGTCGACCCGGCTGACGACCGCCGTGTGCGCGACCGGCCCGCCCCGGTCGGCGTCGAGCAGCAGCGAGGCACCGGTGGCGGGCGGCTCGTCGGTGGTGTGGTGCACCACCGTCACCGGGTGGAAGCCCGGCAACCGCAGCCCCGGCAGCAGTTCGGCGGCGGCCCGCGCGCCGGTCGCGACCAGCACCGCGCCGCACCGGAACTCGCCGTGCTCGGCGGTGGTCACCGAGGTCGTCGACACGGACGTGACCCGCACACCCGTGCGCACCGTGCCCGGTGGCAGCGTCCGCGCCAGTTGCTGCGGCAGCGCCTCCGCACCGCCCTCCGGCAGACACAGCCGCCCGCTCGCGAAGGCGTGCAGCGCGAGGTCCGCGCACCGGCTGGAGGTGGTGAGGTCCGGGTCGCACAACAGGGCGGCGAGCAGCGGGCGCAGAAAGCCGTCGACGGTGCGGGCGGGCAGGCCCCGGGCCGCCAGCGCCTCGGCGGCGGGCAGTTCGGGACGGACCGGCAGCTGTTCGACGGGCGTGCCCGCGAGCCTGTTCAGCGCGGCCCCCAGCCGGGCCTGGTCGATCGCCGTGCCCAGCGGAGCACCGCCGCGGCCGCGGGCCACGGACACCGGCCGCCCGGGCACGGCCACCGGCCTCCTGGGGCCGGACCCCGGCCGGGGGGCGCTCGCAAGGGCGCGCACCGCATGGAGTGCGCCCCTCGCGCTGCGCGTCCCCCTCTGCTGTACGCCGGCGCGATGGTGGCGTCCGTCGCTGTGCAGGAGGACACCGGGGTCGAAGGGCCGCAGGACCAGCCCGTCGAGCCCGGGAGCCCGCCGCAGTTCGGGATACGCCGTGGAGAGCAACCGCCCGATCCTGTCGAGCCGGAAGCCGTCGACCTTCTCGGTCGCCATACGGCCGCCCACCTCGTGGGCGGCCTCCAGGACGATGGTGGTGACTCCTGCGCCGGTCAGTCGTCGTGCCGCGGAGAGCCCGGCGACCCCGGCTCCCACGACGACGACGTCCGCCCGGTACGTGGGCTCAAGCACGTGCCCCTCCTCGAGGTTGCGCGGGCGCTGGAGACGTCATGCCCTCAACAGGTCCCAGGAATACCCGAGTTCTGGACGAGGTTAGGACCGTGATCGGCCACCGGGTCAGTCGCGCACGGGCAGTGCACGGGCGCACGGCGGTCGCATACGCACGCCGCGTGGGCACGATGTGGTCGCAGGGGAGTCAGTGCCGGAGGTCGTGCCCCACGACGTGGTGCAGGGGATCAAGCACCGCGCGTCCGGTTCGCGGCCCATGGCGGTCTCCGTGGTGACGGCAGCCCGGGAAGCGTCACGGTGAGGCGGGCCGGACGTCGGACGGCGCGCGGGCCCGGCCCCGGCCTGCGGATTCCGGCGCCCTGATCCGCTACACCGCCGGGCGGGACGCCATCGTGCCGGAGCGGTTCGGGTGCGGGCGGTCGCGTGCGGTCACAACGCGGCCCTCACCGCCTCCTCGATGCCGGGGTACGTGAACCGGAAGCCCGACTCCAGCAGCCGCGTCGGTACCACCCGGGCGCTGCCCAGCACATCCCCGGCCATCTCGCCCAGCACCGTCCGCAGGACCGGGGCCGGCACCGCGAACAGCGCCGGCCGGCGCAGTACGCGTGCCATCGCCTCGGTGATCTCACGGTTGGTCACCGGGTGGGGGGCCGTCAGATTGAACGGTCCGGACAGCCCGTCGGTGTCGAGGAGGTGGCGCAGCGCCGCCACCTCGTCGTGCAGCGCGATGAACGACCAGTACTGGCGTCCGTCCCCCATCCGTCCGCCCAGCCCGGCCCGGAAGAGCGGGAAGAGCCTGGCCCACGCCCCGCCCCCACGGGCCACCACCAGACCGGTCCGCGCGAACACCGTCCGCACGCCCGCCTCCCGCGCGGGCGCCGCCGACGCCTCCCACTCCACGCACAGACGCGGCAGAAAGCCCTCGCCCGGAGGCGCGCTCTCGTCCACCGTCCGGTCGCCGGTCTCGCCGTAGTAGCCGATCGCGCTGCCGTTCAGGAACACCCGGGGCCGTACGTCCTCGGGCAGCCCGGCGACGGCCTCGGCGAGCGCGGTCGTGCCCCGTACCCGGCTGGCCCGGATCCGCGCCTTGTAGGCGTCCGTCCAGCGCCGGCTGCCGACCCCCGCCCCCGCCAGATTCACCACCGCGTCGCACCCGGCGAGCCCGGCCGCGTCCACGGTCCCCTGCTCCGCGTCCCACCGGACCTCGTCCGCCCCCCGCGGTGCGCCCCGCACCAGCCGGACCACCGTGTGCCCGTCCGCCGTCAGGGACCGCACCAGGGCACCACCGATCAGCCCGGACGCCCCGGCCACCGCGATTCGTGAACGCTCCATGGCCTCCATCCTGCCCTCCCGGCACCGGAATCACGGCCGGGCCGCGCCCGATCCGGTGGTGTCCTACGAGGTCACCGGGTCGCCCGTGTCCACGGGTGCCGTCGCGTCCGCCGCGCGCTCGGCGTCGTCCGCGACCTCGCCCGCCGTCAGGACGTAGCCGGTCTCCGCGTCCGTGGTGGAGCGCGCGAACACCACGCCGAACACCCGCCCGTCGGTGGTCAGCAGCGGGCCGCCGGAGTTGCCGGGACGGACGGTGGAGCGGACCGAGTAGATCTCACGGGTGACCGTCGCGTCGTTGTAGATGTTCTGCCCTCTGGCCTGGAGCCGGTTGGCCACCGTCGCCGCCTGCAGATTCAGGGCGCCGTCCTGCGGATAACCCGCGACGACCGCCGAATCACCGCGCCCGGCGTCCTTCACGAACTCCAGCACCGGCGCCCGCAGACCCGGCACGTGCAGCACGGCCACGTCCTTCTGCGGGTCGAAGAGCACCACCCGGGCCTCGTACGTCCGCCCGACCCCGCCCACGCGCACCGTCGGCTCGTCGATGCCCGCCACCACATGGGCGTTGGTCATCACATGTTCCCGCGCGTACACGAACCCGCTGCCCTCGCGGCCCTGCGTGCCCGCGACACCCTCGACCTTCACCGTGCTGCGCTGCGCCGCGCGGGTCGCGGCCGCGGTGACACTGTCCCCGGAGGGCTCGGCGACCTCGGCGGTCGACTCGTTCTCGAACGGGTTGAACACCTGCGGGAAACCCGCCTCGGTCAGCGCCGAGGTGGCCCGGGAGAACCAGCCCGGAGTGCTGTCCGGCATCACCTCCTGCACGGTGCCCAGCAGCCGGGAGTCCCGGATCGCCGACGTCACCAGCGGGGAGGACGACACCCCCAGTACGCTCGCCACCACCCACGCCACGATCAGCACGGCCACCGAGTTGGCCAGCGCCCCGCCGATCCCGTCCGCCACCCGCAGCGGGCCCCGGTCCAGTTCCCGCCGCAGCCTGAGCGCCAGCCGGCCCGCCAGCTCATGGCCCACCACGGCCGGCAGCAGCACCGTGAACACGGCCGTCACCGTCGCCCGGGTCGTCCCCGCCGTCACCAGGTCCATGACCCACGGCAGGATCCACACGCCGACGACCGCACCGCCGACGAAACCGGCCAGCGAGACACAGCCGGCCAGCAGCCCCCGCCGGTAACCGGACGCCGCGTAGGCGAGGACGACCAGCAACAGCAGGATGTCGAGCAGGTCCACGCGCGCCGCCTTTCTCTCGGGACCACCGACCCATCAATACGGGATGGAGGGGCCAGGTGATCAGCCTCGCGCGCGCGGCCCCCGGAAGGCGGCCACGCGCGCGTGCACTGGGGAAAACGTCACGCACCGAGGCGATGGTTCCACCGAGTGGCACAGCACATATCGCGGACCCCGCCGATCGCACCCACAGTGAGACCATGCGTGTCCCGAGACGACCGCGCGGAGCGCGGAAGCGCCGCTCCCCCCGGATAACCGGCGGGCCCGGCTCACCGCGGCTGCCCCGAGCCGCCACGGTGGCGCTCGGCTGTCTGCCGGGCCTGGCCGCCGCCGTCGCCCTGGTGCTGTGCGCCTACGGCGTCGAGCGGGCCGCCGGCTCCACCGACGCCGCTTCCACCGCCGCCCGGACCGAGCCCGCCTTCCGGGCGCCCCGGCCACCGATCGTGCCGCGTTCGGTCTGGCTGGGCGACGGCGCCCGCGAACAGCCGCCCCCGCGCTACGACCACGAGGTCGTCGCCGTCTTCATCCACCACACCGACTCGCCGAACGGCTACGACTGCGCGGACGCGCCCGGCATCATCAGGGCCTTGTACGAGGGCCAGACCCTCGGCCGCGACTGGGACGACCTCGGCTACAACTTCGTCGTGGACCGCTGCGGCACCATCTACGAGGGCCGCGCGGGCGGCACCGACCTGCCCGTCACCGGCGCCCACACCCAGGGCTTCAACCACGGCACCGCCGGCATCGCGGCCCTCGGCACCTTCACGGAGGGCGCGCACGTGCCGTCCGGGATGCTGGACGCGATCGCCGCACTGACCGCCTGGAAGCTCGGCACCTCCGGCACCGACCCGCGCGGCGAGGTGCGGCTGGTCTCCAGCAACGGCGGCAGCCGCTACGCGGCCGGCACCACCGCCACGCTGCACGCGGTCGCGGGACACAGCGACGGCTACATGACCAGCTGCCCGGGCGCCGCCCTGCAGGCCCGGCTCCCCGACATCAGGACCCTCGCGGCCCGCATCCAGGGCCGCGACACCACCCAGCAGGCCAGTGCCACCCGGAAGGACACCCCGACGAGCCACGCGACACCCTGAAACAGAACGTCACACGGAACGAAGAGCAGACGTCATGAGCGACACCCCTGAGCGAAGTACCACCTGGGCGGACGTCCTGCGCCGCCCCTGGACGGCGCTGTGCGCCGCGGCGGCCGTCGTGCTGGGCCCGGCGGCCCACACCGCCTCCGCCCTCACCCAGGCCAACGCCGCACCCCTGCGCCACGCGCCGAGCCCGCACCGCCGTCTGTGAATCCCGCCCCCAGGCTGCGCTGCGAAAGCGGCGCCTGCCGTGCGACGCCCGGCACACACGCTCGCCGCACCGGCCGCAGACCCGGGAACGCCCCGTGCCGCCCTTCGGGCGACGACGCCGCGTTCGCAACACCACCGGCGTCAGCAGTTGGGCAGTCCCATCGGCGCAGAATCTGCCCTCCCGGGGCGTGGTCCACCTGGCCCTGGCCGCGTGCCTGCTCCCGGAGGTGGGACACCCCGGCGTGGGGCGCAGGCCCACCAGGGCGCCCTTCGGCTCACGCCGGTCATGCCACGGCGAGCGCGCGCCCGCCCAGGCCGGCCGACGCGTCGGCAGCACGCCGCTGCGGTGGCGGTTTCAGCCGCCGGAGGCCGCCGCACCGCCGCCGAGCATGCCGCGCAGCAGTTCCCCGAAACCGCGGCGCAGCTCCTCGCGGGCGGGCACCTCGGAGTGGTACGAGCCGGCCACGCAGGAGAACATCATTCCCTCGCTCCAGGCGAGCAGGGACAGGGCGTGCCGCTCCGGCTCCGGTGATCCGACGCCCTTCATCACCGCGGCCAGCACGTCGCGGAACTGCCGTCCCGTCGCGTCGTAGAACTCCCGCAGCTCGGGCCTGCGGGTGGCCTCGAGCGCCAGTTCGTAGCGCGACACCAGCAGTCCGCGGTGATGGGTGAGGTACCGGTGCAGCGCGTGTGCCAGCGCGTCGACGAGGAGCTCGGGTCCGCCCGCCGGATCCGGCAGCTCTCCGGGGAGGAGTACCTGGGCCTCGCGCTCCGCCTGCCGTCGTACGGCGGTCTGCAGCAGCGCGAGACGGGTACGGGCGTGATTCGAGGTCGACCCCTGGGGCAGCCCGGCCCGTTCGTCCACCGCCCGGTGGGTCAGCCCGCGCAGCCCGCGCTCGGCGAGCAGGACGAGGGCCGTGTCGGCGATGAGCTCGGGGCGGGAGACGCCGCCGGTGGCGCGTGCGGGCATGGGGACAATCTACCGGGCTCACTACGGTTGTAGTATCTTCACTCTCACTACAGGTGTAGTAGACGAGGGAGTGGTCACGCATGGCAGCAGCGGACGTACAACGCCACGTGGTCGTCGTGGGAGGCGGCATCGGCGGACTGACCGCCGCCGCCGCACTGCACCGGGCCGGCCGGCGCGTCACCGTCCTGGAACGCGCGGACACCCTCCGCCCCGTCGGCGCCGGCATCTCACTCGCCCCCAACGCCCTGCGCGCCCTCGACGTGATCGGCCTGGGTGACGAGATCCGGTCCCTGGCCGCCTGGCAGGGCGAGGGCGGCCTGCGTACACCGGGCGGCCGATGGCTCTCCCGCACCGACAGCTCGGCCGCCGCCGGACGCTTCGGCGACCCCTTGGTGCTGCTGCACCGCGCCACCCTCGCGGAGCTGCTCGCTGCCCGGCTGCCGGAGGGCGCGGTACGGACGGCGAGCCCCGCCACCCTCACCGACCCCGGCGAGCCCGGCGGCCGGCCCGCCCTCGTCGACACCCCCGACGGCACCCTGGAGGCGGACCTCGTCATCGGCGCCGACGGCATCCGGTCCGGAGTGCGGCACACCCTGTTCCCCGCCCACCCGGGGCCGCGGTACGCGGGCTTCACCACCTGGCGCGCCGTCGTGCCCGCGCCGGAGCGGCCCTTCCGTCCGCACGAGACCTGGGGCCGCGGCCGGATCTGGGGCACCCAGCCGCTGAAGGACGGCCGGGTCTACGCCTACGCGGCCGCCGCACGCCCCGAGGGCGAGCGCGCCCCCGACGAGAGGGCGGAACTGCTCCGCCTGTTCGGCGACTGGCACCACCCCGTACCCGAGATCCTCGCCTCCGTCGCCCCTGAGGACGTGCTCCGGCGCGACGTGCGGTTCATGGGGGAGCCGCTGCCCGCCTACCACCGCGGCAGGACCGCGCTCCTCGGCGACGCCGCGCACGCCATGCCGCCCAGCATGGGCCAGGGCGGCAACCAGGCCATCGAGGACGCCGTCGTCCTCGCCCATCTCGTGAACGGCGAGAGGACCCTCCGGGACGCCCTCGAGGACTACACCCGCGAACGGCTCCCGCGCACGATGGAGGTCGTACGCCGCTCGGCTCGCACCGGCAGGATGACGATGCTGGAGAACCCCGCGGCCGTCGCCCTGCGCAACGCCGCGGTCGCCGCCGTCGGCAGGATCGGGCCCGCCCTCGCCCTGCGAGCCTTCGACGGCATCGCCGACTGGCGCCCGCCGTCCGGCACGTCTTCCGCGGGACCACGGGACACGCGGTCCGCCGCACCACACTGAGGTCGTGGACACCCTGCGCTTCCTGATGCCGGCCTTGAAGCTAGCCCCGGAACCGTTCCCAGAGCCGTGGATAGCGTTCGGCGAGCAAGGCCTTGTTCTCGAAGTCGGCCGGCGTGCCCTCCGGCTCCTCCGGGGCCGGGGGCAGCCCGAGATCGGGTGCCACCGTCCCGGTGAGCTGCTCGTACGCCTCGTCCGCCGCGTAGCCGAGGTCCTCGCCGTCGCCGTCGATCTCCTCGTCGAAGTCGTCGCCGAGGAGATCGGCCAGCGCGTCCGGGTCGTGCAGCGCGCCCTCGAAGACCTCACGGCCCTGGCCGATCAGCCAGCAGCGGAAGGAGTCGAAGGCGTCGTCGCTCGCACCGTCGAGGAGCACCCACGCGGCCCCCCACAGATCCCACTGGTAGGCGCGGTGGTAGCGGGACTCGAAGTGCCGGGCGAAGTCCAGGACCGCCTCGGGGTCCAGTCGCAGGAGCCGCTCCACGAGCAGATCGGCCTGCTCCTCGGGGTCGCCCTCGGCGTCCTCCCGGGCGGCGTCCATCAGCTCCCAGAACTCCGTCTCGTCCATCACGAGGTCAAGCATCGACCCTGCGGCCCCCGGACGCACTCCAGACCACACAAGCCACCCCCTGAAGCACCACGGGCCCACCCAGAAGCGGCACGGGACTGCCCCTGAAGGGGCGCGGGGAACTGCGCGACGGGGTCTGGGGCGGAGCCCCAGGACGGGACGGGAAGGGGCGGCGGGGGCGAAGAAGCCAGGCACCGCACCACCGCTTCCAGAGACACAAGCACCCACCCCAGAGCCGCACCAGCCGAACCACCCCGGACCTCACCCCCCGTACAACGACGCCATCCGCGCGGCCTCCACCGCGAACCGCTCCCGCAGGGACGCCGGCGCCACCACCTCCACCTCCGCCCCCAGCGCCGTCAACTGGTGGTGGGCGACCTCCTCGGACTCCACCGGCAGAATCACCCTCACCCAGCCGTCCTCCCCGGGCTCACCCGCCCCGGCCAGGGCCTCCCGCGCGGCCAGTGGATCGACGGCGTGCGCCAGCCGACGTACACCCCGCGCTGACAGCCGTACCACCACCTCCGCCCGCAGGAGCGAGCGCGCGAACTGCTCCGCCCGCTCCACCCAGAAGGCCGGCAGATCGAACTCCTCCGCACGCTCGAAACGCTCCTCGCCCGCCTCCGCCGCGGTGAAGCGGTCGATCCGGTACACCCGGAAGGAGCCGTGCCCCGCGACCCGCGCGCACAGGTACCAGACGCCCGCCTTGAGCACGAGCCCGTACGGCTCCAGCCGCCGTTCCACCTCGCTCTCACCGCGCCGGTAGCGGGCGGTGATCCGCCGGTCGTCCCACACGGCGTCGGCGACAACCGGGAGCAGCCCGGGTGTCGTCGGCTCGCTGAACCAGCTGGGGGCGTCCAGATGGAAGCGCTGCGCCGCCGTGCGGGAGGCGTCCCGGTGGGACGGCAGCAGGGCGGCCGACACCTTCAGGCGGGCCGCCGAGGCCGCGTCCTCCAGCCCCATCTCGCGCAGCGCCCCCGGTACCCCGGACAGGAACAGCGCCTCCGCCTCACCGCGGGCCAGCCCCGTCAGCCGCGTACGGTAACCGCCGATCAGCCGGTAGCCGCCGAGCCGCCCCCGGTCCGCGTACACCGGCACCCCGGCCTCCGACAGTGCCTGCGCGTCCCGGGTGACCGTGCGCTCCGACACCTCCAGTTCCCGCGCCAGTTCGGCGGCGGTCATGGAGGACCGGGACTGGAGCAGCAGCACCATCTTGATCAACCGGGCAGCACGCATGCGCCCCATCATGCAAGAGGCCCCCGCCGGGCGTGGCGGGGGTCTCCTGGGGTGATCAGGCCCTACAGGCCGTACTTCGCGCGCGCTTCCTTCACGGCCGTGGCCGCGACCTCGCCGCGCCGGGCCAGCTGGGCCAGGGCCGCGACGACGATGGACTCGGCGTCGACGCCGAAGTGCCGGCGGGCCGCGTCACGGGTCTCCGACAGACCGAAGCCGTCGGCACCCAGCGACGTGTAGTCCTGCTCGACCCACTGCGCGATCTGGTCCGGGACCTGGCGCATGAAGTCGGACACCGCCAGCACCGGGCCCTCGGCGCCCTGCAGCGCCTGCCGGACGAACGGCACCCGGTCCTCGCCGCGCAGCAGCGCCTCGTCGGCCTCCATGGCGTCGCGGCGCAGCTCGGTCCACGAGGTGGCGGACCACACGTCGGCGGCCACCCCCCACTCCTCGGCGAGCAGCCGCTGAGCCTTCAACGCCCAGTGGATCGCCGTACCGGAGCCGAGCAGCTGGATGCGCGGGGCGTTGGCGGCGGGGCTCAGCCCGGCCGTCTCCGCCGTGTTGAAGCGGTACAGGCCCTTGACGATGCCCTCGTCCACGCCGGCCGCGGACGGCTTGGCGGGCTGCGGCAGCGGCTCGTTGTAGACCGTCAGATAGTAGAAGACGTTCTGGTCCTCGCCCGGCCTGCCCTCGCCGAACATCCGGCGCAGACCCTCCTTGACGATGACACCGATCTCGTACGCGAACGCCGGGTCGTACGTCAGCGCCGCCGGGTTGGTGGCCGCGATGACCGGGGAGTGTCCGTCGGCGTGCTGAAGGCCCTCGCCCGTCAGCGTCGTACGGCCCGCCGTGGCGCCGACCAGGAAGCCGCGGCCCATCTGGTCGCCGAGCTGCCACATCTGGTCGCCGGTGCGCTGCCAGCCGAACATCGAGTAGTAGATGTAGAACGGGATCATCGTCTCGCCGTGCGTCGAGTACGACGTCGAGGCGGCGACGAACTCGGCCATGGCGCCGGCCTCGGTGATCCCCTCGTTGAAGATCTGGCCGTTCTTCGCTTCCTTGTAGTACATCAGCTGGTCGCGGTCGACCGGCTCGTACGTCTGGCCCATCGGCGAGTAGATGCCGAGGGACGGGAAGAGGCTCTCCATGCCGAAGGTGCGCGCCTCGTCGGGGACGATCGGCACCCAGCGCTTTCCGGTCTCCTTGTCGCGGACCAGGTCCTTGACCAGGCGGACGAACGCCATCGTGGTGGCCACGTTCTGCGAGCCGGAGCCCTTGTCGAACGCGGCGAACGCCTTGTCGGCGGGCTGCGGCAGCGGCGCGACCGGGTGCACGCGGCGGGCCGGGGCCGGACCGCCGAGGGCGGCGCGGCGCTCCTGGAGGTAACGGACCTCGGGGGAGTCGGCGCCCGGGTGCACGTAGGGCACCACTCCGTCGACGAACTGTGCGTCGGAGACCGGAAGTTCCAGCCGGTCGCGCATCGCCTTGAACTCGTCCACCGTCAGCTTCTTCATCTGGTGGTTGGCGTTCTTGGAGGCGAAGCCCTCACCGAGGGTGTGGCCCTTGACCGTCTGGGCGAGGATCACGGTCGGCGCGCCCTTGTGGGCGAGCGCGGCCTTGTACGCGGCGTAGACCTTGCGGGACTCGTGGCCGCCGCGCGAGAGGTGGAAGCACTCGAGGATCTTGTCGTCGCTCAGCAGCTTCGCCATCTCGGCGAGCGCCGGGTCCTTGCCGAAGAAGTCCTCGCGGATGTAGGCGGCGCCGCGCGTCTGGTACGTCTGCACCTGCGCGTCCGGTACCTCGCGCAGCCGCCGTACCAGGGCGCCGGTGGTGTCGAGCCGGAACAGCTCGTCCCACGCGGTGCCCCAGAGCGTCTTGATGACGTTCCAGCCGGCGCCGCGGAACTGGGCCTCCAGCTCCTGCACGATCTTGAAGTTGGCGCGGACCGGTCCGTCGAGGCGCTGCAGGTTGCAGTTGATGACGAACGTCAGGTTGTCCAGCTGCTCGCGGGAGGCGAGGGTGAGCGCGGTCGTCGACTCGGGCTCGTCCATCTCGCCGTCGCCGAGGAAGGCCCAGACGTGCGACTCGGAGACGTCCTTGATGCCGCGGCTGGTCAGATAGCGGTTGAAGCGCGCCTGGTAGATCGCGGAGATCGGCCCGAGGCCCATGGAGACCGTCGGGAACTCCCACAGCCAGGGCAGCCGGCGCGGGTGCGGGTACGACGGCAGCCCGTTGCCGCCCGCCTCACGGCGGAAGTTGTCGAGCTGCTCCTCGCCGATCCGGCCGTCGAGGAAGGCACGGGCGTAGATGCCGGGGGAGGCGTGGCCCTGGATGTAGAGCTGGTCGCCCGAGCCGTCGCCCTCCTTGCCGTGGAAGAAGTGGTTGAAGCCGGTCTCGTACAGCCAGGCGGCGGAGGCGAAGGTGGCGATGTGGCCGCCGACGCCGTACTTGCTGCCCCGGGTCACCATGGCGGCCGCGTTCCAGCGGTTCCAGGCGGTGATCCGCTGCTCCATCGCCTCGTCGCCGTCCACGGTGGGCTCGGCGGAGGTGGGGATGGTGTTGACGTAATCGGTTTCGAGGAGCTTCGGCAGCGCGATGCCGGCGCCCTCGGCGCGTTCCAGAGTGCGGCGCATCAGGTACGCGGCACGGTGCGGCCCGGCCGCCTCGGTGACGGCGTCCAGGGAGGCCTGCCATTCGGCGGTCTCCTCGGGGTCGCGGTCCGGGAGCTGGTCGAGCTCGCTCGGCTGGATGGCGTTGAGGTCGGTCATGACGCCGCCTTCCTCAGTCGAAGGGGGGTGCCCCAGGTCTTTGGCAGGACAGGGCGAAGGGCTCGGGTGAAAGCCCGGGGGTGACAATAACTCCCTGATCGATGATCGATCAAAGGGTTGAAGGGTAAAACCTCTCGATCCCGAGAAAGTCGGCACGGGGTGCCTCCGGCGGTGGCACGGGGTGACTGTCCCTTCGGGGAGTCTGCGCAGGTGAGGGGGCGTGCGCGCGGAAGAGCGACCGCGGGCCGCCAGTGGCTGATCGCGCAGTTCCCCGCGCCCCTTCAGGGGCGCGGGGAACTGCGCGAAGGGGGTCTGGGGGCGAAGCCCCAGGGACGGGATGGGAAGGGGCGGCGGGGGCGAAGAAAGGCCACGCCACTACGCCCGCGGCGCGCACCCCAGCACATGCGCCTTCACCAGCTCCGCGATCCGCGGATCACGCCGCCGGAACGCCGCGACCAGCTCCTCGTGCTCCTCCGCGTACGACTGCTGCACCGTCCCCAGCCACCGTATCGACAACGCGGTGAACACCTCGATCCCCAGCCCCTCCCACGTGTGCAGCAGCACCGAATTCCCCGCGGCCCGCACCAGCTCCCGGTGGAACGCCACCGTGTGCCGCACCTGCCCGGTCCCGTCCGCCACCCGGTCCGCCTCGTACAGCGCGGCGACATGCGGTTCCAGCGTCGAGCAGTCCTCCGCCAGCCGCTCCGCCGCCAGCTCCGCCGCGATCGCCTCCAGACCGGCCCGGACGGGGTAGCTCTCCTCCAGATCGGCGGCCGTCAGATTCCGTACCCGTACGCCCTTGTTCGGCGCCGACTCGATCAGCCGCAGCGACTCCAGCTCCCGCAGCGCCTCCCGCACGGGCGTCTGGCTGACCTCCAGCTCCGTCGCGATCCGGCGCTCCACGATCCGCTCGCCCGGCTTCCAGCGTCCGCTGATGATCCCTTCCAGGATGTGCTCGCGGATCTGTTCGCGCAGCGAGTGGACGACGGGCGCGGTCATGAGGGGCTCCTTAGCGGGGCCCACGGGCCCCCGGGGGGCTTTGACGATTAGACAATACGGCTGTGAGCCCGTCCCGCAGGGGCGCACAGGGGTGCTTTCGCCCAGGTGAGACGAGACTTACACGCCCCACACGGCGATGCCCCCGCCCGGAAAGCCCTCAGGGGCTTCCGGACGGGGGCACCGTACGACCGTGTCAGCGGCCGAAGATCACCGGTCGGATCACAGGCCGAGCTCGACCTCGAACTCACCGGCCTCCAGGATCGCCTTGACCGCCGTCAGGTAACGGGCGGCGTCGGCACCGTCCACCAGGCGGTGGTCGTAGGAGAGCGTCAGGTAGGTCATGTCGCGGACACCGATGACCGTGCCCTCCTCGGTCTCGATGACGGCCGGACGCTTGACCGTGGCACCGATACCGAGGATCGCGACCTGGCCCGGGGGCACGATGATCGTGTCGAACAGCGCGCCGCGCGAACCGGTGTTGCTGATGGTGAAGGTCGCGCCGGACAGCTCGTCCGGGGTGATCCTGTTGCCGCGGACCTTGCCGGCCAACTCCGCCGTGGCCTTGGCGATACCGGCGAGGTTGAGGTCACCGGCGTTCTTGATGACCGGGGTCATCAGGCCCTTCTCGGAGTCCACCGCGATACCGATGCTCTCGGTGTCGAAGTAGGTGATGGTCCCCTCGGCCTCGTTGATCTTGGCGTTGACGACCGGGTGGGCCTTCAGCGCCTGGGCCGCGGCCTTGACGTAGAACGGCATCGGGGAGAGCTTGACGCCCTCGCGCGCCGCGAACGCGTCCTTGGCCCGGCCGCGCAGCTTCATCAGCCGGGTGACGTCGACCTCGACGACCGAGGACAGCTGGGCCTGCTCGTGCAGGGCCTTGACCATGTTGTCGCCGATGACCTTGCGGATCCGCGGCATCTTCACGGTCTGACCGCGCAGCGGGGAGGCCTCCAGGACGGGGGCCTTCTTCGCGGCGGGAGCGGCGGCCGCGGCCGGAGCCGGGGCGGCGGCCTTCGCGGCCTCGGCGGCGGCGATGACATCCTGCTTGCGGATGCGGCCGCCGACGCCGGTGCCCTTGACGGTGGACAGGTCGACGCTGTTCTCGGCGGCGAGCTTGCGCACCAGCGGGGTCACGTAGGCGCCCTCGTCCGTGGCCTGCGCGGCGGCCGGGGCCGGAGCCGCGGGCGCCTGCGGAGCCGGGGCCGGGGCCGGGGCCGGAGCCGGAGCCGGAGCCGGAGCCGGAGCGGCCTGCTGAGGTGCCGGTGCCGGTGCCGGCACCGGGGCAGCGGGGGCGGGAGCCGGGGCCGGGGCGGGCTGCGCCGGGGCCTCGGGAGCGGCCGGGGCGGGAGCGGCGGCCGGCGCGGCACCGGCCTCGCCGATGACGGCGAGCTTGGCGCCGACCTCGGCCGTCTCGTCCTCGCCGACCACGATCTCCAGCAGCGTGCCGGAGGTGGGCGCCGGGATCTCGGTGTCGACCTTGTCCGTCGACACCTCCAGCAGCGGCTCGTCGGCCTCGACGGTGTCACCGACCGACTTCAGCCAGCGGGTGACGGTGCCCTCGGTGACGGACTCGCCGAGTGCGGGCAGGACCACGTCCGTGCCCTGCGCGGAGCCGCCTCCGGCCGCGGCCTCGGCGCTGGGCGCCGGAGCCGGGGCGGGCTGCTCGGTGGACGGCTGGGCCTGCGGCTCCGGGGCGGGAGCCGGCGGGGCGGCCTGCTCGGCGGCCGGGGCCTGCTCGGCCGCCGGAGCGCCGCTGCCGTCGTCGATCAGGGCCAGCTCGGCGCCGACCTCGACCGTCTCGTCCTCGGCGACCTTGATGGAGGACAGCACGCCGGAGACGGGAGAGGGGATCTCGGTGTCGACCTTGTCGGTGGAGACCTCGAGCAACGGCTCGTCGGCCTCGACGCGCTCACCCTCGGCCTTCAGCCACCGGGTGACAGTGCCCTCGGTGACGCTCTCGCCGAGCGCCGGAAGGGTTACGGAAACCGCCATGGTTTCGGTTGCTCCTTTAAAAGTGCGGAAGTCTGTGTCGTAGCGCCCGATGACCGAGAGCGTCAGTCGTGGGAGTGAAGGGGCTTCCCGGCCAGCGCCAGGTGGGCCTCGCCCATCGCCTCGTTCTGCGTCGGGTGGGCGTGGATGAGCTGGGCCACCTCGGCCGGCAGCGCCTCCCAGTTGTAGATCAGCTGCGCCTCGCCGACCTGCTCGCCCATGCGGTCACCGACCATGTGGACGCCGACCACCGCACCGTCCTTGACCTGGACGAGCTTGATCTCGCCCGCGGTCTTGAGGATCTTGCTCTTTCCGTTGCCCGCCAGGTTGTACTTCAGGGCGACGACCTTGTCCGCGCCGTAGATCTCCTTGGCCTTGGCCTCGGTGATGCCGACGGAGGCGACCTCCGGGTGGCAGTACGTCACGCGCGGGACACCGTCGTAGTCGATCGGGACGGTCTTCAGACCGGCCAGACGCTCCGCCACCAGGATGCCCTCCGCGAAGCCGACGTGCGCGAGCTGGAGCGTCGGGACGAGGTCACCGACGGCGGAAATGGTGGGGACGTTGGTGCGCATGTACTCGTCGACCAGGACATAGCCGCGGTCCATGGCGACCCCGGCCTCCTCGTAGCCCAGGCCCTGCGAGACCGGGCCGCGGCCGATGGCGACGAGCAGGATCTCGGCCTCGAACTCCTTGCCGTCGGCGAGGGTGACCTTCACGCCGTCCTGGGTGTACTCGGCCTTCTGGAAGAAGGTGCCCAGGTTGAACTTGATGCCCCGCTTGCGGAAGGCGCGCTCCAGCAGCTTCGAGCTGTTCTCGTCCTCGACCGGGACGAGGTGCTTGAGGCCCTCGACGATCGTGATGTCCGTGCCGAAGGACTTCCACGCGGAGGCGAACTCGACGCCGATGACGCCGCCGCCCAGCACGATCGCGGACTTCGGCACACGGTCCAGGACCAGGGCGTGGTCGGAGGAGATGATGCGGTTGCCGTCGATCTCCAGGCCCGGCAGCGACTTCGGCACGGAGCCGGTCGCCAGCAGGACGTGGCGGCCCTGGACGCGCCGGCCGTTCACGTCGACGGAGGTGGGGGAGGACAGCCGGCCCTCACCCTCGATGTAGGTGACCTTGCGGGAGGCGATCAGTCCCTGCAGGCCCTTGTAGAGCCCGGAGATGACGTCGTCCTTGTACTTGTGGACGGCCGCGATGTCGATGCCCTCGAAGGTGGCCTTCACACCGAACTGCTCGCTCTCGCGGGCCTGGTCGGCGATCTCGCCCGCGTGCAGCAGGGCCTTGGTGGGAATGCACCCGTTGTGCAGGCAGGTACCGCCGACCTTGTCCTTCTCGATCAGGGCGACGTCCAGGCCCAGCTGCGCCCCGCGCAGCGCCGCGGCGTAACCACCGCTGCCACCGCCGAGGATCACTAGGTCGAAAACGGTGCTGGCGTCGTTCGCCACGTCACGTCCTCCATGCATGTGCGCCACGCCGGTCTCCAGTGACCGGTCGGCGGCTGGTGTCCGGCCGCTCAATTGTTCTCGGCCCTTGAGTGGGGCCCTGTCCTGCCGAGCCCTATCCTCGCACCTGTCACGCCTGAACGAGACGCCGGGCCGTTGTGTGACACGTCCCACGTCCGCCCGCCGTGGAGGGCGGGGCGGCCCGCCGGGGCCGCGGGCCGCACCCGGCGCACGGCTCCGCCGCGCGGGCGCGACCCTTGCGCGTCACCCGCGCTCGCCACGCGACGGACGGACGGACGGACGAACCGACCGGACCGTCCGGTGCCGGGCCCTCGCTCCACCCGCGTGCCAGGCCCCGGCACCGGGGCGCGTCCCGCGAGGTGGTGTGAGCGATCACGCGCTTCGCCCTCCGGTCCCCGGATCGCGGTGATCTCCACGTCGGCGCGGCACGCGAAGTGCTCTCGGTGGGGCGCCAGGAGTGCCCCAGCCGGTCGACGGGCCGGCGTGACGTGCGAGTTCCGGTCCGTCGATCGGCTGCACCACCCGGCGGGACGCCATCCGGCACCGGACGAGGGGTCAGTCCAGGTCGCCGGAGGCGGCCCGCTCCGCAAGGCGGACCAGCGTGCGCACCGCGGAGCCCGTACCGCCCTTGGGCGTGTACCCGTACGGGCCGCCCTCGTTGAAGGCCGGACCGGCGATGTCGAGGTGGGCCCAGGTGATGCCCTCGCCGACGAACTCGCGCAGGAACAGACCGGCGACCAGGCCGCCGCCCATCCGCTCACCCATGTTGGCGATGTCGGCGGTGGCCGAGTCCATGCCCTTGCGCAGGTGCTCCGGCAGCGGCATCGGCCAGGCCGGCTCGCCGGCCTCCTCGGCGGCCTCGAGCACGGCGGAGCGGAACGCGTCGTCGTTCGCCATGATCCCGAACGTGCGGTTGCCCAGGGCCAGGACCATGGCGCCGGTCAGGGTCGCGACGTCCACGAGGGCGTCCGGCTTCTCCTGGGAGGCGGCCCACAGCGCGTCGGCGAGGACGAGCCGTCCCTCGGCGTCGGTGTTGAGCACCTCCACGGTCTTGCCGCTGAACATGCGCAGCACATCCCCCGGACGGGTCGCCGAGCCGGACGGCATGTTCTCGGCCAGCGCCAGCCAGCCGGTGACGTTGACCTCCAGGCCCAGGCGGGCGGCGGCGACGACCGCGGCGAACACCGCGGCGGCACCGCTCATGTCGCACTTCATCGTCTCGTTGTGGCCGGCCGGCTTCAGCGAGATGCCGCCCGAGTCGTAGGTGATGCCCTTGCCGACCAGGGCGAGGTGTTTCTTCGCCTTGGACGCGGTGTACGACAGCTTCACCAGGCGCGGACCGGCCGCGGAGCCGGCGCCGACGCCGAGGATGCCGCCGTAGCCGCCCTTGGTCAGGGCCTTCTCGTCGAGCACCTGCACCTTGATGCCGTGCTCCTTGGCCGCCGTCATCGCGACGGCCGCGAACGCCTCGGGGTCGAGGTCGTTCGGCGGGGTGTTGATCAGGTCACGGGCGCGGTTGAGCTCCTCGGCGACGGCGGTGGCGCGCTCGACGGCGGCCTTGTACGCCTTGTCGCGGGGCTTGCCGCCGAGCAGCGCGGCCTCGGCGAGCGGCGCCTTGCCGTTCTTCTTGTCCTTGCCGTCCTTGCCGTTGTCCTTGTAGGCGTCGAAGGAGTACGCGCCGAGCAGCACGCCCTCGGCGACCGCGCCGGCGTCGGCGGCGTCCGTCAGGGGCAGGGCGAACGCTGCCTTCTTGGTACCGGCGAGGGCGCGGGCGGCCACACCGGCCGCCTTGCGCAGCGCCTCGGTGCCGTAGCCGGAGTCCTTCTCGGGCTGGGCTCCGAGGCCCACCGCCACCACGAGCGGCGCCTTGAAGCCGGCCGGCGCGGGGAGTTTCGTCACCTCGCCCTCGGCACCGGAGGCGCCGAGGGTCTCCAGGACGCCGGCGAGCCGGCCGTCGTACGCCTGGTCCACGGACTCGGCGCCCGGTGCGACGACGGGGCCCTGGGACTTCGCGGCAGAGCCCTTGGCGACACCGATCACGATCGCGTCGGCCCGCAGGCCGGGGACCGCGGCGGTGCTGAGAGTGAGAGCAGTCACGGTGGTGAAATCTCGCTTCCGATGTGAAGTTGCGGTGGCCGAAAGATGTGGGTCGACCGGGCCCGGCAGCCGACCCTAGTTGCGCTGTTCGGGTGCGGTCCCGTCGGGGCCTCTCCCCGGTGTGGCGGACACGTGGGACGAGCCTACGCGCGTCCGCGCCCGCGCTCCTTCACGAGGGTGTTCACCTTCCGGTGACGTCGCGGCCGTGCCCGGGGCCTCGCCACGGGAACCGGCGGACGGCGACGATCATCTTGCACAGTCCCCGGCAGTGGCTCGTCGTCCCGCGCGGTCGCGGTGCGCCCGCCCTGCCGCCCGCCCCTTCTTCTGGAGACCGTCGGTGAGACGACCGTTCCCGTTTGTCATGCTGCTCGCGCTGCTGTTGGCGGCCTGCACCACCACGCCCAAACCCGATGCCACGTCCGCGCCCGGACCCGGTGCGACGTCCCCGTCCGGTGACCGCTGGCGGCCACGGCCGGGCCTTGCCTGGCAGTGGCAGCTCAGCGGGCGGCTCGACACCTCCGTCGACGTCCCCGTGTACGACATCGACGGCTTCGACCACTCCCGCGCGACGGTCGCGAAGCTGCACCGCGACGGCCGCAAGGTCATCTGCTACCTGTCGACCGGAGCCTGGGAGGACTTCCGCCCGGACGCCGGCGACTTCCCCGCGGCGGTGATCGGCCGGGGCAACGGGTGGGAGGGCGAGCGCTGGCTCGACATCCGCCGTACCGACGTCCTGGAGCCGCTCATGGCCGAGCGTGTCGACATGTGCCGCGACAAGGGCTTCGACGCGGTCGAGCCGGACAACATGGACGGCTACCGCAACCGCACCGGCTTCCCGCTCACCGCCGCCGACCAGCTCCGGTACAACCGTCTGATCGCCCGGCTCGCCCATGAACGGGGACTGGCCGTGGGCCTGAAGAACGACCTGGACCAGATCCCGCGGCTGGTCGACGACTTCGACTTCGCGGTCAACGAGCAGTGCGCCCAGTACGGCGAATGCGCGCGGCTGACTCCGTTCGTCGAGGCGGGCAAGGCCGTCTTCCACGTCGAGTACGAGCTGCCCACCGGCCGCTTCTGTGCCGACTCCAGGCGTCTGAAGCTGAGTTCACTGCTCAAGAAGTACGAACTGGACGCATGGCGCCGGCCGTGCTGAGCCCCAGGCCGGTCACCGAGGTGCCCGCCACCCGGTCGGCGAGGGACCGGTGGCCGGGGCCGAGCACCGGCAGGGCGTTGAAGAGGAACAGTGCCACCGCCACCGCCCACACCAGCACCGACAGCAGGATCTCCCCCTCGACCAGCAGCACACAGGCCACCGCGTACACGGCGACATCGGTGGCCGTGGTCACCGCCGCCCTGAGCGCCGCCCGGCCGGGCACGCGCGGGGTGACCCTCAGCCCGGTCAGGCCCTTGCCGAGGGTGCGCCCGGCCAGAGCGAGGCACCCCCACTGGTAGAGGAACGTCGTGACGACCAGCACCCCGAAGGCCTGTTCGACGTAGAGCACCGACTTGTCCCACAGGGACACACCGACGTTCCCGGAGGCGCCGATCACGTCACCGCGCGAGGCCAGCAGGTCGAAGCCGCCGCGGGCGGCGAGTTCGGGGACGTCGGTGACCAGGGCGGACACCCGGTTGAAGGTGAGCACCGCGAGCACCGAGGCGAGCGCCGCCACCAGTGCGAAGTCGATGAACCAGGCCATGGATCGACGGAATTTCGGCATCAACGTCCCCCGTTGTCTCGTCGGTTCGGCCGACCACGGTAGCGGGCGGGAACCGCGCGGCCACCGGGGGCCCTCGCGACCACACATATGTACGAAAGAAATCCGACATCACCCGAATGCCGAGTGGAAAGCGCGCCACGGCGCCCAGCTTCGGGCGGAGCCGGACGCCGTCCCGCCATGCTGGCTCAGGGAGTCTCTCCGAGCCCGTAGTAAGGAAGTGGACAGTGGCGGACAAGAGCACAGTGGCCTCGTTCGACGAGGAGACCTACGAGGACGAGCTGCCGGTCCGGCGCAAGAAACCCGGCAACGTCGTGGTCAAGTGGCTGACGACCACGGACCACAAGACGATCGGCACGCTCTATCTCACCAGTTCGGTCGTGTTGTTCGTGGTCGGCGGCATCATGGCGCTGGTGATGCGGGCCGAGCTGGCCCGGCCGGGTCTGCAGATCGTGTCGAACGAGCAGTACAACCAGGCGTTCACGATGCACGGCACGGTCATGCTGCTGATGTTCGCGACACCGCTGTTCGTGGGCTTCGCGAACTGGATCATGCCGCTGCAGATCGGCGCGCCCGACGTGGCCTTCCCGCGGCTGAACATGTTCTCCTACTGGCTGTTCCTGTTCGGCTCGCTGATCGCGCTGAGCGGTTTCCTCACCCCGGACGGCGCGGCGAGCTTCGGCTGGTTCGCCTACACCCCGTTGTCGGACGTGACGCGCTCACCGGGCATCGGCGGTGACCTGTGGATCATGGGTCTGGGGCTCTCCGGCTTCGGCACGATCCTCGGCTCGGTCAACTTCATCACCACGATCATCTGCATGCGCGCCCCCGGTATGACGATGTTCCGCATGCCGATCTTCACCTGGAACGTGCTGCTGACGGCGGTGCTGGCCATCCTCGTGTTCCCGGTACTGGCGGCCGCGATGCTGGCTCTGGAGGTGGACCGCACGTTCGGGGCGCACATCTACGACCCGGCCAACGGCGGGCCACTGCTGTGGCAGCACCTGTTCTGGTTCTTCGGCCATCCCGAGGTGTACATCATCGCGCTGCCGTTCTTCGGCATCGTCTCCGAGATCATCCCGGTCTTCTCCCGCAAGCCGATCTTCGGCTACCTGGGCCTGATCGGTGCGACCATCGCGATCGCGGGTCTGTCGATGACCGTATGGGCGCACCACATGTTCGCCACCGGTGCGGTGCTGCTGCCGTTCTTCTCCTTCCTGACGTTCCTGATCGCGATCCCCACCGGCGTGAAGTTCTTCAACTGGATCGGCACCATGTGGCGGGGCAGTCTGTCGTTCGAGACGCCGATGCTGTGGTCCCTGGGCTTCATGATCACCTTCCTGTTCGGTGGTCTGACCGGCGTCATCCTGGCCTCGCCGCCGCTGGACTTCCACGTCACGGACTCGTACTTCGTGGTGGCGCACTTCCACTACACGGTGTTCGGCACCGTCGTCTTCGCGATGTTCGCCGGGTTCTACTTCTGGTGGCCGAAGTTCACCGGCAAGTTGCTCGACGAGCGCCTGGGCAAGATCAGCTTCTGGACGCTGTTCTTCGGCTTCCACGGCACCTTCCTCATCCAGCACTGGCTGGGTGTCGAGGGCATGCCGCGCCGGTATCCGGACTACCTCACGGCCGACGGCTTCACCGCGCTGAACACGGTCTCCACGATCGCCTCGTTCCTGCTCGGCCTGTCGCTCCTGCCGTTCTTCTACAACATCTGGAAGACGGCCAAGTACGGCAAGCCGGTCGGCGTCGACGACCCCTGGGGCTACAGCCGTTCGCTGGAGTGGGCGACGTCCTGCCCGCCCCCGCGGCACAACTTCCTCACCCTGCCGCGGATCCGCAGTGAATCCCCGGCGTTCGACCTGCACCACCCGGACATCGCCGCGCTCGACGACCTCGAGAACCATCCCCAGGCCTCCAAGACCGTGGCCCCCGGTGACAAACAGCGATGAGGTGACGGCCCGGACCATGGAGGAGCGTGTGAACCCCCGTCAGGACAGCGCCCTCGATCTCCACCGGATCGAGGGGCACCTCCTGTGGGCCGCCGAGGTCGACGACGCCCGGCGGCGGGCCGAACGGTTCACCGGGGAACTGGAGTGGCTGACGACCGCCCAGCGCGAAGAGGTGGAACGCGCGTACCGGGCCGACCGGATCGCCGCCTCCCGGGACACCCTGGTGCGGATCTGCGACCGCGCGGCCGAACTGCGCGCCGAGTACGAGGCCCGCTACCGGCAGCTCCGGGCGCGCTGTGTCGCCCTGGCGGTCGTCGCGGTGGCGGGCGGCGGGGGCACGGCGGTCATCGCGATCCTCGGCCGGTAGTGACCCCCGGTTCCGGCGCGGTCTCAGCCCAGCGAGGAGACGACGAGCGCGGTCGTCGCCGCCGTCTCCGCGAGCCCGCCGAACACATCGCCGGTGACCCCGCCGAAACGGCGGACGCAGTGCCGCAGCAGCAGTTCGGCGACGGCGACGGCCGCCACCACCGCGAGCACGGCACGCAGGACGTCGTACGCCCCCAGGAACGCGCCACCGGCCGCCGCGAGCGCGGTGACCACGAGCACGGCACCCACCGCGGCCGCGGTCGGCACCACTTCCGCGACTGCCGCGCCCAGCCCCTCCGGCCGGGCGGACGGCACGCCGTGCCGGGCGGCCACGGTGAGCGCGAGCCGCGCCGCGACCGCCGCCACGACGGCGGCGAGAGCGCCCCGCGCCCCGCCGTGGCCGTAGGCCTGCGCCAGCGCTGCCACCTGCGCCAGCAGGACGAGAACCAGTGTGAGCACCCCGAACGGGCCGATGTCGGACTGCTTCATGATCCGCAACGCGTCCCCGGCGGGCTTGGCGCTGCCGAGCCCGTCCGCGGTGTCGGCGAGCCCGTCGAGATGCAGACCCCGGGTCAGGACGGCCGGCACGGCGACGCTCGCGACGGCGGCGAGCAGTGCGCCCGCGCCGAGGAGCAGCAGAAGAAGGCCCACCCCCGCGGCCAGGGCACCGACCACCAGGCCGACCACCGGGGCGCACAGCATTCCGGCGCGCGCGGCCGGCCGGTCCCAGCGGGTGACCGCGACCGGGAGCGCGGTGAGCGTGCCGAAGGCGAAACGGAGGCCTTCGGCGGTGGAGACAGGGGATGCGGGGGATCCGGGACATCCGGGGGAGGGTTCGGGGGGTGCGGGCACCGGCGCAGAGTACCCGGCTCACCCGGCGGGCACCGGGGCACCCCCGGCAGCCATGACTAAAGTGCACATATGGGACAATGGCTGGACCGGAACATCATCGAGCCGGGCAAACTTCCGCTGCTCCTCGCGCTGGCGGCCTTCGTCCTCACCTTCCTGATCACCCGGGCCATCACGCGTCTGATCCGGGCCGGCAAAGGGCCCTTCGGCAACGTCACGGCGGGCTCGGTGCACATCCACCACGTGGTGCCCGGCGTCGTCCTCATCGTGATCGGCGGGTTCGGCGCGGTGGCGAGCGGCGGGCACGGCTTCGGTTCGGCGTTCAGCGCCGTGATCTTCGGCATCGGTGCGGGGCTGGTCCTCGACGAGTTCGCGCTCGTCCTCCACCTCGACGACGTGTACTGGACCGAGGCCGGGCGCAAGAGCGTGGAGATGGTCGTCCTCACCGCCGCCCTGGTCGGGCTGCTGCTGGCGGGGTTCAGCCCGTTCGGCGTCGACGATCCCTCCGAGGACGAGCTCCAGAACCGTGCCGGGGTGGTCGTCGCCGTCGGTGTGAACTTCCTCTTCGCGCTGATCGCGCTGAGCAAGGGCAAGGCACGGACCGCCGTGTTCGGCGTGATCGTTCCGGTGGTGGCGCTGATCGGGTCGGTGCGGCTGGCCCGGCCGGAGTCGTGGTGGGCGCGGCACTTCTACCGGCGGCGGCACCGGGCACGGGCGCGGGCGATCCTGCGGGCCTACCGCCACGACCGCCGCTGGTCCGGACCCCGCCGGACCTTCGAAGACTGGCTCGGCGGCAAACCGGACCCCCCACACCCCCTCAAACGCGGCTGAGACCATCCCCCTCCAGGACCACGACGAACTCCACGAGCACCCGCCCGCGCCCCTTCAGGGGCGCGGGGAACTGCGCGAGCAACCACCCACCCACCCGCACGTCCGGGGTCAAAGGGGCAGCGCCCCTTGAGGACGGGACGGGAAGGGGCGGCGGGGGCGAGGAAAAAAGGGGGGGCGCCCCCTGGGTCACTCCGCGTCCACCGCGTCCACCGCGTCCACCGCATCCCCCGGGCCCCCCGCCCGCTCCGGCAACTCCGCCCGCTCCGGCAACTCCGCCGCCAGCGCCGCCGCCGCCTGCACCAGCGGAAGGGCCAGCAACGCCCCCGCTCCCTCCCCGACGGTCACCCCCTGAGGCAGCAACGGTTCCAGCGCCATCCGGTCCAACGCCTTCGCCTGCCCCGGCTCACCACTCGCGTGCGCCGCCACCCACCAATCCGGTGCCCGGAACGCCACCCGCTGCGCCACCAGCGCACACGCCGCGGTCACCACCCCGTCCAGCACGACCGGGAGCTTGCGCACCGCCGCCTGCAACAGGAAACCCGTCATCGCGGTCAGATCGGCGCCGCCCACCGTCGCCAGCAGCCGCAGCTGATCGCCCAGCACCGGGCGCGCCCGCCGCAACCCGTCACGGATCGCCGCACACTTGCGCATCCACGCCAGGTCGTCGATCGCCAGCCCCCCGCGCCCGGTCACCACCGACGCGTCCGTCCCGCACAGCGCCGCGACCAGCACGCCCGCCGCGGTGGTCCCGCCCACGCTCACATCGCCGAGCACCACCAGATCCGTACCGGAGTCGGCTTCCTCGTCGGCCACGGCCATCCCCGCGCGGAACGCCGCCTCGGCCTCGTCCGCGCTCAACGCGTCCTCGATGTCGATGCGCCCACTGCCCCGCCGCACCCGGTGCCGCACGACGTCCTCGGGCAGCACTCCGGGATCGCAGTCCAGGGCCATGTCGACCACCCGCACCGGCACGCCCAGCCGCCGGGCCAGCACGGACACCGGACGGCCGCCGTCCAGCACCTCCCGCACCAGTTCCACCGCGGTGCCCGCGGCACGCGCGGAGACATCCAGCGCGGCGATCCCGTGATCACCGGCGAACAGCACCACGCGCGGCCGTTCGATCGGCCGTACCGGCACCGAGGACTGCGCCGCCGCCAGCCACTCGCCCAGCTCGTCGAGCCGGCCCAGTGACCCGGGCGGCACGACCATGCGCTCCCGCCGGGCCTCCGTGTCGCGGCGTACCCCGCCGTCCGGACGCTCGATCAGATCGGTGAAGTCGTCGAGATTAAGCGAGCTCATTCGCCGAACAGTACCGGCCCTGATGGAACGCCACGCGGCCCCGGTGAGGCCCCCGCGCGCACGTTGCCGGCCCCACCACGCCACCCCGGCGCCGTTCCACCCCCGAAGGCCCTCCCATCCGTAACGTTTTGCCATGTAATGCCGGACATCCAACCGTCCGTCCTGCCCATCCCGCCCGCCTCGTCCGTCCCGCCCGCCCCGTACGTCCCCTCGCCTCCGCGCCACGCCGTACGCCCTCACGCAGGGAGCCGCCCATGTCCGCACCGACCCCCGACGCCGCGATCCCCGTCTCCCACGGCTCCGCGCGGGTGCACGAGCCGCGCCGCGCGGACTGCCCCTGGTGCGGCTCCGCACGGCTGCGCAACCGGCTGAGAACCGGTGACCTGCGACGGCACCGGCCCGGCCTGTTCACCGTCGACGAATGCCGGGACTGCGGCCACACCTTCCAGAACCCCCGCCTCACCGCCGAGGGCCTCGCCTTCTACCGGAGGGCCGTACGCGGCGCCCCCCGCGACCCGGCCACCGAACGCGTCCTCGCCCTGCACGCCGTACGGCGCCGCCGCCGCGCCGCCGCCCGGGCGATGCTCCCCTTCGGGGAACCGGAGAGCTGGCTGGACGTCGGTACCGGACTCGCCCGGTTCCCGGAGACCGCGCGGGAGTTCTTCCCGTACACCGCCTTCGACGGCACCGACCTCACCACGCGGGTCGAGAAGGCCCGTACGCTCGACCGCGTCGAGGAGGCCCACATCGGGTCACTGACCGACCCGGGGGTCATGGCCCGGCTGGCCGGCCGCTACGACGTGGTCAGCCTGCTACACCACCTGGAACACACGACGGATCCCCGCGCGGAGCTCCACGCGGCCCTCGACGCCCTGCGCCCCGGCGGCCATCTGCTCATCGAGACCCTGGACCCGCGCTGCGCCTTCGCCGCCCTGTTCGGCCGCTGGTGGCTGCCCTACGACCAGCCCCGCCGACTGCACCTGATGCCCCGTCACAACCTCCGCGCGGAGCTGGAGGAACACGGCTGCACACTCGTCACCGCCGGGAAGCGCGCCGCGCACGTACCGCACGACCTGGCGGGACTGGCCGCTCTCACCCTCTCCCACGTCCTGCCCGCACCCGACACCCCCTGGCGCGCCGTCCCCCCGACCCCGCTGCAGCGGCACCTGCGCACGGTACTGCTCCGTGCGGGCACCCCGCTGGTGGTCGCCGCGGCGGCCGCCGACCTGGCCCTCGCCCCCTTGCTGCGCCACACCCCGTTCGCCAACGCCTACCGCGTCATCGCCCGCAAGCCGTGACGCCGGTCCGCCCCCGGACGACACCCGCCTGCCTCGTCGCAGCCCCGATCACCTTCCTCGGGTACGGCCGCGCGCGCCCGCCCGCCCGTGGGCCGACGGGCGGTGACGGTGGCTGACCTGGATCTCGCCGTTGCCGGGCCGCACGCCGCGGAACCGACCGAGCGCGGTAGGGGAGCACCGCCCGGGTCTCATCCCCGCAGGACGACCGCCTGGCCGGCCACCACCAGCAGCACCTGCTCGCACTCCTGAGCGAACGCCGCGTTCAGCCGCCCCAGTTCGTCCCGGTACCGGCGGCCGGACGCGGTGGCGGGCACGATGCCCGAGCCCACCTCGTTGGACACCGCGACCACGGTCCGACGGGTCTCGCGCACCGCCTCGGTCAGGGCCCGGACCCGCTCCCGCAGCGCCCGTTCCCCGCCGTCCGCCCACTCCGCGTCGTCCCACGCCCCCACGGAGTCCATCGCGTCCGTCAGCCACAGCGACAGACAGTCCACCAGCAGCGGCGGCCCGTCGTCCTTCAGCAGCGGCACCAGATCGCAGGTCTCGACGGTCCGCCACGACCCCGGCCGCCGCTCCTGATGCGCCGACACCCGCACCGCCCACTCCGTGTCACCGTTGCGCGAGCCGCCGGTCGCCACGTACAGCACCTCGGGAAACGACTCCAGCCGTCGCTCGGCCTCCACCGACTTGCCCGAGCGCGCCCCTCCCAGCACCAGTGTCCGCCGCGGTACGTCGGGAACGTCCTCGTAGGCGCCGACCTCCAGCGTGGTCCCGTCCGGTACCGCGCGGGCCCCGGCCACCGCGAGCCGGCGCCGCGATTCCCGGCCCGGCGGCACATCGTGGTCCAGGTGGACGGCGACGACATCCGTGGTCGGCCCGACCGCGCCCACGTCCCGCAGCCGCGCCAGCGCGTCCGGGCGCCCGACGACGTCCAACAGCACCATCGCGTACGACTCGGCCGGCTCCTCGAGACCGGCGGGCGCCCCGCCCGGCGGCAGGTACAGCAGCCGCTGCCCGTCCGGACCGGACACCGCGTACCCGGTGCCGGGCGCGTCCAGTGCCACCGCCCGTACCCGATGGCCCGTCAGCAGCGCCAGCTCCCGTCCGTCCGGCACCCGCCCCGGCTGCGGCAGCCCGGCCGGCACCTCCACCGCGGGGCCGTCGTGCGGGTGGGACAACAGCACCTGGCGCACGCCGCCCAGCGAACGGCCCGCACGAGCGGCCGCGAACGCCGCGCCCGGGGTGAGGTCGAGCAGCAGCGCCCCGTCCACGAGCAGCGAGGTGGCCGCCCGCGCGTCCGCGCCGAGCGCGGAGGCGCACGCGGCGCAGGGACAGTCGGGGCGGGGCAGTCCCGCGGGGGCACCGGTGCCGAGCAGAGTCAGTTCCACGGACCCGATCCTCTCCCGTCCCCACGACCACTGCCCGTCCGACTAGGCTTCCGGCAGGAGCCGGACCGAGATCCGGCTTCTTTCGTGCAGTGTGCTCACACCATGGGAGGCGTACATGGCGGCATGGACGTGGCGGTTCGAGAAGGCCGACGGGACGCAGGTCGAGCCCGCGGTGCCGCCGGAGGAGTTCTCCACACAGGGGGACGCCGAGTCCTGGATCGGGGAGAACTGGAAGGCACTCGCGGAGGGTGGTGCCGACCAGGTACGGCTGCTGGAGGACACCACGGAGATCTACGGCCCGATGAGCCTGCACGCGGAGACGGAGGCGGAGTCGGAGTCGGAGTCGGGCACGGAAGAGGCGTAAGCCCTCGGGGCGGCGCCAGGCCCTCCCTCGCCCCCGCCGCCCCTTCCCGTCCCGTCCCCTGGGGCTGCGCCCCAGACCCCCGTTCGCGCAGTTCCCCGCGCCCCTTGAGGGGCGCGGGGAACTGCGCGAACAACCCCCACCCACCCGCGCGTCCGGGGTCAAAGGGGCAGCGCCCCTTGGGGACGGGAAGGGAAGGGGCGGCGGGGGCGAGCCTCAGCCCCGGACCCCGCACAGGTGCAGCAGCGAGGCGACCCCCCGGTACGGATCCGTCCGCCCGGCCCGGTCCTCGACCGCGAGCAGCGTGTCCAGCTCAGCCGGAAGGCGCGCGTCGTCCGCCACGCTGTCCGTGAAGACCCGCACCCCGTACCAGGCGTGCAGCGGCGCCCCGATCCCCGCGAGCGTCGACGTCAGCCTCTTCAGCCCGTACCCCGCCGTGCAGAAGCCCGCCAGCGCCCCGGCCCAGTCACCGGACAGGCCCGCCCGCATCGCCGGCGCGTCGCCGTTGCGCACCAGCAGGGACAGCAGCCCGCCCGGCGCCAGCATCCGGGCCACACCCGCCAGCAGCGCGTCCTGCTCCTCGACGTGCATGAGCACGCCATGACACAACACCACGTCGAAGCTGCCCGGCAGGAAGTGCACACCCGTGTCCCCGGCCTGGCCCTCGATGATCCGCATCCGCTCCCGGATGCCCTCGGGCTGCCCGGCGAGCTCCTCCCGCACGACGGAGATCATCGTGGCGTCCTGTTCGACACCGGTCACCTGGTGGCCGGCCCGGGCCAGCCGGAGCGCCTGCGCGCCCCGGCCCATGCCCACGTCGAGCACCCGCAGCCGCCGTCCGACCGGGAAACGCCCGACTATCTGCTCGTCCAGCTGGCGGGCCACCAGCTCCTGCCGGACGACGTCGCGCAGACCGTCGAGCCCCGGGCGCCGGTCCGCTGCCGTGCCGTCGGCGAACGGCGTGGTGCTCAGGGCCGCTCCCCGCGCTTGACCTGGGGCTTGGGCAGCCGCAGCCGGCGCATCTGGAGCGAGCGCATCAGGGCGTAGGCCACCGCACCGCGCCGCCTGTCGTCGGGGAAGCGCTCGGCCAGCCGCTTCTTCAGCCGGAACCCGCTCACGATCGAGTCGACCACGATCATCACGATGACCAGCAGCCACATCAGCAGCGCGGCGTTCTGCAACTGGGGCACCTGGACCAGGCTCAGCCCCAGGATGATCACGGCCATCGGCAGGAAGTACTCCGCGATGTTGAACCGCGAGTCCACGAAGTCACGCGCGAACCGGCGCACCGGTCCCTTGTCACGGGCGGGGAGATAGCGCTCGTCGCCGCTGGCCAGCGCCTTGCGCTGGCGCTCCAGCGCGCTGCGGCGCTCCTCCCGCTGCCGCTTGGCGGCCTCCTTGCGCGTCATCGACGTGTTGGCCACGCTGCGGCGCTGCGACTGGGCCACGCTGCGCTTGGGTGTGGGGCGGCCCTTCGGGGCCTCCGGGTGACGGGTCTGCTTGGAGTCGGTCATCGTCGCCTTGTCGGCGACCGATGCCTTCTCTTCCTTGGCACGGCTACGGAACACAAAACCCAAGGGTACGGGGTGCCCGGGGTTGGACCCCAGCCCGGTGGGGAACGATCCGGCAACACCGGACGTCTCCAAAAGGACAGGAGGGGACGTAGTACGGCTCTCCGGGGCGTCCCGCGGGGCCGACCCCGGGAACCACCTACTCCTTGCGCCGGAGCGGAGGGGCACGTAGTCGTCCTTGGGGATGAGCGCATCCGTCCTTGGACAGTGCGGTAATGGATGCAGGGCCCGTACTGTGGGTTCTGTTGCAGTCACTGGAGCTGGAGTCCGTCAGAAGGGGGCGCGCGAAGCCCATGAGCGGTGTCATGAAGCGTATGGGGATGATCTTCCGCGCGAAGGCGAACAAGGCCCTTGACCGGGCCGAGGACCCGCGCGAAACCCTCGATTACTCGTACCAGAAACAGCTGGAGCTGCTCCAGAAGGTCCGCCGCGGCGTCGCCGACGTGGCGACCTCGCGCAAGCGGCTGGAGCTCCAGCTCAACCAGCTCCAGTCCCAGTCGGGCAAGCTGGAGGACCAGGGCCGCAAGGCACTGGCGCTCGGCCGCGAGGACCTGGCGCGCGAGGCGCTCTCCCGCCGTGCCGCGCTCCAGCAGCAGGTGACGGACCTGGAGACCCAGCACGCCACGCTCCAGGGCGAGGAGGAGAAGCTCACCCTCGCCGCCCAGCGCCTCCAGGCCAAGGTGGACGCCTTCCGCACCAAGAAGGAAACCATCAAGGCCACCTACACCGCGGCCCAGGCGCAGACCCGGATCGGCGAGGCCTTCTCCGGCATCTCCGAGGAGATGGGCGATGTCGGCCTGGCGATCCAGCGGGCCGAGGACAAGACCGCCCAGCTCCAGGCGAGGGCCGGCGCGATCGACGAACTGCTCGCCTCCGGTGCCCTCGACGACCAGTCGGGGATGCACAAGGACGACATCCAGGCCGAGCTGGACCGGCTCTCCGGTGGTACGGATGTAGAGCTGGAACTCCAGCGCATGAAGGCCGAACTGGCCGGAGGCGGCAGCGGTGACCGACAGGCCATCGAGGGCGGCGACGCGTCGCAGCAGGCCCAGCAGCAGCCGCAGGACACACCGCGCTTCGACAAGCAGTAGCCCACGCCGAGGAGGGCGACATGATCGTACGGATCATGGGGGAGGGGCAGGTGACGCTGGCCGAGAGCCGGCTCGCCGAGCTGGACGTACTGGACGAGGAACTGCTCGCCGAGATGGAGAACGGCGACGGGCCCGGCTTCCGCGCCACCTTGAAGGCGCTGCTGGCCAAGGTCCACGAACTCGGCAAGCCCTTGCCGGACGACTCCCTGGAGCCCTCCGACCTGATCCTGCCGTCCCCCGAGGCGACCCTGGAAGAGGTCAGGGAACTGCTGAGCGACGACGGCCTGATCCCGGGGACGACCTAGCTGTTCCGTCCACGAGGGCGCCTGCCGCGCGACGCCCGGCACGCCCTCCCGCCGCACCGGCCGAAAGCCCGAGTACGCCCCGTACGAGGACTTCCGGCGGGCACGCCGAGAGCACGTACCGGACGCCGCGCCGCCGCCCTCCCGGCGACGACGCCGCGTGCGCAACAGGCCCTGGCTGCAAGCGGGGCCGGAAGCGGGGGAGAGCCGGTGCACGGAGCGCCCTCTTCGGGGCGGGCACCCCGTGCGTGTCCGGATTCGCCACCCCACCCGGCGGGCGGACCCCCGGTGACCGCCCGCACCGACGCGCACCCCGGCTACGGTAGAACCCCGTGAGTACCCTGACCCGCGCCCGGTGCCGAGCGAGGGCGCACCCGTTCGCCCTGGACGCGGCCCTGGCGGCCGGCGTCCTCGTCTGCATGGTCGCCGGCTCCCTCATCGCCCCGCACGGCCCCGAAGGCGTCAGCTGGGAACTGCGCACCCCCGACCCGCTCAGTCTCGTCCTCATGACCCTCGGCGCCGCAGCGCTCGTCTTCCGCCGCCGAGCCCCCCGTACGGTGCTCGCGCTGGCCGGTGGCCTCTCCGTGGCCGAGTCCGTCACCGGCGACCCCCGCGCCCCCGTCGTCATGTGCGCCGTCATCGCGCTGTACACCGTCGCCTCCACCACCGACCGCCCCACCACCTGGCGGATCGGCCTGCTCACCATCACCGTCCTCACCGGCACCGCCATGGCCGTCGGCCCGTTGCCCTGGTACGCCCAGGAGAACCTGGCGATCTTCGCCTGGACCGGGATCGGCGCCACCGCCGGGGACGCCGTCCGCAGCCGCCGCGCCTTCGTCCAGGCCATCCGGGAGCGCGCCGAACGCGCCGAGCGCACCCGCGAGGAGGAGGCCCGCCGCCGGGTCGCCGAGGAACGCCTGCGCATCGCCCGCGATCTGCACGACGTGGTCGCCCATCACATCGCTCTGGTCAATGTGCAGGCCGGAGTCGCCGCCCATGTCATGGACAGGCGGCCCGACCAGGCCAAGGAGGCCCTCGCCCACGTCCGCGAGGCCAGCCGCTCCGCGCTGGGCGAACTGCGCGCCACCGTCGGCCTGCTGCGCCAGTCCGGTGATCCGGAGGCGCCCACCGAGCCGGCCCCCGGCCTGGACCGCCTCGACGAACTCGCGGGCACGTTCCGCAACGCCGGACTGCGCGTCGAGGTCGCCCGCGCCGACGAGGGCACCGACCTCCCCGCCGCCGTCGACCTGGCCGCCTACCGGATCGTCCAGGAGGCCCTGACCAACGTGCAGAAACACGCCGGCACGGAGGCACACGCCGAGGTCAGCGTCGTACGCGTGGGACCCCACATCGAGATCACGGTGCTCGACGACGGCAGCGGTCAGGACCAGGACCAGGTACCCGGCGGCGGGCACGGACTGCTCGGTATGCGCGAGCGGGTCACCGCCGTGCGCGGCACCCTCACCACCGGTCCCCGCTACGGCGGCGGTTTCCGCGTCCATGCGATCCTTCCCGTCAAGACCCGCACGGCCGCGGCCGAGGACGGCCGCCCCTGACCACCCCGGCCACCCGTGACCACCGCGCCGCTGGAGCCCCTATGACGATCCGTGTCCTGCTCGCCGACGACCAGGCACTGCTGCGCAGCGCCTTCCGTGTGCTCGTCGACTCCGAGCCGGACATGGAGGTGGTGGGGGAGGCGTCCGACGGCGCGCAGGCGGTCCGGCTGGCCCGGGAGCGGCGCGCCGACGTCGTCCTCATGGACATCCGGATGCCCGGCACCGACGGGCTCGCCGCCACCCGCATGATCAGCGCCGATCCGGAACTCGCCGGGGTGCGCGTGGTGATACTGACGACCTTCGAGGTGGACGACTATGTGGTGCAGTCGTTGCGGGCCGGTGCCTCCGGCTTCCTCGGCAAGGGCTCGGAACCCGACGAGATGCTGAACGCCATCCGGGTCGCCGCCGAGGGGGAGGCACTGTTGTCCCCGGTGGCCACCAAGGGCCTGATCGCCCGCTTCCTCGCGCAGGAGGGCCCGGCCGAACCCGACCCGGGCCGTGCCGAGAGACTGGACTCGCTCACCGTCCGTGAACGCGAGGTGCTCGTCCAGGTGGCCGGCGGCCACCCCAACGACGAGATCGCCGAACGCCTCGAGGTCAGCCCACTGACCGTGAAGACCCACGTCAACCGGGCCATGGCCAAACTGGGCGCCCGCGACCGTGCCCAGCTGGTGGTCATCGCCTACGAGTCGGGACTGGTCCGCCCGAGGGTGGAGTGACACCGCTGCGCTGTACTGCGGCGGGAGTATGCGCCGCATAAGGAATTGGACCTTGGGTCTACGGATCGGCCCCCGTCGATGGCCCAGGGTGTAGAGCGGGCGCTCACGTGTGCGGGCGCCCGCTCTTCGGACTTCTGCCGCTCGACGGAAAAGAGACCCTGCCCATGTCCTGGCTGTCCAGATTCAGCCTCGCGCAGCGGGCGCTGATCGGACTGATGTCGATCATCGCGCTCGTCTTCGGGGCGATCGCGATACCCCAGCTCAAACAGCAGTTGCTGCCCACCATCGAACTGCCCATGGTGTCCGTGATCGCCCCCTACCAGGGCGCGTCCCCGGACGTGGTCGAGAAGCAGGTCGTCGAACCCATCGAGGACAGTCTGGAGGCCGTCGACGGCATCTCCGGTGTCACCTCCACGGCGAGCGAGGGCAACGCCGTGATCATGGCGTCCTTCGACTTCGGCATCGACACCCAGCAGCTCGTCGCCGACGTCCAGCAGGCCGTCAACCGGGCCGGCGCCCGCCTCCCGGACGCCGTCGAGCCGCAGGTCGTCGCCGGCTCCACGGACGACATGCCGACCGTGGTGCTCGCCGTCACCTCCGACAGGGACCAGCAGGCGCTCGCCGACCAGCTGGACCGGACCGTGGTGCCCGCGCTGGAGGGCATCGACGGCGTCGGTCAGGTCATGGTGGACGGCGTGCGCGACCTCCAGGTCACCGTCACCCCGGACACCGCGAAGCTGACGAGGGCGGGTCTGTCCGCGCAGTCGCTGGCGGGCGCGCTCCAGGCGGGCGGCGCGACCGTGCCGGCCGGCTCCTTCGACGAGGACGGCGCCAACCGCACCGTCCAGGTGGGTGGCGGTCTCACGTCGCTCCAGCAGATCGAGAACCTGATGGTCGCCGGCGCGCCCGGCAAGGGGAAGCCGGTCCGCCTCGGTGACGTCGCCACGGTGACGCAGGAGGAGGCCACGACCGACTCCCTCACCCGCACCAACGGCAGGCCCAGCCTCGCCGTGATGGCCACCATGGACCACGACGGCAGCGCGGTCGCCATCTCCGAGGCCGTCCAGGACAGGCTTCCGGAGCTGCGGAAGGACCTGGGCGACGGCGCCACCCTGACCGTCGTCAGCGACCAGGGCCCGGCGGTGTCCAAGGCCATCGAGGGCCTGACCACCGAGGGCGCGCTCGGTCTGCTCTTCGCCGTCCTGGTGATCCTCGTCTTCCTGGCGTCGGTCCGCTCCACCCTGGTCACGGCGGTGTCCATCCCGCTGTCCATCGTCCTCGCCCTGATCGTCCTCTGGACGCGGGACCTGTCGCTGAACATGCTGACGCTCGGCGCCCTGACCATCGCCATCGGCCGGGTCGTGGACGACTCCATCGTCGTCCTGGAGAACATCAAGCGGCACCTCGGGTACGGCGAGGAGCGCCACGAGGCGATCATGAGGGCGGTGCGCGAGGTGGCCGGCGCGGTCACGTCCGCGACCCTCACCACCGTCGCCGTCTTCCTGCCGATCGGGCTGGTCGGCGGCATGGTGGGCGAGTTGTTCGGCTCCTTCAGCCTCACCGTCACCGCGGCGCTGCTTGCGTCCCTGCTGGTGTCCCTGACGGTCGTCCCGGTGCTGTCGTACTGGTTCCTGCGGCCCCCGAAGGGCACCCCGGAGGACGCCGAGGAGGCGCGCAGGCTCGCGGAGGAGAAGGAGGCCAGGAGCCGCCTTCAGGGTGCCTACCTCTCGGTCCTGCGCTTCGCGACCCGGCGCAGGATGGCCAGCCTGGCCATCGCGGTCGTCGTGCTGATCGGTACCTTCGCCATGGCGCCGCTGCTGAAGACCAACTTCTTCGACCCGGGACAGCAGCAGGTCCTCACCGTCCGGCAGGAGCTGAGGCCCGGCACCAGCCTGGCCGCGACCGACGCCCAGGCGGAGAAGGTCGAGAAACTGCTCGGCGACACCGAGGGAGTCAAGGACTACCAGGTGACGGTCGGTTCGTCCGGCTTCATGGCGGCCTTCGGCGGCGGTACGGACACCAACCAGGCCACCTACCAGGTGATGCTGGAGGACGACGCGTCCTCCGATGACGTGACGGACAGCCTGGAGAAGGGCCTCGGGCAGCTCGACGGCATCGGCACCACCACCATCGCGGCCGGTGACGGCTTCGGCAGCCAGGACCTGAGCGTGGTCGTCAAGGCGGCCGACGCGCAGGTGCTGCGCAAGGCGGCGGACCAGGTCCTGGACGCGGTGGCGTCCCTGGACGACGTCACCGACGTCAGCAGTGACCTCGCGCAGAGCGTGCCCCGTATCTCGGTGAGGGCCAACGACAAGGCCGCCGGGGCCGGGTTCGACGACCAGACCCTCGGTATGGCCGTTGCCCAGGCGGTGCGCGGCACCCCGGTGGCCAAGGCGGTGGTCGACGACACCGAGCGCGATGTGGTCATCCGCTCGGAGCGGCCGGCCACCACGGTGGAGCAGCTCAAGAACCTGCGGCTGGGCCCGGTGAAGCTGAGCGATGTCGCCACCGTCGAGGTGGTGGACGGACCGGTCTCCATGACCCGGATCGACGGCCAGCGTTCGGCCACCGTCACGGCCAGGCCGACCGGTGACAACACGGGCGCGGTGGGTCTGGAACTCCAGACGAAGATCGACGCGCTGACGCTGCCCGCGGGCGCGACGGCGGAGATCGGCGGAGTGACCGAGGACCAGGACGAGGCGTTCGCCAACCTGGGCCTGGCGATGCTGGCCGCGATCGCGATCGTCTTCATGCTGCTGGTCGGCACCTTCCGGTCGCTCGCCCAGCCGCTGATCCTGCTGGTCTCCATCCCGTTCGCGGCGACGGGCGCCATCGGCCTGCTGCTGATCACCGGCACCCCGATGGGCGTACCGGCGATGATCGGCATGCTGATGCTGATCGGCATCGTGGTGACCAACGCGATCGTGCTGATCGACCTGATCAACCAGTACCGCGCGCAGGGCCACGGTGTGGTCGAGGCCGTGCTGGAGGGTGGCCGCCACCGGCTGCGGCCGATCCTGATGACGGCACTGGCGACGATCTTCGCCCTGCTGCCGATGGCGCTGGGCGTCACCGGTGAGGGCGGCTTCATCGCCCAGCCGCTGGCCGTGGTGGTGATCGGCGGTCTGATCACGTCGACGCTGCTGACTCTGCTGCTGGTGCCGACCCTCTACGCGATGCTGGAGCTCCGCAAGGAGCGGCGGGCGGAGAAGCGGGCGGCGAAGAAGGGCGGGGCGGTGGAGGCGGAGGCTTCGCAGGAGCCCACGCCGGCACGGCTCTGAGGCACCCGGAGCGACCAAGGCCCCGTCCGGTCACGTCACGTGACCGGACGGGGCCTTGGTCATGGGATCCGCGGTTACGGCAGTGCCAGCATCCGCTCCAGCGCCAGCTTGGCGAACGCCTCAGTCTCCCTGTCCACCTCGATGCGGTTGACCAGGTTGCCCTCGGCGAGCGACTCCAGCGCCCACACCAGGTGGGGAAGGTCGATGCGGTTCATGGTCGAGCAGAAGCAGACCGTCTTGTCGAGGAAGACGACCTGCTTGCCCTCCGGCGCGAAACGGTTCGCCAGGCGCCGCACCAGATTGAGCTCGGTGCCGATGGCCCACGAGGAGCCGGCCGGGGCCGCCTCCAGCGTCCTGATGATGTACTCGGTCGAACCGACGTAGTCCGCCGCGGCCACGACCTCGTGCGTGCACTCGGGGTGGACGAGCACGTTCACCCCCGGTATGCGCTCGCGCACGTCGTTGACCGAGTCGAGGTTGAAGCGGCCGTGCACCGAGCAGTGGCCGCGCCACAGGATCATCTTCGCGCCGCGCAGCTCGTCCGCCGTCAGCCCGCCGTTCGGCTTGTGCGGGTTGTAGACGACGCAGTCCTCCAGGGACATGCCCATGTCCCGCACGGCCGTGTTGCGGCCCAGGTGCTGGTCGGGCAGGAACAACACCTTCTCGCCCTGTTCGAAGGCCCAGTCCAGGGCCCGCTTCGCGTTGGAGGAGGTGCAGATGGTGCCGCCGTGCTTGCCCGTGAAGGCCTTGATGTCGGCGGAGGAGTTCATGTACGAGACGGGGACGGTCCGCTCGGCCACGCCGGCCTCGGTCAGCACGTCCCAGCACTCGGCCACCTGCTCGGCGGTGGCCATATCGGCCATGGAGCAGCCGGCCGCGAGGTCGGGCAGGACCACCTTCTGCTCGTCACCGGTGAGGATGTCCGCCGACTCGGCCATGAAGTGCACACCGCAGAAGACGATGTACTCGGCCTGCGGCCGCGCGGCCGCGTCCCGGGCCAGCTTGAAGGAGTCGCCCGTGACGTCGGCGAACTGGATGACCTCGTCGCGCTGGTAGTGGTGGCCGAGCACGAAGACCTTGTCCCCGAGCTTCTCCTTGGCGACGCGGGCGCGTTCCACCAGGTCCGGGTCGGACGGCGAGGGCAGGTCGCCGGGACACTCCACACCGCGCTCGCTCCTCGGGTCGGCCTCACGGCCGAGGAGCAGCAGGGCGAGGGGCGTCGGCTGTACGTCGAGCTCCTGGGTCTGGGCGGTGGTCACGACACGCACCCTTTCTGTTCTGGCGACTTCTCGTCGAAATGACGCTATCTATCATATCCGGTTCACGTCACTTTGACGACGGCCAATAGCATCCGTGTGACGTGAATCCCGGTGGGCGCCGGTTCATTCCGGGCAACGCCACACAAGAGCCGGTTTCCGCTCCGCACCGCGTGTGCGAGCATGAGGAGGGAAGCGAGGAACAGACGCGCCCGGCCCGGAATGAATCCGCGGTCCCGCCGGTTGCTACCGTCGGCAAGCAGTCTCCGTACAACCCGGGAGAGATGTAGATGTCCGTATCGGACGAGACCACCACCGTCACCGACGGCATCGTCCTGACCGACGCCGCCGCGTCCAAGGTCAAGGCCCTGCTCGACCAGGAAGGCCGTGACGACCTCGCCCTGCGTGTCGCCGTCCAGCCCGGCGGCTGCTCCGGCCTGCGCTACCAGCTCTTCTTCGACGAGCGCTCGCTCGACGGCGACGTCCTGAAGGACTTCGACGGTGTGAAGGTCGTCACCGACCGCATGAGCGCTCCGTACCTGGGCGGCGCCACCATCGACTTCGTCGACACCATCGAGAAGCAGGGCTTCACGATCGACAACCCCAACGCCTCCGGCTCCTGCGCCTGCGGCGACTCCTTCAGCTGAACCGGGTCACCGGCCCAGGCAGTACCCGCACATTGGGACGTGACGAAGGCGGCGGCCCCTTCGACCGGGGGCCGCCGCCTTCGTCATGTCCGCCGCCCGTTACCGGGTGGGCGGCGCCGGCAGCCGGGCGCCGTCCTTGTGCAGCGGCACCGGCTCGCCGTCGGTGCCCACCACCTCACGGTCACCGAGCGGCGCGTCCAGCCGCACCGTCTCCTGGTACTGCTTGGCGATCAGGATGCACACCTTGTCCGGCCAGGGCGTCTCGGTCACCCGCACCGTCACCCGGCTGTCGCTCTCGCTCGCGGTCACCTTGTAGTCGGCGCACACGCCGCCCGTGAAGACGACGGTCAGTTCCCTGCCCTCCGCCGTGTAGCCCTCGGCGTAGGTCTCACCGGCCGGCGGCGCCGAGGTCGGCTCGTCACCGGGCTCCGTGGGCGCCGGGCTGGCTTCACCCGACCGCGACCGCGGCGCGAGGAACTCCGGGTCGACCGCCGGATACGTCACCGTGAGCGCCTCCCGCGCGCCCTCCGGCCGCACCTCGAACAGCCACGACGGTACGAGGGCGGGCCGCCCGTCCACGGAGTGCGAGGCCAGCCCGAACACGGCGTCGTCGACCGTGACGGTGTCCCCGGACGGCTTCGCCCCCGGAACGCACTGCTCCTGCTGCCCGTCCCCGTCCAGCGGTACGGACGTCGCGCAGCCGCCGATGCCCGCGCGGGGACTCTCGCCCGGCGCCGCGTTCATCAGGTCCAGGGCCTTCTGCGCGCTCACCGTGGGGTAGACGTCCCCCTTCAGCGGCTCCGCGAGCCGGCCGTTGCCGCCGACCACCTCACCCGTGGCGCCGACGACCACACCGGTGGTCCAGCCGTACGTCGGCAGCCCGCCCACCTCGGGGTCGGCGTTCACCACGCGGTTTCCGCCCATGATCCGGCTCGCGTCGAGTTTCGCGTCGTCCTGGCCCACGGCCTTCAGTACGGGGGCGGCGGCCTTCTCGGCGGCGGCCTCGCTCACCACGTCACCGTCACCGTCATCGGGGGACGAGGGCTTGCACGTGGCGCCCTTGCAGTTGTCGGTGCCCGGGGTGTTCCGGTGATACGTCCACGAGCCGGGCGCCTTCCGGTCCACCCGCAGCGCCGGCCCGGAGCCGTCCTGCCCGCCGATCCGCCAGGTCCCGCCCTCCGCGACCGGCTTCCCGTCGAGCCCCAGGGCCTTCGCCAGCGTGAGCACCTGCTGCTCGGACACCTCCCCGCGAGCGCGGTACACCGGCGCCGAACCGGGACCGCCCGGGAGCGTGCCGTCGGCGCGGTAGGTGACGCCGTACGGGTTGGGCTCGCCGGGCGCGATGCCGTTCTCCGGGTCCTCGGAGTCGCCGTCGAGGGAGAGTGGCGGAGGGGTGGCGTCACCGTTCACCCCCGGGGTCGTGCCGCCTCCGGAGTCCCCGGAACCACCGGCCGCACCGGTGGCCAGATAGGCCCCGCCACCCCCGACGAGCAGCACGGCGGCGGCGACAGTGGCGATGAGCACGGGCGAACGCCGCCGCGCCGGGCCCTCGCCGGACCGGTCCCCGGAGTGCGGTTCGCCGGCCCGGTGCGCCCCCACGACGGTCTCGTCCTGGCCGGACTCCGGCCCCGGGGCGCGGTCCGGCCGGCTCTCCGGGACTCCGGTCTCCTGCGCGGTGTCCGGGGCGGGGCCGGGCCGGTTCTCCTCGCCGTCGGCTGCGCCGACGGCGTCGGTGGCGGATTCGTCCGGGCCGACCTCCGGCTCGCGCTCCGTGGCTCCGGCCTCCCCGGCACGGTCACCGTCGGTGGTGTCGTCCACCGGACCGGCCCCGGTGTCCGCGGCGGCCTGCTGGTCCGTACCCGGCTCCGGGGCGGCGTCCGAGCGGTTCCGCCGCCCCGCGTCGTCCGTCGTCCCGTCGCTGCCCGAAGCGCCCCCGGTGCCGTCCGTGCTGCCGGCGGCGCTGCCCGCCTCGGCGTCGGCGTCGTCGTTGTCGGGTCGCTCGGTGTTCACCGCATCGCTCCTTCGGCTGCGCAACTGTCCCTGTGGACCCTGCCCGGTCGCACCGGGACTGCTGAGGGGTCGTATCCCGCATCCCCTGTACGGGGGACAGCGATGGGACGCAGCGGGGGAGCGCGCGGTTCCCCGCGTGGGCTCAGTCGCCGTACTCCGACATCGCGTCCAGCAGCCGGGCGGAGGCGGGCGGCACGCTCACACCGTGGATCAGGGACGGCGACACCGGCCGGGCGGCCACCCGGTCCGGCACCGCCCAGTGGGGAACCATCCGGGCGCAGTCGCCGCGCAGTGACGCCAGGTCGCCCTCGAGGTCGACCGGGGTGGAAGCGTGGACCTTGATGTTCGTCATGCCGGCACCGTACGCACGGCGAAGGTCACGAAGAAAGACCTACTATCGGGTAGTTTTGGCTGCTTCTACGGGCCACTCCCACCCGGTAGCGTGAAGTGACACCCCGCCTCCCTCAGGAGAATCCACGCCGTGCGCATCGCAGTCACCGGCTCCATCGCCACCGACCACCTCATGACCTTTCCCGGCCGTTTCGCCGACCAGTTCGTCGCGGACCAGCTGCACACGGTCTCGCTGTCCTTCCTGGTCGACAACCTCGACGTGCGCAGGGGAGGCGTGGCCGCGAACATCGCCTTCGGGATGGGCCAGCTCGGCACCCGCCCGATCCTCGTCGGCGCGGCCGGCTTCGACTTCGACGAGTACCGGGCCTGGCTGGACCGGCACGGCGTCGACACCGACTCCGTGCGGATCTCCGACACCCTGCACACCGCCCGCTTCGTGTGCACCACGGACGCCGACCACAACCAGATCGGCTCCTTCTACACGGGTGCGATGAGTGAGGCCCGCCTGATCGAGCTGAAGACCGTCGCCGACCGCGTGGGCGGCCTCGACCTGGTCTCCATCGGCGCCGACGACCCGGAGGGCATGCTCCGGCACACCGAGGAGTGCCGCTCCCGGAACATCCCGTTCGCCGCCGACTTCTCCCAGCAGATCGCCCGGATGAACGGCGAGGAGATCCGGATACTGCTGGAGGGGGCGACCTACCTCTTCTCCAACGAGTACGAGAAGGGGCTCATCGAGACGAAGACCGGCTGGAGCGACGCGGAGATCCTCGGCCGGGTCGGGCACCGTGTCACCACCCTCGGCGCGCGCGGTGTCCGCATCGAGCGGGCCGGGGAGGAGCCGATCGAGGTCGGGTGCCCGGACGAGGAGCGCAAGGCCGACCCGACGGGTGTCGGCGACGCGTTCCGGGCGGGGTTCCTGTCGGGCCTGGCGTGGAACGTCTCGCTGGAGCGGGCGGCGCAGGTGGGCTGCATGCTGGCGACGCTGGTCATCGAGACGGTGGGGACGCAGGAGTACCAGCTGCGGCGGGGGCACTTCATGGAGCGGTTCATGAAGGCGTACGGGGACGAGGCGGCGGAGGAGGTCCGGGGGCATCTCGGCTGAGTCGCCGGGTGGGGTGCGTGGGGGGTTGGTTCGCGCAGTTCCCCGCGCCCCTGGAGGGACGTGCCGTTCCTTGCGTCTGTGCTGAGGGGTGGGGCCCCTCTGTGCCGGGGTGCGCGGTTCCTCGCGCCCCTGGGGGTGTGGGACGCCGGGGTGTTGGTGAAGGGCCGGACCTCTCCGTGCAGGGGGGCCGCGCAGTTCCCCGCGCCTTTGGAAGGGACGTGTCGTTTCTTGTGCCTGTGCTGAGGGGTGGGGCCCCTCTGTGCCGGGGTGCGCGGTTCCTCGTGCTCCTGGGGGTGTGGGGTGCTGGGGTGTTGGTGAGGGGCTGGACCTCTCCGTGCCGGGGGCGGGGGTGCTTGCGGCCCCCCGGGGGGAGTCAGTTGAGTCGGCGGACCGTGTAGGCGGTTCCTTCGGTTGCTGGTTCTTCGCCGAGGTACTGCTGGCCGCGCATCTCGCACCACGCCGGGATGTCCAGGCGGGCAGCCTCGTCGTCGGCGAGGACACGGACCGTGCCGCCCACCGGGACGTCCCCGATCACCTTGGCCAGCTCGATCACCGGGATCGGGCACCGCCGGCCCAGCGCGTCCACGACCAGGGCGGCCTCCTCGCCGGGCCGGTTCACGGCCTCCCCCGTGGACACCGGCGCACCCAGCTTCTCCCGGACCCCCGCCACCACCTCCGGCAGGACCGCCAGGAAGCGCTCGACGTCCTCCTCCCGGGTCCCCGGCGGCAGCGAGACGCGGATGTTTCCCTCGCTGAGCACACCCATCGCCTTGAGCACATGGCTCGGCGTCAGCGTGCTGCTCGTACAGGACGAACCGGAGGACACGGAGAACCCGGCACGGTCCAGCTCGTGCAGCAGTGTCTCCCCGTCGACATAGAGACAGGAGAAGGTGACGATCCCCGGCAGTCGCCGCTCCGGGTCGCCGACCACCTCCACGTCCGGCACCAGCCCCGGCACCCGCGCCCGGATCCGCTCCGTCAGCTCCCGCAGCCGTACCGCCTCCTCGGCCGCCTCCGCCCGCACCGCCCGCAGGGACGCCGCCGCGGCCACGATCGCCGGAAGGTTCTCGAATCCGGCGGCCCGGCCCGACTCCCTCTCGTCCCGCGGCCCCTGGGGCGCGAACCGCACGCCCTTGCGTACGGCGAGCAGTCCCACCCCCGGAGGGCCGCCCCACTTGTGGGCACTCGCCGCGAGCAGCGACCAGTCGCCCTCCACCGGCCCCCAGCCCAGCGACTGGGCCGCGTCCACCAGCAGGGGCACGCCCGCCGCCCGGCACACCGCGGCCACCTCGGCCACCGGCTGTACGGTCCCCACCTCGTGGTTGGCCGACTGCAGACACGCGAGCGCGGTGTCGGGCCGCAGCGCCTCGGCGTATCCGGACGGGCTCACGGCTCCCGTGCGCCCCACCGCGACCTCGGTCACCGCCCCTCCGCCGGTCTGGTGAACTTCCGCCGCATGGAGTACAGAAGAGTGTTCGACGGCGGACACGATCAGGTGATGGCCGGCGCGCCGCCGCCCGGCCAGCGCACCCGCGATCCCCGAGTGCACCGCCGAGGTGCCGGACGAGGTGAACACCAGCTCGTCCGCCCTGCACCCCACCGCCTCCGCGGTCGCTTCCCGCGCCGCGTCCAGCAGCATCCGCGCCCGCCGCCCCTCCCGGTACAGCCGGGCGGGATCCGCCCACCCCTCGTCCAGAGAGGCCGTCAGGGCCTGCCGGGCAACGGCATGAAGGGGAGCGGCGGAAGCGGCATCGAAGTAGGACACACCCCCACGCTAAAGCGTCCCAAAGGGACGCGGGGAACCGGGCCGTCGACCACCACGCCGTCGCAGCCGCGAAACCACCCGCACCCCCGCCGATGAGGCGCTCGGCGTAACCCGCGGCGCGTATGGCACCCCTCCCGCGACCCCCCGGAGGGCGTCGGCTAGGGTTTGGTCCGCATAAACATCCAAACCCCTGCCCGACGCAGGGCGGCGACCGACCACCGAGAAGGCCAGGCCGCAGCCGTACAGCGCGGGCGAGACTCTCGGGAAGGCGCTACGTGAGTCCCAACGGCTCCGACCTCCCCCACAGCCTGAAGGGCGTGGGCGGTACCCCCAAGCCGCGGCGCCCCATGCAGCGGAAGCTGCTGCAGGCACTGACCGCGGGCCTGGTCCTCGCGACCGCCACCGGTTGCACATGGGAGGACTTCCCCCGCCTCGGTATGCCCACCCCAACATCGGAAGAGGCTCCGCGGATCCTCTCCCTGTGGCAGGGATCCTGGGCTGCCGCGCTCGCCATCGGCGCGCTGGTGTGGGGCCTGATCCTGTGGAGCGCATTCTTCCACCGGCGCAGCCGCACCAAGGTGGAGGTTCCTCCGCAGACCCGTTACAACATGCCCATCGAGGCGCTGTACACGGTCGTTCCACTCGTCATCGTCTCGGTGTTCTTCTTCTTCACCGCGCGCGATGAGTCCGAGCTGCTGAAGCTCGAGAAGAATCCCGACGTCACGGTCAACGTGGTGGGCTTCCAGTGGAGCTGGTGCTTCAACTACGTCGAGAACGTGGAAGGTTCGACGGGCGACGCGAAGAAGTCCAAGGAACTGGACGCGATTCCGCAGCGGTACAAGGACGCCTTCCCGGCCGACGCCGGCGGTGCCTACGACTGCGGTACCCCCAGCACCCGGAACCCGCAGACCAACAACCCCGGCCCCACCCTGTGGCTGCCCGAGGGCAAGCGGGTCCGCTTCGTGCTGACCTCGCGTGACGTCATCCACTCCTTCTGGGTGGTGCCGTTCCTGATGAAGCAGGACGTCATCCCGGGCCACACCAACGCCTTCGAGGTGACCCCCAGCCGTGAGGGCACCTTCCTGGGCAAGTGCGCCGAGCTCTGCGGCGTCGACCACTCCCGGATGCTGTTCAACGTGAAGGTCGTCTCCCAGGAGCGCTACGAGCAGCACCTCAAGGACCTCGTGAAGAAGGGGCAGACCGGTTACGTGCCCGCCGGCATCGAGCAGACGGGCCCTGAGAAGAACCGGGAGGCGAACATCCTGTGAGCATCCTCAACAAGCCCCAGGGTGCCGAGGCGGCCGGGTCCCACTACGAGGACGAGCTGCCGGTGCGGCGCCAGAACCGTGGCAGCGTGGTCGTCAAATGGCTGACGACCACGGACCACAAGACGATCGGCACGCTGTACCTGGCGACGTCGTTCGCCTTCTTCGTCATCGGCGGCATCATGGCGCTGGTGATGCGGGCCGAGCTGGCCCGGCCGGGTCTGCAGATCGTGTCGAACGAGCAGTTCAACCAGGCGTTCACGATGCACGGCACGGTCATGCTGCTGATGTTCGCGACGCCGCTGTTCGCCGGTTTCGCGAACTGGATCATGCCGCTGCAGATCGGCGCGCCCGACGTGGCCTTCCCGCGGCTGAACATGTTCGCCTACTGGCTGTTCCTGTTCGGCTCGCTGATCGCGCTGAGCGGTTTCCTCACCCCGGACGGCGCGGCGAGCTTCGGCTGGTTCGCCTACTCGCCGCTGTCGGACGCGATCCGCTCGCCCGGTGTCGGCGGTGACCTGTGGATCATGGGTCTGGGTCTCTCCGGCTTCGGTACGATCCTCGGCTCGGTCAACTTCATCACCACGATCATCTGCATGCGCGCTCCGGGCATGACGATGTTCCGCATGCCGATCTTCACCTGGAACGTGCTGCTGACGGCGCTGCTGGCCATCATCGTGTTCCCGGTGCTGGCGGCTGCCATGTTCGCCCTGGAGGTGGACCGCCAGTTCGGGGCGCACATCTTCGACGCGGCCAACGGCGGGGCGCTGCTGTGGCAGCACCTGTTCTGGTTCTTCGGCCATCCCGAGGTGTACATCATCGCGCTGCCGTTCTTCGGCATCGTCTCCGAGGTCATCCCGGTCTTCTCCCGCAAGCCGATGTTCGGCTACATGGGGCTGATCGGCGCGACCATCGCGATCGCGGGTCTGTCGGTGACGGTGTGGGCGCACCACATGTACGCCACGGGCGGTGTGCTGCTGCCGTTCTTCTCCTTCATGACGATGCTGATCGCTGTGCCGACGGGCGTGAAGTTCTTCAACTGGCTCGGCACCATGTGGAAGGGCAGTCTGTCCTTCGAGACACCGATGCTGTGGTCCCTGGGCTTCCTGGTCACCTTCCTGTTCGGTGGTCTGACCGGTGTCATCCTGGCCTCGCCGCCGCTGGACTTCCACGTCACGGACTCGTACTTCGTCGTGGCGCACTTCCACTACGTCGTCTTCGGTACCGTCGTCTTCGCGATGTTCGCCGGCTTCCACTTCTGGTGGCCGAAGTTCACCGGCAAGATGCTCGACGAGCGTCTGGGCAAGATCACCTTCTGGACGCTGTTCTTCGGCTTCCACGGCACCTTCCTCGTCCAGCACTGGCTGGGTGTCGAGGGCATGCCGCGCCGCTACTCCGACTATCTCGCGGCCGACGGGTTCACCGCGCTGAACACGATCTCCACGATCGCCTCGTTCGTGCTCGGCATGTCGCTCCTGCCGTTCTTCTACAACGTCTGGAAGACGGCGAAGTACGGCAAGCCGGTGGGCGTCGACGACCCCTGGGGCTACAGCCGTTCGCTGGAGTGGGCGACGTCCTGCCCGCCCCCGCGGCACAACTTCCTCAGCCTGCCGCGGATCCGCAGTGAATCTCCGGCGTTCGACCTGCACCACCCGGAGATCGCCGCTCTCGACCAGCTCGAGAACGCCGGTCACGGGGAGAAGGCTCTCGCTGGTGGCAAGGAGGCCGGCAAGTGAAGATCCAGGGCACTCTGTTCATGTGGCTGAGCGTCTTCTTCCTGATCGTCGCCGCTGTCTACGGCGTCTGGTCGAAGGAGCCGGTCGGCACCACCGCCCTTTTCCTGGCGTTCGGCCTGAGCATCATGATCGGCTTCTACCTGGGCTTCACCGCCCGGCGGGTCGACGTGGGCGCGCAGGACGACAAGGAAGCGGACGTCGCGGACGACTCCGGCGAGGTCGGGTTCTTCAGCCCGCACAGCTGGCAGCCGCTGGCCCTCGCCGCGGGTGGCGCGTTCGCCTTCCTGGGCGTCGCGGTCGGCTGGTGGCTGCTGTTCTTCTCCGCGCCGCTGCTCCTCGTCGGTCTGTGGGGCTGGGTCTTCGAGTACTACCGCGGTGAGAACCGCACCCAGTAACACGCGCCACGGCATTCAGGGGCCCGGACACTCCGTCAGGAGCGTCCGGGCCCCCGTTTGTGCCGCCTGTCGTCACCCGTTCGGGGCCGTCCAGTGAGCCGACGCGGGCACGGCTTCCTAGCGTGAGGTCATGAGACATACAGAGTCCCCCAGGACCTGCCCGGCGGATCAGGCCCAAGGAGCGGGTCGCACGGTGCGGCCGGTGCCCCCGGGCCCGGTCCGCCGGACAGGCCGTGGTGGCGCGGGCGCGGGCAGCCGGAGCCGTGTCGTCGGCTGCACGCTGCTGCTGATCGCCCTCGGCGCGGGCGTCACCGGATGCTCCTCCGACGGCGACCCGCTGTCCGCCGAGCCCTACGACGCGGCGGACCAGATCTCCTTCAGCGGATCCGTCGAGGCGGGCAAGCCGGCCGATCCCGACAAGCCCCTGGAGATCGTCGCCGAGGACTCCGACGGACGCATCACGGACGTCGTCGCCGTGGATGCCTCAGGGCGCCACGTGGCGGGCGAACTGGCCGCCGACGGCAGCCGATGGCACAGCACCTCCCCGCTGGCCGCCAGCGCCCGGTACACGGTCCGGGTGAGCACCGAGGACGAGGACGGGGCCCCGGGCCGCAAGGTCCTCACCTTCACCACCGGCAAGCCCGCCCCCGCCAAGCGACTGGCCGTCACCTTCGGGCCCGAGGCGGGTACGTACGGCGTCGGCCAGCCGCTCACCGCCGAGCTGAACACCCCGGTCAGGGACCGGGCCCAGCGGGCCGTCGTGGAACGCGCCCTCACGGTCGACTCCACGCCGGCCGTGAGCGGCACCTGGCACTGGGTCGACGACAAGAAGCTGCACTACCGCCCCAAGGACTACTGGCCGGCCCACGCCACCGTCCGGGTGCGCAGCAACCTGGAGGGCGTCAAGGTCGGTGACCGGCTCCGGGGCGGACCTTCGAAGCCGCTGACCATCCGCACCGGCGACCGGGTGATAGCGCTCACCGACGCCGCCACCCACCGGCTGACGGTCTACAAGAACGGTGAGGAGATCAAGCAGATCCCCGTCACCACCGGCAAGCCCGGCTTCGAGACCCGCAACGGCGTCAAGGTGGTCCTCGCCAAGGAACCCTTCGTACGCATGCGCAGCACCACGGTGGGCATCGCCGAGGGCTCCGCGGAGTCGTACGACCTCGATGTCCACTACGCCACCCGGGTGACCTGGAGCGGCGAATACGTGCACGCCGCCCCGTGGTCCGTCGACTCCCAGGGCTACGCCAACGTCAGCCACGGCTGCGTGGGCATGAACACCGAGAACGCCAAGTGGTTCTTCGACACCGTCCGCCAGGGCGACATCGTGGAGGTCGTCAACTCGGACGGCGACTCGATGGAACCCTTCGGCAACGGCTACGGCGACTGGAACCTCGACTGGCCCAAGTGGCGCGCGGGCAGCGCCCTGATCGCCGACGGGACCCCCAGCCGGGCGGAACAGGCCCGACTGAGGCCACAGACCGTGTGAACGCCCCTCAGGACAGCCCCCAGGGGCGCGGGGCTGTATCGATGTGCGGCTCCGCCGCGCGGGCGCGACCAGCCCCCATTGCCCCGCAGCCGCCCCCCGACCAGAGGGACCGAGCTTCTAGGCGCTCTGCAACCGCTTCTGCCGCAGCAAGGACGCCAGCGCCGAGGCGAACTCCACCGGCTCGACCGGCAGGGTCACCGCGGACTCGGCCCGGCTCCACGTCGCCAGCCAGGCATCCTGAGGCCGCCCGATCAGCAACAGCACCGGCGGGCAGTTGAACACCTCGTCCTTGATCTGCCGGCACAGCCCCATGCCCCCCATCGGCACGGACTCGCCGTCGAACACGCACACATCGATGCCACCCCGCTCCAGCTCGGTGAGCACGGCGGCCGGGGTCGCGCACTCCACGAACTCCACTACGGGTACGTCCGGAGCCGGCCGTCGCCCGGTGGCGAGACGCACCTGCTCCCGGGTGTTGGCGTCGTCGCTGTAGACCAGCACCGTGGCGGTCGCCTGCATTGTTCCTCCACGCGTAAGAGAGAGGGCACGGCTCTGTCGGGAACTTCGGGTACCGATGGCGCGGATGCTACCCCCTCGGACCGTCGGTCAGCACTGGTTCGGCCACGGCTTCGAAGGGTCGTCGTCGGGGCTCGGGATAGGCCATCCGGGCAGTCCAGGACGGGGGAACACACCGAACGGCACCCCCGGGAGTGAGGGCGGGATAAGCGACCGACATAATGTCGGCGTGGCGACAGCAACGACAGTAGATACCGGGCACGCGCACCCGTCGGTCAACCGACCGAACCTCACCAGCGTCGGAACCATCATCTGGCTGAGTTCCGAGCTGATGTTCTTCGCGGCCCTCTTCGCGATGTACTTCACCCTGCGATCGGTGACCGGACCCGACTTCTGGTCGGAGAAGGCCGACCTCCTGAACTTCCCGTTCTCGGCGGCGAACACCACGATCCTGGTGCTCTCCTCGCTCACCTGCCAGCTCGGCGTCTTCGCCGCCGAGCGCGGTGACGTGAAGAAGCTCCGGGCGTGGTTCATCGTCACCTTCATCATGGGCGCCGTCTTCGTCGGCGGTCAGGTCCTCGAGTACACCGAGCTGGTCAAGCACGAGGGCCTGTCCCTCTCCTCCGACGCATACGGCTCGGCGTTCTACCTGACCACCGGCTTCCACGGCCTGCACGTGACAGGCGGTCTCATCGCCTTCCTGCTGGTCCTGGGCCGGACCTACGCGGCACGGAGGTTCACTCACGAGCAGGCGACCGCGGCCATCGTCGTGTCCTATTACTGGCACTTCGTCGATGTCGTCTGGATCGGCCTCTTTGCCACGATCTACATGATCAAGTAGCACGGGCCCACAGCCTCGCGCGCTCGAAGCAGCGCACCAACCAGAAGCATCGACGCAGAAGATCCTGACACCGGGGTAATCCGTGAAAAAGCTCTCCGCACGACGACGCCACCCGCTGGCGGCGCTCGTCGTCCTACTCCTCGCGCTGGCATGCACCGGGGGGCTCTACGCCGTGTTCGCACCCGCGGACAAGGCGCAGGCCGACGAAACAGCCCAGTCCCTCACGATCGAGGAGGGCAAGAAGCTCTACGCGGTCGGCTGCGCCAGCTGCCACGGCACCGGCGGTCAGGGCTCCTCCGACGGTCCGAGCCTGGTGGGCGTGGGCGCCGCCGCGGTCGACTTCCAGGTGAGCACCGGCCGTATGCCGGCCGCCACCTCGCAGGGCGCGCAGGTGCCCAAGAAGCCGGGCACCTACAGCCAGGCCGAGATCGACCAGCTGGCCGCGTACATCGCCTCCCTGGGTGCCGGCCCGGCCGTCCCCACCGAGGAGCAGTACGGCCCCGAGGGTGCCGACATCGCCAAGGGCGGTGAACTGTTCCGCAACAACTGCGCCCAGTGCCACAACTTCACCGGCAAGGGCGGTGCGCTCACGAACGGCAAGTACGCCCCGGACCTCGCGGACGTCGCGCCGAAGCACATCTACCAGGCCATGCTCACCGGCCCGCAGAACATGCCGTCCTTCCCCGACGGCGTGCTGCCGGAGCAGAACAAGAAGGACATCATCGCGTACCTGCACGCGGTCAACAGCGATGAGTCCGAGAGCCCCGGTGGACTCGCGCTCGGCGGACTCGGCCCGGTCTCGGAGGGTCTGTTCGCGTGGGTCTTCGGACTCGGCGCGCTGATCGCGGTCGCCGTCTGGGTCGCCGCTCGGACCGCAAAGGCCAAGAAGTCATGAGTAGCCAAGACATTCCAGAAGAGAACCTGCCCGCAGCGCAGGACGCCGCTCCCGGCTCGGTGAAGCTCGCGGACGAGAAGAACCCGTTCGCCGACCCGGGCCTGCCGCCCCACGAGCACCGGATCCAGGACCTCGACGAGCGGGCCGCCAAGCGGTCCGAGCGCACGGTCGCCCTGCTGTTCACCGTGTCGATGCTGGCCACCGTCGGCTTCATCGCCTCGTATGTGACGATCCCGGTCGACAAGTCCGTCTACATCTTCCCGCTCGGTCACATCAGCGCGCTGAACTTCGCGCTCGGTATGACCCTCGGTGTCGCCCTGTTCGCCATCGGCGCCGGCGCGGTCCACTGGGCCCGCACGCTGATGTCGGACCACGAGCTCACCGACGAGCGTCACCCGATCGAGGCCTCCCCGGAGGTCAAGGCGAAGGTCATGGACGACTTCCGCCAGGGTGCCAAGGAGTCGGCGCTCGGCCGCCGCAAGCTGATCCGCAACACGATGTTCGGGGCGCTCGCCCTGTTCCCGCTCTCCGGAGTGGTGCTGCTGCGCGACCTCGGGCCGCTGCCCGGGACCAAGCTGCGCGAGACCATGTGGTCCAAGGGCAAGCTCCTGGTCAACATGAACACCAACGAGCCGCTGCGGCCGTCCGACATCACCGTGGGCTCGCTCGCCTTCGCCAAGCCCGAGGGCCTGGAGGAGCACGACCACGGCTTCATGACCGAGATCGCCAAGGCAGCCCTGATGCTGGTCCGCATCCAGCCGGACGACATCAAGGACAAGCAGGCCCTGGAGTGGTCGCACGAGGGGATCCTCGCCTACTCGAAGATCTGCACCCACGTCGGTTGCCCGATCTCCCTGTACGAGCAGCAGACGCATCACGCGCTGTGCCCCTGTCACCAGTCCACCTTCGACCTCTCCGACGGTGCCAAGGTGATCTTCGGTCCCGCCGGTCACGCCCTGCCGCAGCTGCGCATCGGCGTGAACGACGAGGGCTACCTCGAAGCGCTCGGCGACTTCGACGAGCCCGTCGGTCCTGCCTTCTGGGAGCGCGGATGAGTACTGCAACGACCCCCGAGTCCCGCTCGCGCGGGAAGGCACCGGCCGGCGAAAAGGTCGCCGACTGGGCCGACGGCCGGCTGGGGATCTACTCCCTGGCCAAGGCCAACATGCGGAAGATCTTCCCCGACCACTGGTCGTTCATGCTGGGTGAGATCTGCCTCTACAGCTTCATCATCATCATCCTCACGGGTGTGTACCTGACGCTGTTCTTCCACCCGTCGATGAACGAGGTGGAGTACCACGGCTCGTACGTGCCCATGCAGGGCCAGCTGATGAGTGAGGCCTACAAGTCGACGCTGGACATCAGCTTCGACGTCCGTGGCGGTCTGCTGATCCGGCAGATCCACCACTGGGCCGCGCTGGTCTTCCTGGCCGGCATGTTCGTGCACATGATGCGCGTGTTCTTCACCGGCGCGTTCCGCAAGCCGCGTGAGATCAACTGGCTGTTCGGCTTCCTGCTGTTCGTCCTCGGCATGTTCACCGGTTTCACCGGTTACTCGCTCCCGGACGACCTGCTCTCCGGCACCGGTATCCGCTTCATGGAGGGCGCGGTCCTGTCCGTGCCGATCGTCGGCACGTACCTGTCGTTCTTCCTCTTCGGCGGCGAGTTCCCCGGGGACGACTTCGTCGCCCGGTTCTTCTCGGTCCACGTCCTGCTGTTGCCGGGCATCATGCTCGGGCTCGTGGTGGCCCACCTGATCCTGGTCTTCTACCACAAGCACACGCAGTTCGCGGGCCCCGGCAAGACCAACAAGAACGTCGTGGGCATGCCGCTGCTGCCGGTGTACATGGCCAAGGCCGGAGGCTTCTTCTTCCTGGTCTTCGGTGTGCTCGCGGTCGTCTCCGCGATCGCCACGATCAACCCCATCTGGAACATCGGCCCCTACCGGCCGGACATGGTCTCCACCGGCGCCCAGCCGGACTGGTACATGGGCTTCTCCGAGGGCCTGATCCGTGTCATGCCGGGCTGGGAGATCAACTTCTGGGGTCACACGCTCGTCCTGGGTGTGTTCATCCCGCTGCTGATCTTCCCGCTGGTCCTGGTGGCCATCGCGGTGTACCCGTTCATCGAGTCCTGGGTCACCGGCGACAAGCGCGAGCACCACATCCTGGACCGCCCGCGCAACGCCCCGACGCGGACCGCCTTCGGCGTCGCCTGGATCACGCTGTACTTCGTGCTCCTCGTCGGTGGTGGCAACGACCTGTGGGCCACCCACTTCCACCTGTCGATCAACGCCATCACCTGGTTCGTACGGATCGCGTTCTTCGTCGCGCCGGTCGTGGCGTTCATCGTCACCAAGCGGATCTGCCTCGGCCTCCAGCGCCGGGACAAGGACAAGGTGCTGCACGGCCGTGAGTCGGGCATCATCAAGCGTCTGCCGCACGGCGAGTTCATCGAGGTCCACGAGCCGCTCAGCCAGGAGCAGCTGCACACCCTCACCGCGCACGAGCAGTACAAGCCGCTCGAGCTCGGCCCGGAGGTCGACGAGAACGGCGTCCGGCGCAAGGTGAAGATGAGCGAGAAGCTGCGCGCCAAGCTCAGCAAGGGGTACTACGGCGGGGAATCCCAGATTCCGAAGGCGACCGTCGAGGAGTACAAGGAGATCTCGAGCGGCCACGGCCACCACTGATCACCTTCAGCGCACCACCCCAGTCGCCACACGACGGCGAAGGGCCCCCGTCCGTTCTGCGGACGGGGGCCCTTCGCCGTCCCCGGAGCTGGATAGGGTGGAGCCCGGGACCGCGTCCGGTATCCCGGGACTCTTCTACGACCATCAGGAGCGGCCATGAGCGCTGTGACCCCCGCTGGAGGCGACACCGCGGCGGGCCGCTCCTGGCCCGCCGTGCTGAACGGACTGCTGGACGGCCGGGACCTGTCCGCCGACGACACCGCCTGGGCGATGGACCTGATCATGCGTGGCGAGGCGACCGACGCGCAGATCGCCGGCTTCGCGGTCGCCCTGCGGGCCAAGGGCGAGACCGTCGACGAGATCACCGGCTGTGTACGCGCCATGTACGACCACGCCCATGTGATCGAGGTGCCGGGCGCGACCGTCGACATCGTCGGCACCGGCGGCGACGGCGCCAAGACGGTGAACATCTCCACGATGTCCTCGATCGTCGTGGCCGGCACGGGCGCGAAGGTCGTCAAGCACGGCAACCGGGCCGCCTCCTCCGCGTCCGGCGCCTCCGACGTCCTGGAGAAGCTCGGCGTCAATCTGGAGCTGACCCCGCGCCGGGTCGCCGAGGTCGCCGAGGAGGCCGGGATCACCTTCTGCTTCGCGGTGAAGTTCCACCCGGCGCTGCGCCATGTGGCCGCCGCGCGCGGCCAGCTGGGCATCCGCACGGTGTTCAACTTCCTCGGCCCGTTGGCCAACCCGGCCCAGGTCAAGGCCCAGGCGGTCGGGGTCGCCGACCCCCGGATGGCGCCCATCATGGCCGGGGTCTTCGCCGGGCGCGGCCACTCCTCGCTGGTGTTCCGCGGCGACGACGGCCTGGACGAGCTGACCACCACCGCCACCTCCAGGGTGTGGGTGGTCCGCGACGGCAAGGTCGACGAGCAGACCTTCGACCCGCGCGAGGTGGGCATCGAGCTGGTGCCCGTGGAGGCCCTGCGTGGCGCCGACGCCTCCTACAACGCGGAGGTCGCCCGTCGGCTGCTGGACGGAGAACGGGGCCCGGTACGGGACGCGGTGCTGCTGAACGCGGCGGCCGCGCTGGTGGCCCTGGAGCCCTGCTCCGGCACCCTGACGGAGCAGCTCCGCGCCGGGATGGCGAAGGCGGCCGAGGCGATCGACTCGGGCGGCGCGAAGCGGGTCCTGGAGCGCTGGGTGGCGGTCAGTAACGCGTAGCCCTTGCCGGGGGTGCGGGGCGCGGCGGGGTGCGTGTTGGTTTCGGCGGGCGCGCCGGGGGTCCCGGAGCCCGGCTCCGGCAGCCTGACGGGACAGCTGCGCGCCGGGCTGGCTAGGACGGCCGGGGCGGTCGAGCCGGGGGTCGGCAGGCGGGTCGTGGGGTGTTGGGTGGCGGTCGGTGACGCGTAGCGCCCACCGAGGGTGCGGCGCGGTGCGGTGGGTGGGAGCGACCGCGACGCGCACGGGCGGTACCAGGGCGGTGGATGGGGCCGGGCGTTCACCGGGACGGGTCACTTCGGTCGACCCGCGGAGCGGACCCTGCCGCCCCGAGCGGGGAAGTCCCGTAATCCGGACACGGGTTGCGGGGCGTCGATCACTTCGCATAGCGTCCTCCCCAGGTCATGAGTGACAGCCATAAGGCCCCGGCCGGCTGTCCGGCAACCCTCCGTCCGTGGCGGGGTGCCCCGGGTGAAGACCAGGCCGTAGGCAGCGAGGTCTACGGCAAGCGCGGACCCCTCGTACACCAGGGGTCCTGGTCGTCGAGGAGCCTTCTGTGAGCCAGCGAATGTTCTAGGGCCGCCGAGCCCCGCCTCCGCGCACCCTCATTCCCTTCACCTTCCGCGCTCGAGCGCCGTCCGCTCGCGCGGGAGTTCCGCCTGTCTCACCGGGAGTTCCGCCATGTCCGTTTCCACCCTTGCCGTCGCCCCGTCCGTCCTGGCCCCGCTGCCCGTACTGGGCCGGGACGTCACCGTCCCCCTCGTCACCGGTGGCGAGGTCACCTACGCCGCCCTCGACTACGCCGCCAGCGCCCCCGCCCTCCAGCGGGTGTGGGACGACGTGGCCGCGTACGCGCCGTACTACGGCAGTGTCCACCGGGGCGCCGGGTACCTCTCCCAGCTCTCCACCGAGCTGTTCGAGAACGCCCGCCGCACCGTCGCCGGGTTCCTGGACTGCCGCACCGACGACCAGGTGGTCTTCACCCGGTCCACCACCGACTCACTCAACCTGCTCGCCGCCGCGCTCCCCGACGGCTGTGAGGTCTTCGTCTTCGAGACCGAGCACCACGCCTCCCTGCTGCCCTGGCGGGCCGCCCGCGTCACCTGCCTCGACGCCCCCGACAGCCCCGGCCAGGCCGTGACGACCCTGGAACGCGCCCTCGCCGGGCGCGCCCCGTACGGCCCGGCCCTGGTCTGTGTCACCGGCGCCTCCAACGTCACCGGCGAGCTGTGGCCCGTCCGGGAACTCGCCGCCGCCGCGCACGCGCACGGCGCCCGCATCGTGCTGGACGCCGCGCAGCTCGCCCCGCATCACGCGGTGAGCGTGCGCGACCTGGACGTCGACTGGGTGGCCTTCTCCGGTCACAAGCTGTACGCCCCCTTCGGCTCCGGTGTGCTGGCCGGCCGGTCCGACTGGCTGCGTGCGGCCGAGCCCTACCTCGCGGGCGGTGGCGCCAGCCGGAAGGTCACCCGGGGCGCGGACGGGGGAGTGGACGTGGAGTGGCACGACGGCGTCGCCCGTCACGAGGCGGGATCGCCCAACGTCATCGGCGCCCATGCCATCGCCTCCGCCTGCGAGGCGCTCACCGAGGCCGGCTTCGAGGCGCTGGCCGCGCGGGAGGAGGCGCTGGTCCGCGCGGTGCGGGAGGGGCTCGCCGACGTTCCCGAGGTGCGGTTCCTGTCGCTGTTCGGGGACGACGCCCCGCGCGTCGGTGTGCTGTCCTTCGTCGTCGAGGGCTGGAACAGCTCCCACCTCGCCGCCGCGCTGTCCGCCGAGTACGGCATCGGTGTACGTGACGGGCTGTTCTGCGCCCACCCGCTGGTGCGCAGGCTGCTCGGGGGCGAGCGGGGGGCCGCGGGGGAGTGCGGGGCGCCGGACGCGGCCGCCGGCGGGAAGTCCCTCAGCGCCATCCGTGTCAGCTTCGGTGCCGGTACGCCCGACGAGCACGTGGAGCGTTTCGTACGGGCGGTGCGTGAACTCGTCCGCGACGGGGCCCGCTGGACCTACCGCACGCAGGACGGCCGCTGCGTCCCGGACGCCCCGGCCCGGGGATGACGGTCTTCGCCCCCGCCGCCCCTTCCCGTCCCAAAACTGGGGCTCCGCCCCAGACCCCGCTCCTCAAACGCCGGAGGGGCTGCCATGAGCCCCTCCGGCGTTTGAGGAGCGGGGGTCCGGGGGCAGCGCCCCCGGGGACGGGACTGGGAAGGGGCGGCGGGGGCGAGACCCCCCGGCGGAGTGCCTAGCTGTCCAGGCCGATGGCGAACGCCGCCTCCAGGTCGTGCTGCGAGTACGTGCGGAACGCCACATGCGTGTCCGTGCCCTCCACACCCGGGATCTTGCTGATCCGGCCCGGGATGACCTCCGCCAGGTCCTCGTGCGCCCGGACCCGCACCATGGCGATCAGATCGTAGGTACCGGTGACGGAGAAGACCTCGCTGACGCTCTCCAGCGCGGCGATCTGTTCCGCGATCTCGGGGATACGGTCCACGCTGGTCTTGATGAGGACGATCGCGGTGATCACGGCTGGTTCTCTCCCTCGGGGGCCGGAGCTGGGGCGGACTTCACTGTAGTCGCCCTGCCGCGACACACCCACGCGTAGCCGAAGCCGAGACCGAACCCCAGCAGGTGCGCCAGGTGGGCCACCTCCGGCCCGTCGGCCGCCTGCCCCGCCGCCGCCCACTGCAGCGCCGCCCAGAACGGCAGCACCACCCACGCCGGCAGGCGTACCGGCAGGAAGAACAGGAACGGCAGAAGACTGGTCACCCGGGCCCGGGGGAACAGGAAGAGGAATGCGCCGAGGACCGCCGAGATCGCCCCGGAGGCGCCGATCAGGGCCCGCTCGGAATCCGCCCCGGCCGCCGCGTACCCGAGCAGCGCCAGGTAGCCGCAGCCGACGTAGCAGAGGACGAACCGCCACCGGCCCATCCGTGCCTCGGTCATCGCCCCGAACACATGGAGGAACAGCATGTTGCCAAGCAGATGCACCCAGCCGCCGTGCACGAAGAGCGCCGTGGCGGGGGTGAGGGCGGCCCCGGGGGACCCTTCGAACAGGTCTGCGGGGATCACGCCCCAGCGCCGGAAGTAGGCGCTCTGCGCGGCGAGCAGTTCCTCCCCGGAACCGTGCACCGGGTTGAGCCCCGAGGCCGGCCCGGTCAGGAAGGCCAGGCAGCACAGCACGGCGAGGGAGTGGGTCACCGGTGCGGAGGGGCCCCGGACCGCCGCGGCGACCGACGCGCTCCAGTTGCGGATCATGGACACAGAGCATGACGCAACCGGACGTAACCATGCATACCGCCTCGCCGCCGTGGACGGGCGGGCGGCGGGGACCCGGCAGGCCGTAGGGTTACGTGCCATGACGCGCCGGTGAGCCCGGTGTGTCCAGGACACTGGAAGGAAGGCGAACAGCCACGATGACGGTTCCTCTGCCGACGGCCGCGACGCGGTGGCGCTGCACCCTGTGCGGCAATCTCACCCGCTTCGACGTGACCCGCTCGTCGAAGGTCGTCGAGTACGTCCACCTCGACCTGGCCGGAGAGCCCAGGGTCGAGGAGCGCGAGGTGCTCGATGAGACGATCGAGTCGGTGCGGTGCCGCTGGTGCAACGCCGTGGACCAGGTGGAACTCGTGGACAGGCCGGGCGCCGGCTCCTGAAGCGAAGGGGGTCCCTCCCGCTCGAGCGAAGCCGAGAGTGGGGGAGGGCCCCGCTGACGGCGACCCCGCACCGGGGCCGCGCACAGGTATTGGGGTGTGACGGATGGTGGAGACCACGGGCGGGGGGCCGCAGGACGGCGCCGCCGAGGTGCTCGACCGTCCGCTGCCCGACGGCGTGCGCCGCCGGGTCGTCCAGATCGTCGCCGACGGCTTCGGCGGGCTCACGGTCACCGAGCTGCCCGCCCAGCTCAGGCAGTACGCCCGGTTCGCGCCGAACCGCCGCGCCAAGTTCGCCGGCAACGCGATGGCGGCGTCGCTGGAGACCGATCCGCTGTTCCGGCAGCGGATCGGGGAGAAGCTCAGAGAGGCCCAGCCGGAACTGACCGGCGCCCTCGACTCCGGCTCCCCGCCCCCGGCCGCGGACCCGCTCGACGTGGCGGCCGCGGCCTATGTACTCCGCCCGGTCGGCTGGGTCAAACTGGTGACCGCCGCCGGCGAGGAGGCCCAGCGCGCCGACGCCGAGCGCGTCGACGAGGAGAACCGCGCCGAGCTGGAACGGATGCGCGCCGAACTCGCCCGGGCCCGCGAGCAGGTCAAGGCCGAGACCGAGCGGCTGCGCTCCGAGCTGGAAGCGGCGAAGAAGGAGACCGAGTCGCTCCACCGCAAGCTGCGCTCCGCCCTCAGCGACGTCAAGCGCGGCGAGGCCGCCGTGCGCAAACTGCGCGGAGAGATGGACGCCGTGCGCGCCGAGGGGCAGGCCCAGGTGTCGGCCGCCGAGAGCGAGGGCCGGCGCCTCAAGGCCCGCCTGGGGGAGACCGAGGCCGCCCTGGAGGCCGCCCGCAGGGCGGCCCGGGAGGGCCGCAGCGTCGAGGACATGCGGGTACGGCTGCTGCTGGACACCGTGCTGGACGCCGCCCAGGGGCTCCGCCGTGAGCTGGCACTGCCACCCGTGTCCGTCCGGCCCGCCGAGACCGTGGACGCCGTGGAACCGGGTCGCATGACCCCGAAGGACATCGCCGCCCGCGCGCTCTCCGAGAACGACCCGGCCATCGTCGACCAGCTGCTGGCACTGCCGCAGGCGCACCTCGTCGTCGACGGCTACAACGTCACCAAGACCGGCTATCCCCAGATGCCCCTCGAGAAGCAGCGCCTGCGCCTGCTGGGCCAGCTCGCCCAGCTCGCCGCGCAGACCGGCGCCGAGGTCACCTGTGTCTTCGACGGCGCCGAACTGGCCGCGCCGGTGCTGCTCGCACCGCCGCGCGGGGTGCGGGTGCTGTTCTCCAAGCCGGGCGTCACCGCCGACGAGCTCATCCGCCGGCTGGTACGCGCCGAGCCGCCGGGACGGCCCGTCATCGTCGCCTCCACCGACCGCGAGGTCGCCGACGGGGTCGCGCGCGCGGGTGCACGCCCCGTCGCGTCGGCGGTCCTCCTCAAGAGGCTTTCCTAGTATCTGATGCACATCCGTCCCTCGTGCAACGTACAAGGTCGATTGCCCGAATTGACGGAACCGTCACGCAACGTAGCGTCAATCGGGGATCACTGCAGGTGAGTTGAGGGCAAATAAACCCGCTGTAACGGAGATTTTCGGTCCGGGGATTTGAACTGATCACAAGAACATCACTAGGGTCTCCCTTCGAACCCTCGCTCGCGCGATCACTCTCGAGAAGGAGCTCGTCTCCGTGGCGTCCCACCGTCGTCCCAAGCAGCCGAGCCGCGCACGCGTGACCGTGCTCACCACCGCTGCCGCAGCTGCCGTCGTCATGAGCTCGCAGGCCGCGAACGCCGCTCCCAGCGAGAAGCCGAGCAAGGACGAGGTCAAGGCCAAGGTCGACAAGCTCTACGAGCAGGCGGAACAGGCCACCGAGAAGTACAACGGCGCCAAGGAGAAGCAGGAGAAGCTCCAGAAGGAGATCTCCACGATCCAGGACAACGTCGCCAAGGGCCAGCAGGAGCTCAACGAACTGCGCGACGGCCTCGGTTCGATGGCCAGCGCCCAGTACCGCAGCGGCGGCATAGACCCCTCGCTGCAGCTCTTCCTCTCCGCCGACCCGGACGACTACCTCGACAAGGCGTCCACCCTCGACCAGTTGAGCACCCAGCAGGTCGACGCGCTGAAGAAGATCCAGGAGAAGCAGCGCGAACTCGCCCAGCAGCGCTCCGAGGCGTCCGAGAAGCTCAAGGACCTCGCCTCCACCCGCACCGAACTGGGCAAGAAGAAGAAGGAAGTCCAGGGCAAACTCTCCTCCGCGCAGAAGCTGCTCAACAGCCTCACCGCCGAGGAGAAGGCCCAGCTCGCCGAGGAGCAGAACCGCGCCACCCGCACCAGCGAGCGCGACGCCCTCTCCGTCAACGTCCCGGCCGGCTCCGGCCGCGCCGCCGCCGCCTTCGCCGCCGCGCAGAGCAAGCTCGGCACCCCGTACGTCTACGGCGCCACCGGCCCGTCCTCCTTCGACTGCTCCGGTCTCACCTCCTGGGCGTACGCGCAGGCCGGCGTCGGCATCCCGCGCACCTCCGAGGCGCAGACCGGCGCGGGCACCAGGATCTACTCGGTCGGCGACCTCAAGGTCGGCGACCTGGTGTTCTTCTTCAACGACCTGCACCACGTGGGCCTCTACGCGGGCAACGGCCAGATCCTCCACGCCCCCCGCAGCGGCACCGTCGTGCGCTACGAGTCGATGAACACCATCGGCGGCCCGTTCATGTTCGGCGTCCGCGTCTAGCGGTCACGTCCGGCCTTCCGGTTTCGGCCTTCCGGTTTCGGCCTTCCGGTGCGCCCGTTAGAGGGAATCGCACCGGTGCCTGCCGACCCCACGCCCCGCCTTCGACGCAGGTCACAGGCGGGGCGTCACCGTATGTGCGTGCCTCGGCGGTTGGTCCGCCCGCCGCCGCCGACGCTACTGTCTGCCGCGTTTCCCTGTCCGCCAGCGGAAGGAGCGCGGCTTCCCGTGGGGTCCCATCGCCGTACCGCACCGTCATCCGGGCCCGACCGGAGTACCGTCGTCGCCCTCGGCCTGCTGTCAGCGGCGGCCACCGCCCTCGGCGCGGTACCGTCCGCGGCGGCCCCGCACGACACCCGGGCCGATGTGGACCGCCTCTACCAGGAGGCGGAGAAGGCGACCGAGGCGTACAACGCGGCCGAGGAGCGCGCCGACGGCCTGCGTCGGCAGATCACCGCCCTCCAGGACGGGATCGCCCGCAAGCAGCAGCGCGTCAACACCATGCGGGAGTCGCTGGGTTCGCTCGCCGGAGCCCAGTACCGCTCGGGCGGCCTGGAACCCGCCCTCGCCCTGCTGCTCTCCGACGGCCCGGAGGACTACCTCGAGAAGGCCTCCGTCCTCGACCGGATCACCGTCCACCAGGCCGGCGAGCTGAGCAGGCTCCGGGGCGCCCTGCGCTCCCTCGCCCAGGACCGCGCGGAGGCCGCCGGCCGGCTCGGCGCGTTGCAGAAGAGCCGCAAGGCCGCCGCCGCCCACAAACGGACCGTCGAGCGCAAACTCGGCGAAGCGCGCCGGCTGCTGGGTTCCCTTCCCGCCGGTGAACGCGCCGCCTGGGACCGCGCCACCCGCTCCGCCCGCACGGACCTCCTCGGCCCCGCCCCCGTGCCCTACTCGGGCCGGGCGGCCGCCGCCGTCGCCGCCGCCCGCTCGGCCCTCGGCAGGCCCTACGTCTGGGGCGCCAACGGCCCCACCGGATTCGACTGCTCCGGGCTCACCCAGTGGTCGTACGCCCAGGCAGGGGTCGCCCTGCCCCGCACCTCGCAGGCGCAGCGGTACGCCGGCCGGCAGGTCCCGCTCTCCGAGGCCCGCCCCGGTGACCTGGTCGTCTACCGCTCCGACGCCTCCCACGTCGGGATGTACATGGGCAACGGACAGGTGATCCACGCGCCCTACCCCGGCGCCCCGGTGCGCTACGACCCGGTCGGGATGATGCCCATCTCGTCGGTCACCAGGGTCTGACCGGGACGGCCCGGCGCCCGTACCCTCGGAAAGGTGGCGGGTCGAAGGCGGGTGTCGGGGGCGTCGGTGGTGGCGCTGTGTCTGCTGCTGGTCGCCCTGGTCTCGTGCGGCGGCGGACCTGCCGTCGACGGCGCCCGCGCGGAGGTGCAGTCGCTCCTCGACCGGCGCGCGGAGGCCGTCCTCGACCGGGACGCCGCCGCCTACGCCGGTACCGGCACCCGGGCCGGGTTCGACAACCTGCGCGCGGTACCGCTCGCGGACTGGTCCTACCGAGTCACCGCCCTGGACCGCACCGGCGACCACGCCACCGCCTCCGCCGACCTGCGCTACCGCGTCGAGGGCCACGACCGGTCCCCGGTCGTCACGGCCCGCTCCCTGAGCCTGAGCCGGGACCGGGACGGCGACTGGTCCGTCGACGCCGACCGCCCCGCGCGCACGTCAGGCCAGCAGCTGTGGGACCAGGGTCCGGCGCGCGCCGTCCGGGGCGAGCGGAGCCTGGTGCTGGGCGTCGGGCAGCCCGCCGGGAAACTGCGTGACTACGCCGAGCTGGCGGACCGCGCGGTGCCCGCCGTGACCGACGCCTGGGGCCCGGGGTGGACCCGCCGGGTCGTCGTCCTCGTCCCGGCGTCCCTGGAGGGCATGGCGGGCCTGCTGGGCTCGCCCGCCTCCTCCTACCGGGGGATCGCGGCGGTCACCACCGGCGCCATCGGCACGGAAGGGCCCGCGCCGGCGGACCGCGTCATCGTCAACCCGGACGCCTTCGGACTGCTCGGCGACTCCGGCCGGCAGGTCGTCCTCACCCATGAGACCGCACACGTCGCCACCCGTGCCCACACCACCGCGTCGACCCCGCTGTGGCTGTCCGAAGGGTTCGCCGACTGGGTCGGCTACCGCGGCGGCGACCGCGACCCCGCCGAGACCGCACCGGAGCTCGCCTACGCGGTGAGCCAGGGGGAGGTGCCGGGCGCCCTGCCGGAGGACGAGGACTTCGGCTTCTCCGGCGACGCGGACGGCCTGGCCCGGGCCTACGAGGGCGGCTGGCTGGCCTGCCGCATGATCGCCGAGCACTGGGGCGAGGAGCGCCTCCGCGCGTTCTACCGCATGGTGGGCGCGCACGCGTCCCGCGAGGGCGCGGTCGAGACAGCCCTGCACAAGGTCCTCGACACCACCCCGGAGGCCTTCACCCTCCAGTGGCACGACTACCTGCACACCACCCTGACCTGACCCCCAGCCCCCGCCGCCCGCCGCTCCCGCGGCTACGGCAGCCCCCGCCGCCCGCCGCTCCCGCGGCTACGGCAGCCCCCGCCGCCCGCCGCTCCCGCGGCTACGGCAGCCCCCCGCCCGCCGCTCCCGCCGCGCCCGCGGCCCCGCGACCCCGCTCCCCCCGCTCCCCCCGCTCCCGCGGCCTCCGCCTGCCCGCCGCCTCCGCGGGCAGTCGTGCCGCTGGGGCGGCACGGGTGGGCGCGACGGCACCCCGCAAACGCCGGGCTGCGCAAACACCCCCCGGCCCACACCCACCCCCGCGTCCCTGCGAACCCCGCGTCCCTGCGAACCCCGCGCCCCCGCGAGCCCCGCAGGATCAGCGCGAGACCGCCGTCTCCGTCGCCCACGTCGGCCGCCCCGGCCCCGCCGGGATCTCACGCCGCTCCGGAACGCTCGCGCGCCACAGCACCCGCGCCGCGACCAGCGTCGCCACCACCAGCAGCCCATTACGAAGCACCAGCAACGAGATCCCCAGCGCGTCACTCGCCACCACATGGGCGAACCACACGGGAAACTCCAGCACCGTCACCAGACAAGCCACCAGCACCATCCCCACCGGCGCCCCCATCCGGCTCCCCCGGAAGCACAGACAGACCGCCCCCAGCCCCACCAGCCACACCATGTACTGCGGACTGATCACCCGACTCGTGACGGTGAACATCAGCACCCCCACGAACGCCGCGTCAGCGACCGTGTGCGGCTCGAACCGAGTCGCCAGCACCCGCCACAGCACCAGCCACGCCAGCGCCGCCCCCGTCAGGAACAACGCCCCCGTGCTCACCCAGCTCACATACGGCCCGAGAAACTCCACCGACCCGTAGTTGAGCAGCACCTCGCCCTCCCAGCCGTGATGCCGCGCGACATGGAAGACCAGCGACCCCAGGGACTCCACCTCCGTCCCCCGGTCCCGCTGGAAGCCGAGAAACGCGAACGCCCCCGGCATCAGCACGGCGAACAGCGCGGCCACCCCGCCCCCCGTCACCACCGCCGACACCCATGCCCCACGCCCCCGCACCGCGAGCAGCAGCAGCGCCGGCCACACCTTCACCAGCGCCCCGAAGCCCGCCAGCGCACCCATCACCCGCGGATGCCGGGCGCCGGCCAGCAGCGCGCCCACCGCCACCGCCGTCACCATCACGTCGTAGCGCGCGTACACGGTCGGCCCGAGCAGCGGCACACCCACCACCCACACCCAGGCCCCGCGCCGCGCCCGCCCGGGGCCGCGGCCGGCGTACAGCAGCAGCGCCAGCGTGACCAGGTCGGCGACGCAGGCCAGCACGAAGAACGCGGTGGCGTACTCCAGGAACGGCAGCAGACCGGGGGAGAGGATCGCCAGCGCCGCCGCGGGCGGGTACTGCCAGGTCACGTCGTCCAGCGGGAACGTTCCGGTGCTCAGGACGTCGTACCAGCCTTGGTAGATCACCGACACATCACTGGTGACGTCCGGCCCCGGAAAGGCGATCACCTTCAGCACGCACAGCAGCAGTGCCGTCCTTGTCAGGCCCCAGATGACCAGAAGCCCTGCGAGGGACCCTCGTGCGGCTGTCGTCTTCACGTGATTCCTGTCCGTGCGGTGTGCTGCCGTGAGGGGCCATGATGTCCCGGACCCCGGTGTACGTGCCACACACCACCGCCGCGACGAGGGCGGAACCGCCGTTCGATAGGGTCGGCGGCGATGCACAAGACCCTGATCGTGACCAACGACTTCCCGCCCCGGCCCGGCGGCATCCAGGCGTTCCTGCACAACATGGCGCTACGGCTCGACCCGGACCGCCTCGTCGTCTACGCCTCCACCTGGAAGCGCTCCCGGGAGGGCATCGAGGCGACCGCCGCCTTCGACGCCGATCAGCCTTTCACCGTCGTACGCGACCGTACGACGATGCTGCTGCCCACCCCGGCCGCCACCCGGCGGGCCGTCGGGCTGCTGCGTGAACACGGGTGCACCTCGGTGTGGTTCGGGGCGGCGGCGCCCCTCGGCCTGATGGCGCCGGCACTGCGCCGCGCGGGCGCCGAGCGGATCGTGGCCACCACCCACGGCCACGAGGCGGGCTGGGCCCAGCTGCCCGCCGCACGGCAACTGCTGCGCCGTATCGGGGAGTCCACGGACACGATCACCTACCTCGGCGAATACACCCGCTCCCGGATCGCGTCCGCGCTCACCCCTGAGGCGGCGTCCCGGATGGTGCAACTGCCGCCCGGCGTCGACGAGAAGACCTTCCACCCCGGCTCGGGCGGCGAGGAGGTACGGGCATGCCTCGGCCTGACCGACCGCCCGGTCGTCGTGTGCGTCTCCCGGCTGGTGCCGCGCAAGGGCCAGGACACGCTGATCCGGGCGATGCCCGCGGTCCTGTCCGCGGAACCGGACGCGGTACTGCTGATCGTCGGCGGCGGCCCGTACGAGAAGGACCTGCGCCGGCTCGCCCACGACACCGGTGTCTCCGCGTCCGTCCGCTTCACCGGCTCCGTCCCCTGGTCCGAACTCCCCGCCCACTACGGCGCCGGCGACGTCTTCGCGATGCCGTGCCGCACCCGGCGCGGGGGCCTGGACGTGGAGGGCCTCGGCATCGTCTACCTGGAAGCCTCCGCGACCGGCCTCCCGGTCGTCGCCGGCGACTCCGGCGGCGCCCCCGACGCGGTCCTCGACGGCGAAACCGGCTGGGTCGTCCCCGGCAACGACCCCGCCCAGACCGCCGACCGCCTCACCACCCTCCTGGCCGACGAGGAACTCCGCCACAGAATGGGCGAACGAGGCCGCGACTGGGTCGAGGAGAAATGGCGCTGGGACCTCCTGGCCGAGCACCTGAAGAAACTCCTCTGACAAGCCTGCCCCTCAGGAGCGCGGGCAACTGCACTCCAGGCCCCACCCAACCCGACCCTCAGGGGCGCGGGCACCTGCGCGTTAGGCCGCACTCAACCCGCCCCTCAGGGGCGCGGGGAACTGCGCGCCAAGCCACACTCAACCCGCACGGGCGGGCGCCGCCGTCGTGGCACCCCCTCAGGGGCGCGGGCACCTGCGCGTTAGGCCGCACTCAACCCGCCCCTCAGGGGCGCGGGGAACTGCGCGCCAAGCCACACTCGACCCGCAGCCGCACCCGCCGCCGTCGAGCCACCGCGCCCCCGCCCGCCTCACTTCGCGTAGATCGCCTCGATCTCGTGCGCGTAGTCCTTGGCCACCACATTCCGCTTCAGCTTCAACGACGGAGTCAAATGCCCCGACTCCTCGGTGAACTGCGCCGGCAGCACCCGGAACTTCCGCACCGACTCCGCCTTCGACACCGCCGCGTTCCCGTCATCGATCGCCGACTGAATCGCGGCCAGCAGATCCGCGTCCTCACTCAGCGACGCCGCCGTCGACCCCGTCGGCTTCCCGTGCTCGTCGGCCCACCGGCCCAGGAACTCCTCGTCGATGGTGACCAGCGCGCCCACGAACGGCCGCCCGTCACCCACCACCATGCACTCCGCGACCAGCGCGTGCGCCCGGATCCGGTCCTCGATGACCGCGGGGGCGACGTTCTTGCCGCCCGCCGTCACCAGTATTTCCTTCTTCCGGCCGGTGATCCGCAGATAGCCGTCCTCGTCCAGCGTGCCGATGTCCCCGGTGTGGAACCAGCCGTCGGCCAGCGCCTCGGCGGTCGCGCCCGGGTTGTTCCAGTACTCCTTGAACAGGTGCTCGCCGTGCAGCAGCACCTCACCGTCATCCGCTATCCGGACGACCGAGCCGGGCAGCGGCTGGCCGACCGTGCCGATCTTCTGCCGGTCCCACGGGTTGAACGTGGTGGCCGCGCAGGACTCGGTCAGCCCGTAGCCCTCCAGCACGCTGAAGCCGATACCGCGGAAGAAGTGGCCCAGCCGCTCACCCAGCGGCGCGCCACCCGATATGGCGTACTCGCCCCGCCCGCCCAGCACCGCGCGCAGCTTGCCGTAGACCAGCTTGTCGAACACCTTGTGCTTGATCTTCAGGCCGGCCGACGGCCCGGACGGCGTGTCCAGCGCCTGGCTGTAGGCGATCGCCGTGTCCGCCGCCTTGTCGAAGATCTTGCCCTTGCCGTCGGCCTGCGCCTTGGCGCGCGCCGAGTTGTAGACCTTCTCGAAGACCCGCGGCACCCCGAGGATCAGCGTCGGCCGGAACGAGGCCAGCTCGTCGGTGAGGTTCTTGATGTCCGGCACGAGGCCCAGCTTGATCGGCGCCACCATCGGCGCGATCTGCACCATCCGCCCGAAGACGTGCGCCAGCGGCAGGAAGAGCAGCACCGAGCACTCGCCGGTGCGGAACAGCGGCCGCAGCCGCTCCACGATGTTGCCGCACTCGGCGAAGAAGCTGCGGTGGGTCAGCACACAGCCCTTGGGGCGGCCGGTGGTGCCGGAGGTGTAGACGATCGTCGCCGGGTCGTCCGCCTTCGCGACGGAACTGCGCTCGTCGACGGTCCCGTCGGTGACGCCCTGCCCGAGTCGGTTCAGCTCGTCCAGGCCACCGGCCTCGATCTGCCACAGGTTCTTCAGCGCGGGCAGCCGGTCGCGTACGGAGTCCACGGTCGCCGCGTGGGTGTCGAGCTCCACGAAGCAGGCGGTGGCGCCGGAGTCGCCGAGGATCCACGCCACCTGTTCCGCCGAGCTGGTCTCGTACACCGGCACGGTGATCGCGCCGGCGCTCCAGATCGCGAAGTCCAGCAGCGTCCACTCGTAACGGGTGCGGGACATCAGCGCGACCCGGTCACCGGGCTGCACACCGGCGCCGATCAGGCCTTTCGCGGCAGCCCGTACCTCCGCGAAGAACGTGGTGGACGTCACGTCCTGCCACGTACCACCGACCTTGCGGGCGACGACGGCGACATCGGGATGCTGCGCGGCGTTTCGGCGGACGATGTCGGCCAGATTGCCGTCCGCAGGGACCTCGTACAAAGCCGGAAGGCTGAACTCGCGCAAGACTGCTGCTCCTCTTAGGGCGCCGGCGCCACGACGTTGTGCGATGCGACGGTGCGGTCCAAGGCTCGGGCGGGTGCTCGCGAATTCACAAGTTGAAATCCCGAGCACGACTGGACTGCCCGGACGTTACCCGCCGGTAGGGCCTCTACGACAGGGGGTCCCGGGCAGATGTTCGCCGCATCACACAGGTTGGTGTTCCATTGCGCACAGTAGTCCACCCCGCAACCACCGAGCCAGTAACCGCAGGTAGGCCCGCCATTGTTCACGCCCGCCACACACGATTACTCTTGATCGGCATGGCATCCACACCAGGCGGAAACCGGCGCGCACGCGTCCACGTGGTCAGTGATGTGCACGGCAACGCCCGCGACCTGGCGCGCGCCGGCGAGGGCGCCGACGCCCTGATCTGCCTGGGCGACCTGGTGCTCTTCCTCGACTACGCCGACCACTCGCGCGGCATCTTCCCCGACCTGTTCGGCACCGGGAACGCCGACCGGATCGTGGAGCTGCGCACCGCCCGCCGTTTCGACGAGGCGCGCGACTTCCAGCGGCGACTGTGGGCCGGTATCGACATGGACAAGCCCGCGGCGATCGAGAAGGCGGTCCGCAAGCAGTACGCCGAGCTGTTCTCCGCCTTCCCCACGCCCACCTACGCGACGTACGGCAATGTCGACATGCCGCCCCTGTGGCCGGAGTACGCGGGCCCGGGCACCACCGTCCTGGACGGGCAGCGGGTGGAGATCGGCGGCTGGACCTTCGGCTTCGTCGGCGGCGGTCTCCGCACCCCCATGCGCACGCCGTACGAGATCGGCGACGAGGAGTACGCGGCGAAGATCGAGGCCGTGGGCGAGGTCGACGTGCTGTGCACCCACATCCCGCCGGAGGTGCCGGAGCTGGTCTACGACACCGTCGCCCGCCGCTTCGAGCGGGGCAGCCGGGCCCTGCTGGACGCCATCCGCCGCACCCGGCCCCGCTACTCCCTCTTCGGTCATGTGCACCAGCCGCTGGTACGGCGGATGCGGATCGGCGCCACCGAATGCGTGAACGTGGGGCACTTCGCGAGCACCGGACGGCCCTGGGCGCTGGAGTGGTGAGGCCGGAAGGGGGCGGATGCCCCAGGTCGGGTGGGATCCGCCGGTCCGGCGCACGGTAGCCTTCCGCTGCACGCGCGTGAGCTGTGCGGCTGACGCACGGCGATGACGCATACCGGCCCGCATCCGGAGGAGCCACGGCGATGGCGGAACACACCAGCTCGAGCATCACGATCGAGGCGGCACCGGCCGACGTCATGGGGGTGATCGCCGACTTCGACCGCTATCCCGACTGGACGGGTGAGGTGAAGGAGGCGGAGGTCCTCAAGACCGACGAACAGGGCCGCGCCGAGCAGGTGCGTCTCGTCATGGACGCGGGCGCCATCAAGGACGACCAGACCCTGGCGTACACCTGGACCGGCGGCCACGAGGTCTCCTGGACTCTGGTGAAGTCCCAGATGCTCCGCTCCCTCGACGGCTCCTACATCCTCACCCCGGCAGGCCCCGACACGACCGAGGTCACCTACCGCCTCACCGTCGACGTCAAGATCCCCATGCTCGGCATGATCAAGCGCAAGGCGGAAAAGGTCATCATCGACCGAGCCCTGGCCGGCCTGAAGAAGCGCGTGGAGTCAACCTCGAAGTAACGCTCCCCCCCAGTTGCGGGCAGTCGTGCCGCTGGGGCGGCACGGGTGGGCGCAGCGGCACCCCGCAAGCGCGGGCAAGCGCAACCCACCCCCGCCCAGCCCCGGCACCCCCCCCGCCCAGCCCCGGCGACCGTTCACCCGCCGCGCACGCGCTCCGCTACCGTTCACCCCCATGCGCACCCTCCTGATCACGGGCCCCGGCGGCAGCGGCCGCACCACGACCGCCGCCGCCACCGCCCTCACCGCAGCCCGCGAGGGCACGCGCACCCTCCTCCTCGGCACCGACCGCACGGACACCCTCGGCGCGGTCCTCGGCACTCCCGTCGGAACCGCCCCCACCGAGATCACTCCCCGCCTCACCGCCCGCCGCATCGCCCCCGACACCGACTTCCGCACCGACCTCACCGCGCTCCAGAACCGCGCCGCCTCCGCCCTGGACCTCCTCGGCGCCACCCGCCTCGACCCGGAGGAGGCCTCCCCGCTCCCCGGCGCCGAGGAACTCGCCATCCTGCGCTCCCTGCGCGACGCCACGCTCTCGGAGGAGGCAGAGGCACACGACCTCCTCGTGGTCGACCTCCCACCCACTCACCGCGCCCTGACCCTCCTCGCCCTCCCCGAGGAACTCCGCCGCTACCTCCGCCGCCTCCTCCCGCAGGAACGGCAGGCTGCCCGCGCCCTGCGCCCGATGCTCGGCCGCCTCGCCGGTGTCCCGCTGCCCGCGGAATGGCTGTACGAGACGGCGGCCCGCCTGGACCTCCAACTCGCCGCCGTCGAAGCCGTACTCGCCGACCGCGACACCGCCGTACGCCTGGTCGCCGAACCGGGCCCCACCGGCGCCGACGCCATCCGCACCGCGACCCTCGGCCTCGCCCTGCGCGGACTGCGCACCGATGTGCTGATCGCCACCCGCGTGCTGCCGGAGACCGACGCGGACGCGAACGGCTGGCTCGCCGGCCCCGTCGCCCAGCAGCGCAAGACCCTGGACGAGTGGCGCGAGTCGTACGACGTCCACCGGGCCGCCCACCTGGGACGCGACCCACGCGGCACCGACGACCTGGCCGAACTCGCCGTACCCGGCGCCGGGACGGAACCCGGCACCACCGACTGGCCGGTCACCGACCGGCTCGCCGAGGACGGCGTCCTCGTCTGGCACGTCCCCCTCCCGGGCGCGCACCGCGACGAACTGGACCTGATCCGGCGCGGCGACGAACTGATCCTCACCGCCGGACCGTTCCGCCGCACGGTCCCGCTGCCCTCCGCGCTGCGCCGCTGCACCGTCGACGGCGCGGCCCTGCGCGAGGGCGAACTGCGCATCCGGTTCCGGCCGGATCCGGCACTGTGGCCGCGCACCCGCTGAAGGGACGACGGCCGTTCGGGTACCGTCGACAGTGCCACTCGCAGTCAAGGAGTCCGTCATGAGCGAACAGCTCCCCCCGCCCGACGACGCCGCAGACAAGACCGGGGACGAGAGCGTCGACAGGCCGGTGGACGAGGTACGGACGACAGACACCGCACCCGAACCCGCACTCGAACCCGCACCCGAGTCCCACGCGGACGCGTGGGCGACCGCCGCCGCCGAGGACCTGGAGGCGGAGAAGGCCCGTCGCCGCGCCCAGTACGGCCCGCCCCCCGGCTCCGCCGCCGAGGAGCTGAAGAAGCTCATCGACGCGGTCACCGACAAGCTCTCCGGCCTCCAGTCCCCGCTCCTCGGTGCGGTCGCCGGCCCCGCCGCGGGGCAGGTCGTCCGCCAGGTCGTCCAGCAGGCCAGGGCCGCCGTCGAACCCGTGATCGAACGCAACCCCGATGTCTTCGACCACCTCGCCGCCGCCGGCAACGAACTCCTCGCCGCCTACCGCTCCGCGGTCCAGGACCAGGAGCGCCGCTGGACGTCCCGCGACACGGATCCCCGCGCCACCGACGACCGCCGTGACCGCGGCGACGACGACCCGGGCACCGCCTCCGGCGAGCACATCGATCTCGACTGAGATCACCGCCCTCACGACCCCGGCGGGACACCCGTGGTGTCCATGGGGTAGCCCACCGTATGGACGCCGGGGCTTCTCGGGCGGCGCCTCGGGTACCGTTGGCGGTAGCGGGGCTCGACCGAACTGAGGGATTCATGGGACTCACCATCGGCGTCGATATCGGCGGCACCAAGATCGCGGCGGGCGTGGTCGACGAGGACGGCAACATCCTCTCGACCCACAAGGTGCCGACTCCGGGCACGCCCGAGGGGATCGTGGACGCCATCGCCTCCGCGGTGGAAGGAGCCCGCGCCGGGCACGACATCGTCGGCGTGGGCATCGGCGCGGCCGGATACGTCAACCGCCAGCGCTCCGAGGTCTACTTCGCCCCCAACATCCACTGGCGCAACGAGCCGCTCAAGGAGAAGGTCGAGGCCCGTACAGGTCTCCCGGTGGTCGTGGAGAACGACGCCAACGCCGCGGCCTGGGGCGAATACAAGTTCGGAGCCGGCAAGGGCCACCGCAACGTCATCTGCATCACGCTCGGCACCGGCCTCGGCGGCGGCGTGATCATCGGCAACAAGCTGCGCCGCGGCCACTTCGGCGTGGCCGCCGAGTTCGGCCACATCCGCATGGTGCCGGACGGTCTGCTGTGCGGCTGCGGCTCGCAGGGCTGCTGGGAGCAGTACGCCTCCGGCCGCGCCCTCGTCCGCTACGCCAAGCAGCGCGCCAACGCCACCCCGGAGAACGCGGAGACGCTCCTCTCCCTCGGCGACGGCACCCCGGAGGGCATCGAGGGCAAGCACGTCTCCATGGCCGCCCGCCAGGGCGACCGGGTGGCCGTCGACTCGTACCGCGAGCTGGCCCGCTGGGTCGGCGCCGGCCTCGCCGACCTGGCCTCCCTCTTCGACCCGTCCGCCTTCATCGTCGGCGGCGGCCTCTCCGACGAGGGCGAACTGGTCCTCGGCCCGATCCGCAAGTCCTACAAGCGCTGGCTGGTGGGCGGCAACTGGCGCCCGGTCGCCGAAGTCCTCGGCGCCGAACTCGGCAACAAGGCCGGCCTCGTCGGCGCGGCCGACCTGGCCCGCGAACCGGACCCGATCATGTAATCCCTTCCCACCACACGCACGACTGCGCCCGCCTGATTCCCTCCCCGGGGGGACGGCGGGCGCAGCCGTTTCCACCAGTTACACGCTCAACGGCTCGCGCGCCGGAACGAACCCTGATGTCAGCAGGAGACAGCGCCCGTATGCTTGCCATGGAGCCGGTTCCGCCCTTGGAGGTCCTGATGAGCACGCCCGCCCCTGAGGGCTTCAGCCACCCGCAGCCAAGGCCGCGTCTGTCGGTCGAGGAGTTGCTGGCAGCGAAGAACACCCAACCCATCCGCTCTCTGGACGACCTCGCCGCCGACACGTTCGAGTCGGACAAGGAACTGGAAGAGTTCCTCGCGTTCACGTATGCAGAGCGTCACCGCGACGCCGCCTGAGAGCCGCCGCATGCAACCAGTCATCCTCGACACCGACGTCGCGTCCCTGCTGCACAAGCGCAAGCTGACCGGCCCGCTGGCAACCCGACTCATCGGACGTAAGCCGCTGATCACTTTCGTGACGTACGGCGAACTCACCAAGTGGATGGAGATCCGCCACTGGGGGACCCGCAGCCGCCAGGAACTCGCCGACTGGCTCACCGACATTCCGGTCCTGCCCGGCGACGAGGCCGTCGCCATCACGTGGGGGCGGCTCTCAGCGGCAGGCATACAGCGTGGCCGACCGCGCCCCACCAACGACATGTGGATCGCCGCCAGCGCCCTCACCTACGACGTGCCCCTGGCCACCCTCAATCTCAAGGATTACGAGGACTTCCGCCTCCACCACGGGCTCCGCATCCTCGGCGCCGAGTAACAGTCGCCTTTCCGACGGGAGGAACTGCTCGCCCGGCCCGATCTGCAAGTTCTACAAGCGCTGACTGGTAGTGGCAAAGGGTGCCCGGTCGTCGAAGTCCTCGGCGCCCGATCCGGCAACAAGGCCGACCTCGGCGGCGCAGCCGACCTGGCCCGCGAACCGGACCCCAATGGCCTCCGGCCACACGCACGGCTGCGCCCGCCTGTTCCCCTCCCCGGGAACGGCGGGCGCAGCTGTGTCTCGCATGAAAACTGATCTCGGCAGGCCGAGTGCCTGCCGATCACAGGCGTCAGGCTCAGTGCGTGGCCCTGTCGCGTGTCAGCTGAATGCCTGGAAGGCGAGCCAGCCGCTGGAACCGACGGTGACGGGTGTGCCGTGACCACTGGTGGTGACGGTGGGATAGAAGTACAAGCCGCTGCCGGTGTCGGGGCTGTTGGCCCAGAGGTCCGGTGTGCCGTCGTTGTCGGCATCCGCGGGGGACGTGATCAGCGGACGGTTCGTCGGATACCAGTTGGAGCCGACCTTGATGCGGCTGGGGCCGGTGCCGAGACCTTCCCCGGCGGGGCCGGTGCCGGGGTAAAGGTAGAGGCCACCGTCGGTTCTGTTGCGGGCGAGGATGTCGACGTGTCCGTTGTTGTCGACATCTCCGGGAGCGATGAGGTCGTACGGGGACCAGCTGGTAGCTCCGACAAGGACGGGTTCCGTCGTTTCGTCGAGGTGGTGACTGTGGGCACCGTAGTAGAGCCAGAGCTGGTTGCCGTCCTTGACGAGCAGGTCGGGGAAGCCCGGAACGTCCGGTGTGCCGTCGTTGTCGACGTCCAGGGGGCCGTCGACGTCGCCGATCGCGATGACTTGGTCGGCGCTCTTCCAGTGGTTGTTGGCAGGGTCGTAGACGGTGAGTTCCTGGCGCCCGCCGGGGCAGGCCCCACTGCCGGCGGGGTCTGCTTCTCCTGCCGTGGAGCAGGCGTAGCCGTAGCCGTTGTTGGGATACAGCTGGAGGGTCTTGCCGCCGGCTGTTCCGTTCAGGGCGATGAGGTCCTCGTACCCGTCGTTGGTCCAGTCGCCGCGGTGCGTGATGGAGGCGCCGTCGAAGCTGAGGGCGCTGGCCGCGGAATAGACGCCGACATCACCGTCACCGGTACCGGTGTACAGGCGCAGAGAGCCGTCGGTGCGCACACCGTACAGGTCGCTGTTGCCGTCGCCATTGAGATCGCCGGGCTGGTCCGCGAGTTGAGGGCTGTGGACGTAGAAGAGGTAGGTCGTGCGGTCGGAGGCGTTACCCGCCTGGTCGACGCTGCGGGCGTACAGGACGTGGGAGCCCGCTGATGTCGGCGTCACCTTGACGTCTGTGGCGGCGCCCGGAGCCGACGGGGCTGCGGAGCGTACCGTAGGGTCCCAATCCGTCCAGTACTGGTACGCGGTGACGTCGGTGACGCCCCCGCTGGAGATGGTGAAAGTGCCTTCGGTGCGCACGCTTCCGGTCGTGGCGGGCCAGCCGCCGCTGCCGTCGGGGAACTCGGCGGAAGTCACCATCGGTGGATTGGAGGGCCGTGTGGAGTCGAATCCGAAGCCGCACGCGGTTGCGGGAGTCCAGGCGGAATAGGAAGTACCGTCGTAGGCGCGGACCTTCCAGACGAAGGCGCCGCCTGCGGAAGCTTCCGCGGCCGCCAGGGTGGCCTTGGGAATCCGGGCTCTGGCGACGGTGCCGGAGGTGGCGGAAACGATCTGATCATAGATCTCGGCGCCGCCGACAACCGGGCTGTTGCTCTTCCACAGGCGGAACTGTGCCTTGACGGTGCCGCCGTCAGCGTCGGCCACTCGGGCGGTGAGGTAGACGTCCGTGTTACCGATCACAGTGAACGGAGCGGTGGTGTCACAGCCGCCGACGCTGGGAGAGGTGTCCAGGGAAGTCGGCACGTTGGGCACGGTGTTGTATACGGTCGACAGGACGGCCGACTTGGCATCGAACTTCTTCCAGCCGTAGACGTCGCTTTCACTGGCTGCCTCGAGAAGCAGGGTGAATGTGTGCCAGTGGTTGGCGGCGGCTGACTTGGCCGCCGCCGTGGTGTCGAAAGCCAGGTTCCCGGCCGGGCAGCCCGACCCCCATCCCTTGGCGTCGTTGACGGTGGCGAGCAGGGTCTCCTTGCTGGGCTGGGTGTTCCACGTGGTGGACGAGGTGAACGGGCCAGTGCGCCACAGTTCGACGGAGCGCTTGGTGCAGGACCAGGACCAGGTGTTCTTGATGCGGAACGTGGAGCCCTTGATGACCTTGTTCGTGTTCCACAGGTTCTTGGTGTTCATGCGGAAGTACGAACGGCTGATACCGTTCGTTTCGTTCTCGTACCCGGCGCGGGCGGTTGTGGTGCCCTTGGAGCCGTCGGAGTTGAGCCATCCCGCACCGTTGTAGAACGAACCGGTGGGGTACTTCTTGTTGACGATGGTCCAGGAATGGCGTGAACCGCTGATCGACGGGTCGATGTAGACCGGGTACTGGGTCTTCGCGCCGTTCAGCAGATCCTGGTCGGGAGTGAGCGTGAGGGTTTTGCCGTCGGTATCGAGCGGAACAGAAGCCTGTCGGCTTCCCGGAGGTGGAGCGAAGGCGTCTTCCGGGCTGGTGCCTGCTGTGTCGTCTGCATCTGCTGCGTGTGCCCGATGTGCTGTGGCGACTTCCGGGTCTGTGACATTGGTGGTGCTGTCCCACATGCGAGGGGCCGGACCAGTGAAGACTTCCTGGCCGGCCGGATTGACCGCACGCAGATTGTTGGCGCCGTCCTCCTCAAGCCGGAGGCCGTCGCTGGCGACCTTGTACTCCAACTGTTGCAGATCCGGATTGGCGGCAGCCTCGGCCGTTTTGACTACCAGTACCTGGCTGAAGCCTGAGGACGTGGAATGGAGCTTGAGGTCGACGCCGGGCAGGACTTCCGAGTAGGTGGCGGTTTCACCGTCGATGTCGGGGGCCGGCAAGGAATGGGGCCAGGAGAAGGCCAGACTGCGTCCATCTCGACTCACCGTTGCCATGGGGCTGGAGCCGCCACCGGAAAAGGTGACGTCGACCTCGGTGGCCTTTGTTTCGTACCCATTTTCGGTAGCGCGCAGAGTCGGGTCGATATCAACGAGCTTTTTGTCTTTCCGTACCCACTGGGGGAGCGCGTAGCGCTCCTCGGTGAAGGTGCCTTCCGGGTTGGCGAAGACTTGGGAGGTCTCGGTCCGTTGTCCCAGTATCTCGACAGACTCTCCAGTCTCCTCCGCTTCGGCGAGGGCCTCGCTCGTCTGCATAGCGAGGGAGGTGACGGAGTCCTCAGCCATGAGGGCTGCTGCTGGTGCTGCACTGGCGGCGTGAGGCATGAACTGGATCTGGGCAAGCATTATCGCCGCGAATGCGGCGACTGCAGGACCTGCGTGGCGTATCCGTCTCTTAGCACGGTGAGTCCATCCCATAGTGAAATTCCCCTCCCTGGCGACAATGCAATTACGCACCGTACAGAATGAGGTATTCACGGGACAAGTCATTACGGCGCGCGTCCGCTATGTCCCTGATGATCTCCGCCCGAGGTGCCCGAAGATGGTTGCATTTACCGCATTTGATCATGGTGGAGGGGGTGCTGGACTTGATTGGCTGATGTCGGATCACCCGCCCGACAACTGGAGGCGAACTCGGCACCCTCACGGCCGCCGACCTCTCCAAGGTCACCCGAGCCGATTCCCGCACCGACGGTCTCCTCAGGCGCAACGTCGCTTCCGTAGTGTGATCTTGGTCGGGTAGGGTCCTGATCTTGTGGCGAGCGGGCACATAGCTGGTGAGACGTATCCCGAGCGGACGCG
>NZ_JBITRU010000037.1:0-75901 GCF_044540255.1 Streptomyces sp. NPDC086080
TTCCTTTGTACTCACCCTCTCGGGCTTTCCTCCGGGCTTCCCTTCGGTCTTGCGTTTCCGACTCTATCAGATCCTTTCGGGCCTGATTCCCAGTCAGCGGGGGTCGCCTTCCCGGCCGTTGGGCCGTTCCGACGTCTCAAACCTTAGCGCTTCTCTCCGCGTTCCCCAAATCGGGGGCGGGAATTCGAATTCAGGCATGCCGAAATCGTTCCCGTGGGGAGGTCGTACTGAGGTTTTGAGTGCCGCAGTCGCGGCGGGAGGTGTTGCCGGAGAACCGATACGGCTCCGTGGCAACCCGAAGAACTCTACGGATCAGGGAGGTGACTGTCAACCTCCGCCGGCCAAGATCTTTCAGTCCAGGTCGCTGAGGCGTCCGCCGGCGTCCGGCTGGGCGTCCTCCACCCTGCGCAGCAGGCGGGTGAGGACCTCACCGAGCGTCGCCCGCTCGTCCTGGTCGAGGTCCTGGAGGAGGTCGCTCTCGAAGACGGTGGCCATGCGCATGGCCACCTGCCACTTCTCCCGGCCGGCGGGGGTGAGCTCCACGATCACGCGAACCCGGTTGGTCTCGTCCCTCTCCCGGGTGACCAGGCCCTCGGCGACCATGCGATCGATCCGGTGGGTCATGGCGGCCGGGGTCAGACCGAGACGCTTGGCGAGGTCACTGGGACCCATGCGGTACGGGGCACCGGCCAGGACGAGGGCCTTGAGGACCTCCCAGTCGGCGTTGGTGATGCCGAGCTCGGCGGTCTGGCGGCCATAGGCGACGTTCATCCGCCGATTCAACCGGGACAGAGCGTTGACGATCTTCTCGACCTGGGGGTCAAGATCCCGGAACTCTCGCTGGTACGCGGCGATCTGCTCTTCGAGTGTCGGTTCGCCGAGACCGGAGGTGTCGCCCATGCCCGCAGTATGGCACGCCTGCACTTTGCCTTGAAGTTCTTCACTATGTACTCTTTAGCTTCGAACTTTAGCTTCTAAGTCTTCAGATCTAACTAGTGAATGAGGTGAACGTGACCACGGCGATGGGCGCTGCGATGCGCCGGATCCATGTGGGCAACGCGCTCAGTGCCTTCGGGCTGGGCTTCACGGTTCCGTATCTGTACGTCTATGTGGCGCAGGTGCGAGGGCTGGGGGCCATGACGGCGGGTCTGGTACTCGCCGTCTTCGCCGTGGCCGCGCTGATCGTGCTGCCGTTCGCCGGGCGGGCCATCGTGCGGCGGGGTCCGCTGCCGGTGCTGCTCGTCGCCCTGGTCACGGCCGCGCTCGGCGCACTGAGCCTGGGACTGTCGAGCGGCTCGGCGACCGTGCTGCTCTCGGCGTCGGCGCTCGGTGCCGGACAGGCGGTGATGCAGCCGGCGCTAGCGACGATGATCGTGGACTGCTCCACCGCGGAGACCCGGTCCCGTGCGTTCGCCATGCAGTTCTTCCTGCAGAACCTGGGGCTCGGGGTCGGCGGTCTCATCGGCGGTCACCTCGTGGACCCGACGAAGGCCCGCTCCTTCACCCTCCTCTTCGCCCTTGAGGCGGCGATGTTCTTGCTGCTCGTCGTGGTGATGGCGACGGTACGGATGCCGCACTCGCCGCGCATCACGGGCGCACCCCGGCAGTCGGCTGCGGCAGGCTGGAAGCAGCTGCTGGGCAACCGGGCCATGGTGCAGCTCTGTGTGCTGGGCTTCGTGCTGTTCTTCGCCTGCTACGGCCAGTTCGAGTCCGGGCTGAGCGCGTACGGCGTCGAGGCCGCCGGGATCTCCACCTCCGCGCTCGGGACGGCGCTGGCGGCGAACACGCTGGTGATCGTGGTCGCGCAGTTCGCCGTGCTGCGGTTCGTGGAGCGGCGCAAGCGCTCGCGCGTGATCGCGTCCGTGGGTCTGATCTGGGCCGTGGCGTGGGCCGTGGCCGGTTACGCCGGGCTGGGCAACGGCAGCCAGGCGATGGCGACCGCCGCGTTCATCTCGACGTACGCCCTGTTCGGTCTCGGTGAGGCACTGCTGTCGCCGACGCTCGCGCCGTTGGTCGCCGACCTCGCGCCGGCCGGCATGGCCGGTCAGTACAACTCGGCGTTCGCCCTGGTGAAGCAGCTCGCGCTGGCCGTGGGTCCGGCGGTGGGCGGCCCGCTGGGAGCCTCGCTGCACGCGCCGTACATCGTGGTCTTCCTGCTGTTCTCGCTCGGCATCACCGTGCTGGCGGTGCGGCTGGGGCGGCAGCTGACCGACCTGCAGGACCATCCGTCGGCGGTGCGGAGCCTTGTGGTGGCGCAGGGCCGCGCGGAAGCGGGACAGGCACCGGCGCACGCCTGAGCCGGGCCGCGGGCACCTCTCCCTGGCGCGTCCTACCGACCGGAGCCGCCGGCCCTCGACGGTTTCGACGGTCTCGACGATTCCGACGGCTTCGGGAGGAGGAACTCGCACCAGACCGCCTTGCCGCCGCCCGGGGTGCGTCTGCTGCCCCAGTGGGAGGCGATCGTCGCGACGATGGCGATGCCCCGGCCGGACTCGTCGCCGGGCTCCGCGCGGCGGCGCCTGGGCAGGTGGTCGTCGCCGTCGGTGACCTCGATGATCAGGCGGCGATCCGTGCGGCGCAGACGCAGTCGCATAGGGGGTGTGCCGTGCTGGAGGGAGTTGGCGACCAGTTCGCTGGCGGCCAGGACCCCGAGGTCGTGCAGCTCGGTGGGGAAGCGCCAGCTGGTCAGCACTCCTGACGCGAAGGCACGCGCGCGTGGTGCCGCTTCGACTCCGCCGAGCAGTTCCAGCGCGGCATTGCGGAAGAGTTCGCTCTCCGCTCCCCTGCGGGCGGGGTGCTGGAGAACCAGCACGGCGACGTCGTCGTCGTGGTCGGGGGTGACGCCGGCCGAGCGGACCAGGCGGTCGCAGACGACCTGCGGGCTGCCGCTGGCCCCGGCCAGGGCGCGCTCCAGGGCCGCGATGCCCTCGTCCAGGTCCTCGTTCCTCCGTTCGACCAGGCCGTCCGTGTAGAGGACGGCGGTGGAGCCGGGACCGAGACTGATGGAGCCGGAGGTGTGCATCCAGCCGCCGGTGCCGAGCGGGGGTCCGGTGGGTTCGTCGGCGCGCTGGACGGTGCCGTTCTCGTCGCGGACGAGGATGGGCAGGTGGCCGGCGGAGGCGTACACCAGGCGGCCCTCGTTGGGGTCGTGGATGGCGTAGACGCAGGTGGCGATCTGGTTGGCGTCGATCTCCATGGCGAGGCCGTCGAGGAGCTGGAGGACTTCGTGCGGCGGGAGATCGAGCCGCGCGTAGGCCCGTACGGCCGTACGGAGCTGGCCCATGACGGCGGCGGCGCGGACGCCCCTTCCCATCACATCGCCGATGACCAGGGCGGTACGGCCGCCACCCAGGGTGATCACGTCGTACCAGTCGCCGCCGACGGCGGCCTCGGTGCCGCCGGGGTGGTAGGTGGCGGCGACGCGGAGGTCGTCGGGCTCCTCGAGTTCCTGTGGGAGCAGGGAGCGCTGGAGGGTGACGGCGGTCTCACGCTGTCGGCGTTCGCTGGCCCGCAGGCGCTCGGCGGCCTCGGCGTGGTCGGTGACGTCGGTGGCGAAGATCAGCACCGCGCGGCCCTCGCCCCCGCTGACGGGGGTGCAGGTGAACGTGTAGGAGCGGCCGTCGGGGGCCTTGCGGGACTTCACCGTGCGGGGCTTGCCGCTTCGCCGGACCTGATCGAGGAGGGGCAGCAGGCCGATCTCGTCGAGTTCGGGCAGCGCTCCGCGCGCGGGTGCACCGATGGGGCGGACGCCGAAGGCCGTCGTATAGGCGTCATTGACGTAGGCGATGCGGTGGTCGGGGCCGTGGACCAGAGCGACGAGGGAGGGGACGCGGTCCAGGACCTCACGCACCCCGAGCTCGTCGACGGCCGGGACGGGTCCCAGGTCGTCGGAGCGCTGTTCGCCGCGGGCCGCGGGCACGGAGCCCTCTCCCCGCCGGTCCGGGGAGACCGCCTGCTCGGTCCGCGCTGCCGCGCGACGCTGCGTTCCGGGGAGCCGGGCGCTCCAGCGCGTGAAGTTCACGAATCCTTGCCTCGTGTAGTTGTCGGCGGCCGGAAACCAGGACCGGCCGGGGCCCCGGGGGCCGCACCGGGGGTGGGCGGGGACCACCCGCGGTGGTGGACCAGTCTGGCAGGGTGCCGACCGGGCCGACATCCGTCAGACGCCGGGCCGGCCGCAGGAGTTCCTGCGTCCGGTCAGGACGACCCCTTCGGGTTGTTCGGGGGGTCCTGAGATGGCTTTCCACCGGCCGCCAGTTCGAACTCCGCCCGGGGATGTTCGAGTGACCCCAGGGAGACGATCTCCCGTTTGAAGAGCCCCGCGAGCGTCCACTCGGCAGCCACCCGTGCCTTCCGGTTGAAGGTCGGGATCCGGCTGAGGTGATAGGTCCGGTGCATGAACCAGGCGGGGAAGCCCTTGAGCCTGCGCCCGTACACCTGCGCGACGCCCTTGTGCAGCCCCAGGGACGCGACGGAACCGGCGTACTTGTGGGCGTAGGTCTCCAGCGGTTCACCCCGCAGGGAGCGGACGAGATTGTCCGCGAGGGTCCGCGCCTGTCGCAGCGCGTGCTGCGCGTTGGCGGCGCACTCCCGCCCGGCCTCCCGCGCGGTGACGTCGGGAACGGCGGCGGCGTCCCCCGCGGCCCACGCGTGCGCGGCACCCTCGACGGCCAGTTCAGCGGTGCATTTCAGCCGCCCCCGCCCGTTCAGCGGCAGATCGGTGGCGGCGAGGACGGGATGCGGCTTGACGCCGGCGGTCCACACGACCGTACGCGTGGGGAAGCGAGAACCGTCGCTGAGCACCGCCACCCGGTCCGCGCAGGATTCCAGCCGGGTTTCCAGTCGGACGTCGATGTTGCGCCGGCGCAGCTCGGTGACCGTGTACCTCCCCAGCTCCTCACCGACCTCGGGCAGGATCCGCCCGGATGCCTCGACGAGGATCCACTTCATGTCCTCGGGCCGGAGGTTGTGGTAATACCGCGCGGCGTAACGGGCCATGTCCTCCAGCTCACCGAGCGCCTCGACGCCCGCGTAGCCTCCGCCCACGAAGACGAAGGTCAGGGCGGCATCGCGGATCTGGGGGTCGCGGGTCGAGGACGCGATGTCCATCTGTTCGAGGACGTGGTTGCGCAGGCCGATGGCCTCCTCGACGGTCCTGAAGCCGATGGCGTGCTCGGCAAGGCCGGGAATCGGCAGCGTGCGCGAGACGGAACCCGGCGCGAGCACCAGCTCGTCGTAGGCGATCCGCCGCCCTCCCGTGCCTTCCTCGTCCGTGGCGAGGGTGCTGACAGTGGCGGTGCGCTTCGCGTGGTCGACCGCGGTCGCCTCGCCGATGACGATGTGGCACCGGTCGAGGACACGACGCAGCGGTACGACGACATGACGAGGAGAAATGGCACCGGCGGCCGCTTCGGGCAGAAACGGCTGATACGTCATGTACGGGTCCGGGGTGACCACCGTGATCTCCGCCTCGCCCTGCCCGAGTTCCCGTTTCAGCTTCCGCTGGAGACGCAGGGCCGTGTACATCCCGACGTAGCCGCCGCCGACAACGAGAATGCGCGCACGTTCCTTCACCATCCCATGACGCACCCGTCGCTTGCGTTTGTCCACAGCCTCGACGAATTGTGTGACCGGAGGGACCCAGCACCCCGGGTTGGCCGATTCACCGACCTTGACCACATACCAGCAGGTCAACATAGGTAACCCCACCCCCAGCGAGGTGCACATTACGGATGAATGCCACCCGTGCTCCGATCGGGGGGCGCTCCGTGCGGAACATGCCCCTTCTGAATTGACCCCCTCTCAACTATGTTCGTGTGTCGACGGGGTGTAGGGGGCTGCGCTCATCGGGTCCGCGACGGGCGGGACCGACAGGCCGGGCCTCTTCCGCATGCCCCGGCCATCAATGACGGGGAGAAGTCTCCGGGGGGAGACGTCATTACCGGGGGAACACATATGCATGTTCAGGACTCTCATTGGTCTTCCGCTCTGACGACCGGCGGCGCTCTGGGCGCGTCCGCGGGCGGCGCTCGGGGGGACGGTTCGCGCACGGCACCGCTGCGTGTGGACGCGCAGCGCAATCTGGAGCACGTGCTGCGTGCCGCGCGTGAGGTCTTCGGCGAGCTGGGCTACGGCGCGCCGATGGAGGACGTGGCACGCCGGGCACGGGTCGGTGTGGGCACGGTGTACCGGCGTTTCCCGAGCAAGGACGTTCTGGTGCGGCGGATCGCCGAGGAGGAGACCTCCCGGCTGACCGAGCAGGCGCGTGCGGCGCTCGGCCAGGAGGACGAGCCGTGGTCGGCGCTGTCCCGCTTCCTGCGCACCTCGGTCGCCTCCGGCGCGGGGCGGCTGCTGCCGCCGCAGGTCCTGCGGGTGGGGGTGGCGGAGGAACGCGGTCTGCCGGACCACGCGCGGCTGCCGCAGCAGCGGACGCAGGCGGCGGGGGATCTGCGCCTGGTGCCGGAGGCTCCGCCGGTGGACGACGGAGGGGCCTCGGAGCTGCTCGACGTCGTGGGACAGCTGGTGGAGCGGGCCCGGACGGCGGGGGAGTTGCGGCCGGACGTGTCCGTGTCGGATGTGCTGCTGGTAATAGCGACGGCGGCGCCCTCCTTGCCGGACGCGGCGCAGCAGGCGGCGGCGTCGGCGCGGTTGCTGGACATTCTCCTGGAGGGGCTGCGGTCACGTCCGGCGTGACGAGTGGCGCGCTGTGCGCGTGACCATGAGTGTGGGCCGGGTGGGCCAGCGCTTCGCTGCGGTGTGAGCTGTGCGGCCCGGTGTTCTCCTGGTCGCCGACGTTGGTGCTGGGCGGGGGTGTCTGCGCAGCCCGGCGCCAGCGGGGTGCCGTCGCGCCCACCCTCCCCCACTCTCGGCTTCTCCCCCACTCTCGACTTCGCTCGAGCGGGGGGACCCCCATCGCCCTGGGGGTACCTCCCAGGCCCTTAAGGCACTGGGGGAGGCACGACTGCCCGCGGAGCGGCGGGAGCGGCGGGTGTGGTGGGTGTGGTGGGTGTGGCTGCCCGCGGCCGCGTACGGCGGCCGGGTACCGCCGGCGGTGGGCGGGGTCGGTCGCGCGCGGCGGGAAGGGGACGGGGCGGGGGTGTTCGCCCGCAGCGACTGGCGCGTCCGCACCCTCACTTCACAAGTCGCCTATTGCGCGCCAGTCCGAGGACGGACACCCCCGACGCGGCCCCGCCCCACCCACCCACCGTGGGCGCTACCCAAGCCCCCACCGAACCGAAAGCTGCGCCGCAGGCATAGGACCCGCACCCCCACCGGACAGACGCCCACGCCGCAGGCATGAGACCCCCACCCCCACCCGACAGACGCCCACGCCGCAGGCACACCACCCCCACCCGACAGACGCCCACGCCGCAGGCATGAGACCCCCACCCCCACCCGACAGACGCCCACGCCGCAGGCATGAGACCCCCACCCCCACCCGACAGACGCCCACGCCGCAGGCACACCACCCCCACCCGACAGGCGCCCGCGCCGCAGGCACACCACCCGCACCCCCACCGGACAGACAGACGCACCGCAGGCACACCACCCGCACCCCCGCCGGACAGACAGACGCACCGCACGCGCAGGCGACCCGCGGGCATCGGCCATGCCGCCGGCATGGAATCCCCACCCCCCGCCCGAGGCGGTCAGCGAGGGCCGGTCGCGCCCGCGCCCAGGGCGCCCCGCTGCGGGGCGATTCCGCCCGGGACCGCTCGTTGGCGGGCCGGGGTCCCGGTCCAGCAGGTTCCCCGGCGGGCCAGCAGCCGTCGTAGCCACACCTCCAGCGCGACGAGGTCCGCCAGACCGTCCAGCGGCAGTGGCTCGCCCTCCGCCGCACCCCGCAGCGCCTTGCGGACCACCCGCGCCTCGACCAGCCCCGCCTCCGCCAGCAGCGGCGTGTCGAACAGCGACATCAGCGTGCCCGCAGCCACCCGCAACCCCGTCCGCGCCGCAGCCGCCGAGGTGGCCGCGCCCGGCGCGCCCCATCCCGCCGGGAGCTCCCGCACGCCCGCCCCCTCCAGCACCGACCGGAGGATGGACGCCCGGGCCCCGGGCTGCACCCGCAGCGCCTCCGGCAGGGCCCGGCAGGCTCGTACCACCTGGTTGTCGAGGAACGGCGCGTGCAACCGCTGCGAGCGGATCTCGGCGGCCTGCTCCAGCACCCGCAGATCCGCCGCGTGGCGGGCCAGCGCCGCACGCGCCCGGAAGTCTCCGGGCCGCTGCCCGGGCCCGACGTCCGACCGCCGCGTCGACGCCTGGAGGCGAACCGATACTTCAGCCAGCGCCTCCCCGGTCAGCCAGCGCGCCGCGGGCCCGGGTCTTCCCCAGGTCAGCGCGGCCAGCGAGGCATCCGCCGCCCCCGGCCCGTCATCGTCCAGGCGCCGGTGCAGCAGCCGCTCCGCGAGGCTCTCCAGCCCCGCCCGGTACGGCGTACGGGCAAGCCGTCGCGCCGCGGAATAGACCCGCGCGGGCACCATCACGGACCCGTCCGCCTTCGCCAGGGCGGCGACCGGCCGCACCAGATGCCGCCGCTTGCGGTCCATCAGCAGATCGGCCAGCCGCGCCGGATGCGCGTCCAGCACCTGCTTCGCCCCGTACCCCGTGAAGTGGTCCGCGCTCCCGGCCGCCAGCCGTGCCCGGTGCCGGGCGGCGGTCACCAGCGAGGGTCCCGGCTCGTCCGTCAACGGCCCGTCCAGTTCGACGTACGGCAGCGTCGACTCCCCTCCGGCCACCACCACATGGTGCAGCCGCGGGTTGGCGGCCAGTTCTCCCGCCCGCTCCATCTCGTCCGCGTCCCGGCCCCCTCCGGCGCCGCCGGCTGCCCCGGCCCCTCCCCCTCCGGCCAGGTCGTTGAAGGTGACGGCCAGCAGCCGCTCCCCGGCTCCGGTGCCGTGCCCCAGTACGGTCCCCGGCATCCCGGGCAGCCCCGCCGCCAGCAGCGCCAGCGCCCCGGACGCCGGCCCTCCGGACAGATCCGCCCCGATCCCCGGCACCGGCGTGCCACGGGCGGCACGCCGCTCGGCGGGACCCATTCCCGGCACCGGCCCGGGATCGATGTCGGCGCCGGGGACGTGCCGGGGTGCCGCGAGCCGGGTCCGTACGGCCTCGACCAGCGCGTCTCGGACGGCGTCCACCGCGTGGTCGGGGTCGGCCGGCGGTGCGGCGACGACGAGTGAGGCGACGGGTTCGTACCCGGCGATCTCGCGCGCCCCCGCGCGGAGAATCAGCGCGTGCCCCGGCGGAATGCGCTTCACGCCGTCGTACGGCGTGGAGTCGTGCAGCGCGGCCGGCACGTCGGGGGCGGCGAGCAGCGCGGCGAGGTGTCCGAAGTCGAGGTTGGCCTCGACGAGGTCGGCGAGCGGCAGCGCGGCGGTGGCGTACGCGGTGCCGCCCGCCCAGGGGGTGTGGAACACGGGCCGCGCGCCGGCGAGATCGCCGCAGACCGTGATCCGGCGCCCCACCCGCACCACGGCCGTGTAGCTCCCCGCCCAGGCGGTCAGATGCCGCAGTGCCCCGCCCCGGGCGGCGAAGAGCGCGACGCGCAGTTGCTCGTCGGAGGCGCCGCAGGTGCCGAGGACGGCGATCCGGGTCTCTTCGTCGGCCGTGACCACCCGGACCTCGTCGGGGCGCCAGTCGCCGACCGCCCACAGCGGGTCGGGGTCGCCCCACAGCAACTGTGATCCCACGGGGCGCACGGTCTCGCCGTCGACTCCTGTGGCGCCGGCGGAGCCGGTGGGGCCGAACCCCATGGCTCTCGCGGCGGTGCTGCTCCACCCCACCAACCACCGCATCGCCGCCTCCACAGGCTGTGGACAACCAGTGCACCGTACGAACCGGTTCCCCATGCTGCCATGAAGGAGGCGCTCAGGAAGCGTGCCGGAGCCGTATGTGCTCCGTCGAATGCGCCCCGGCGGATACACCCACCCCGTTCCCCCGTGGATCGACCCCGATCCGAACAGGCTTCCGCCGCCGCCGTGTCACCGCATCCGCGCCACGCCACACGCCACGCCGCTGCGACGCGAATGCGCCCCCACAGCGCGCCCCCATGACCCTCAACGCGCCCTCAACTACCTGGGTAGAAGCGCGGATACACCCGAAAGAGCGGGATCGATTTTCGGCCAAATCGAAGCGGTGAGGACGTCCTCGAACACGCTCCGTACAGGCTCTGCGCACCACTGAACGGCCGCGCAGTCCGGGAGACGGAGCACGCCTCCCGGACCGTTCCGCCACCCGCGGGGATGTAGGCGGCGGTGTCCCCCAGCCCGCTGGATCCAGTACAGCGGGCCGACCCACGCACCACCCATGGAACCGCTCTCGCGATGGCCGGAGAAGAGCGCACATACGGGCGCACGGCCACACACCAGGAGCGCGCCGCAACTGCGCGTATCGGACCCGTACTTCAGTACGGACCACAATCCCGCCATCCGGAAGAATGCCCCTTAACGCTTGGGATGCGGCGAACTACGCTGGGTTTACGAATGCCGCGCGGTTATGCCAGAGCGGCAGCCGTCTGTGTCGAGGGGTGGCGCATGTCCAGGGAGCAACGCGGGCCGAACGAAAAACTCGGCGCCGTTCTCGCCCTCGCGGGAATCAGCAACGCGGGCCTCGCGCGGCGCGTCAACGACCTTGGCGCACAGCGGGGACTGACACTTCGCTACGACAAGACGTCCGTGGCGCGCTGGGTGTCGAAGGGAATGGTGCCGCAGGGTGCGGCACCGCATCTGATCGCCGCCGCCATCGGCCAGAAGCTGGGCCGTCCCGTGCCGCTCCACGAGATCGGCCTGGCGGACGCGGATCCCGCACCGGAGGTGGGCCTCGCCTTTCCGCGGGACGTCGGACAGGCGGTGCGCTCCGCGACGGACCTGTACCGGCTGGATCTGGCCGGCCGCAGAGCCGGCTCCGGCGGCATCTGGCAGTCCCTCGCCGGGTCGTTCGCGGTGAGCGCCTACGCGACACCCGCCTCACGGTGGCTGATAACCCCGGCCGACAGTTCGGTGGCGCGCGAGGTGAACCCCGCCGACGGCTCCGGCGCACCGCTCAAAGTCGGCCACAGCGATGTGCGCAAGCTGCGGGAGGCCGCCGAGGACGCCCGGCGCTGGGACTCCAAGTACGGCGGTGGCGACTGGCGTTCGTCGATGGTCCCCGAGTGCCTCCGGGTGGAGGCGGCCCCGCTGCTGCTCGGCTCGTACGCGGACGACGTGGGCCGCTCGCTGTTCGGTGCCGCGGCGGAACTGACCCGGCTGGCCGGCTGGATGGCCTTCGACACCGGCCAGCAGGAGGCGGCCCAGCGCTACTACATCCAGGCCCTGCGCCTGGCCCGCGCTGCGGCCGACGTCCCCCTCGGCGGCTACGTCCTCGCCTCGATGTCCCTCCAGGCGACCTACCGCGGCTTCGGCGACGAGGGCGTGGACCTCGCCCAGGCCGCACTGGAACGCAACCGCGGCCTGGCCACCGCCCGCACCCTGAGCTTCTTCCGCCTGGTGGAGGCACGCGCGCACGCACGCGCGGGAGACGCCCAGGCGGCCGGTGCCGCGCTGAAATCTGCGGAGAGCTGGCTGGAACGCTCCCGTCCCGGCGACAGCGACCCCGTCTGGCTCGGCTTCTACTCCTACGACCGCTTCGCCGCCGACGCCGCGGAGTGCTACCGCGATCTGAAGGCACCCCGCCAGGTCCGCCGCTTCACCGAGCAGGCACTGTCGCGGCCGACGGAGGAGTTCGTGCGCTCGCACGGGCTGCGCCTGGTCGTCTCGGCGGTGGCCGAACTGGAGTCGGGCAATCTGGACGCGGCCTGCGAGCAGGGCGTGCGCGCGGTGGAGGTGGCGGGCCGCATCTCGTCCGCCCGCACCACCGAGTACGTCAAGGACCTCCTGCACCGTCTGGAGCCCTACGGCGACGAGCCCCGCGTGGTCGAACTGCGCGAGCGCGCCCGCCCGCTCCTGATGACCACGGCCTGACCACGGCCGGCCACGGGACCGACAGGGACCACTGGGAACCACCGGAACCACCGGGAACCGCTGGAGACGACCGGAGCCGAAGCCGTTGTCAGTGGCAGGGTGCACTATCGGATGCGGGAGGTGGCGCGGGTGACGCAGGGGGCGCGGGAGACGCGGGACGCGGGGACGGCGCGGGAGACCGTGACGCGGTCGTACGACTGCGACGTCCTGGTGGTCGGCGGCGGGATCGTCGGAATGTCGACGGCGTACGCGATCAGCCGCGCCGCTCCGGGCACCCGGGTGACGGTGCTGGAGAAGGAGCCCGGCCCGGCCCGGCACCAGACGGGCCGCAACAGCGGAGTCATCCACAGCGGCGTCTACTACCGCCCCGGCTCGCTGAAGGCGCGGTACGCGGTGCGGGGTGCCGCCGAGATGGTGAAATTCTGCGCGGAGTACGACATCCCGCACGCGGTGACGGGCAAGCTGATCGTCGCCACGGCCCGCGAGGAGCTTCCGCGGCTGCACGCCCTGGTCCAGCGCGGCAGGGAGAACGGCCTCACGGTCCGCGAACTGTGCGGCGCGCAGATCGCGGAGTACGAGCCGGAGGTGGAGGGCCTGGCGGCCATCCACGTCGGCACCACCGGCATCTGCGACTTCGCGGCGGTCGCCCGGCGGCTCGCGGAGGCCTCCGGCGCGCAGATCCGCTACGGAACGCGGGTCGTACGCGTCGACCGCCGCCCCGACAGGGGAGTCGCCGTCCTGACGGCCGGGGGCGATGTGGTGCGCGGCCGGGTGCTGGTGAACTGCGCGGGTCTGTACTGCGACGAGATCGCCCGCCGTACCGGTGACGATCCGGGCGCCCGGATCGTGCCGTTCCGCGGTGAGTACTACGAGCTGGCCCGCCCGGAGCTGGTGCGGGGACTGGTGTACCCGGTGCCCGACCCGGCGTTCCCCTTCCTCGGCGTCCACCTCACCCGGGGCATCGACGGAGGTGTCCACGTCGGCCCCAACGCGGTCCCGGCCCTGGCCCGCGAGGGTTACGACCGGCGCACCGTGCGCCCGCGTGAGCTGGCGGCGACCCTCGCCTGGCCGGGCTCCTGGCAGCTGGCCCGCCGCCACTGGCGGTACGGCACCGGCGAACTGCACCGCTCGCTGTCCAAGGCGGCCTTCGCCCGTGCCGTACGCCGGCTGCTGCCCGCCGTGCGGGAGGACGACCTGGTGCCGGCGGCGGCTGGGGTGAGAGCCCAGGCGGTGCTGCGGGACGGCACCCTGGCCGACGACTTCCTCCTCCAGGAGACCCCCCGTGCGGTGCATGTGCTGAACGCGCCCTCGCCGGCCGCGACCGCGTCCCTGCCGATCGGACGGGAGATCGCGCGGCGGACGATGGCGCAGCTCACGGCCCTGGAGAGGTGAGGGCACCCCGACCGCCCACCGCGTCCCCGTAAAATCGGGAGCACTGTGTCTGATTCCGTGAGCACCCCCGAAGCACCGCGCCCCGCTGCCCACCCGGTCGGTGTGCCGGTCCGCCGTACTCGGGCCAAGGGGGAACCGCGGTTCCCGGACGGGCCGAAGGCCGATCCCGCCGGGTCGCACTTCGAGCGGCGTATCCGCAGCTTCCAGCCACGCCGCAGCCGCGTCACCGCCGGGCAGGCGGACGCGCTGCAGCGGCTGTGGCCGACGTGGGGTTTCGACATCGACGGCAGCCGGCGGCTGGATCTCGCCGCGTTCTTCGGCAACGACAACCCGGTCGTGCTGGAGATCGGCTTCGGCATGGGCGAGGCCACCGCGGCGATGGCCGCCGCCGACCCGGCCACCAATCTTCTCGCGGTCGACGTCCACACCCCCGGCCAGGGCAACCTGCTCAACCTCGCCGACCAGCGCGGACTGACCAACATCCGGGTGGGCAACGGCGACGCGATCATCCTCCTGCGCGAGATGCTCGCGCCCGACGACCTCGGGGGGCTGCGCGTGTACTTCCCGGACCCCTGGCCGAAGAAGCGGCACCACAAGCGCCGACTGATCCAGCCGGAGTTCCTGACCCTCGCCGCGGCCCGGCTGAGGCCGGGGGCGGTCGTGCACTGCGCCACCGACTGGGAGCCGTACGCGGAGCAGATGCTGGAGGTGCTCACCGCGCACCCCGCCTTCGAGAACACGCGGGAGGACGGTGGTTTCGCGCCGCGACCCGGGTTCCGGCCGCTCACTCGTTTCGAGGGGCAGGGACTGGACAAGGGTCATGTCGTGAACGACCTGCTCTTCCGCCGCGTACCGCATGCGGAGCGGGCCGGGCACCGAGCCTGAGACCGCGCGCAGCCTGCCCTGCCCCTCCCTCGTTAGGGTCGATCACGTGGCCACCAGCCCTCCGTACCCGGCGCCCCCGGGTGAAGCTTCCGGCGGCACGCTGCGGCACGCGCACTGGTGGCAGCGGCCATGGGTCCGTTACGGCGCGCTGATCACCCTGCTCACACTGTCCGGTCTGGTGATCCTCGCCCTGGTCCGTGAGCAGACGGGGACCCAGGGGTTCCTGGTCGGACTCGGTCTCGCCGTACTCCCCGTGCCGTTGCTGCTGGCCGTCTTCCGCTGGCTCGACCGGGTCGAGCCGGGGCCCTGGCGGAACCTGCTGTTCGCCTTCGCCTGGGGGGCATGCGCGGCGGCGCTCATCGCGATCGTCGCGAACAGTTTCGCCACACGGTGGATAGCGACGGCGACGGCGGACCCGGCCGGCGCCGACACCCTGGGGGCGACCGTCATCGCGCCGGTCGTGGAGGAGACCGCGAAGGCGGCGGCCGTTCTCCTGGTCTTCCTCTTCCGCAGACGCGACTTCACCGGAATCCTCGACGGCGTGGTGATAGCCGGGGTCACCGCCACCGGCTTCGCGTTCACCGAGAACATCCTCTACCTCGGCACCGCCTTCGGCACGGACCAGCTCACCGGCGGCAGCGGGGTGGCTTCGGTCACCGCGGCGACCTTCTTCGTCCGCGTCGTCATGTCGCCGTTCGCGCATCCCCTGTTCACCGTGCTCACCGGGATCGGCTTCGGCATGGCCGCGCTGTCCACGGACCGGCAGCGGCTGAGGCGGGTGCTGCTGCCGCTGTGCGGACTGCTCCTGGCGATGGGCATGCACGCGCTGTGGAACGGTTCGGCCACGCTCGGACACTTCGGCTTCTTCGCGGTGTACGGGGCGTTCATGGTGCCGATGTTCGGCCTGCTGACCTGGCTGGTGGTGTGGACGAGGCACCGGGAGCTGCGGACCGTGCGGGTGGAACTGCCCGCGTACGCGGTGGCGGGCTGGCTCACCCCGGCGGAGCCGTTCGCGCTCGGCTCGATGCGGGCGCGGCGCCTGGCCCGGCAGTACGCCCGCCGGTACGGCGGCAAGCCCGCGGCGCGCGCGGTCGCGCAGTACGAGGCCTACGCGACCTCGCTGGCGTTCCTGCGGCACCGGGGCCGACTGGGCAGGGCCGGGACGGATTTCGTGACCCGGGAACGGGAGCTGCTACTGGAGTTGTGGCACCGGCGGGGCGCGGCCCGTCCGGCGCTGGACCACGCGGCCCGTGTCACCGCGCCGCCGGTTCCGGTCGCCGCCGCACCGTGGCCGGCGCACGGGGCGTACGGTCCTCCTTCGCCCGGCCATCCTGCGTACGGCCACCCTGCGCACGGGCAGCCGCCCTACGGGCACCCCTACCCGGCGTACGACCCGAACGCCTACCGCCCCTGACGGGTCCGCGCAGTGCACGACGGTCCGTCAAGAACCGTAAGTTCCCCGGCGGACGACGGGGCTGCCGCGACCGCCCCGGAACACACCTGACCGGCAGCCCTGACGTCGGGGGGGCGTCGTCGGGACTGCCGGGGTCTCAGGGGGCGGCGGGGCTCAGGGGTTGAGGCCCTTGCTCTGCAGCCAGGCCATCGGGTCGATGCCCGAGGAGGAGCCACCGGTGTGGACCTCCAGGTGGAGGTGGGCCCCGGTGGAGTTGCCGGTGGAGCCGACTCGGCCGATCACATCGCCGGTGTTGACCTTCTGGCCCACGCTGACGCTGATGGAGGACTGGTGGGCGTACCAGATCTCGGTGCCGTCGTCGAGGGTCAGCACCGTCTTGTAGCCGTAGGAGCCGTCCCAGCCGGCGGAGGTGATCGTGCCGGTGTGGACCGCCTTGATCAGCGTGCCGCTGGGGGCGGCGAAGTCGAGGCCGGTGTGCTGGCCGGAGGACCAGTAGGCGCCGGACTGACCGAAGGTCGAGGAGATGGTGTACGAGGAGGTCGGCAGCGTGTACTGCGTGGCCAGCTCGGCGAGGCGCTCGGCCTCGGCCTTCTTCGCGGCCTCCTCCTCCGCCTTCTTCTTGGCGGCCTCGGCCTTGGCCTTGGCCTCCTTCTCCGCCTTGGCGGCGGCCTCGGCGGCCTGCTTCTCGGCGGCGGCGACGGCCTCGGCGGCGGCCTTGGTCTCGGCCTGGATCTGCTGCTGCTCGACCTGGGCCATGATCCGGCTGCGCAACGCCTCACCGGCACCGGAGGATCCCTGGTCGGCCTCGTCCTCGGTCATACCGAGGGTGCTGAGGGGGGTGGCCGAACCCTGGGGGGTTTCCTCGTCGGAGATGAGGGAACCCACAGTGGGGAGGTCGGGCATGGAGATCGAGACCGGCGGCTTGCCGGTCTGGGCGGTGGCCATGCCACCGGCACCGACGGCCGCTATGACACCGACACCGAGGACGGTGGAGCTACGGGCGAGCCCTCCCCCGCGCTGCTTGGAGACGCGGTGCCGGCCACGGACCGGGCGAAGGGACTCCGCGGTGGGGTTCCACTCCTCGAAGGGCCCCTCGTCGGCGCGGACCTCACCGTAGGCGAAGGTGTCGCTCGGCTTGAACGGGGCCTCGGGGGCAGGCGGGTTGGACGCCACGTGGGCGTGCTCCTTTCCTTCCTTCTTCGCCTACCGGGTTAGCTGACGGGTTCGGAGCAGGAAGGTCTCCTACGCGCGTACCGAGCCGTGTTGCCACGGCGCTGTCCGCGCGATTCACCCCAATGTGGTGGTTCCCCGGTTCCCTTGCGGGATTCGGCGCGTGCGCACGGAGCCGACTTCTGTGACGGCTGGGACGACCGCGCTGCGTTATCGAACGTTAATAGACGTGAGGGCCGGATTCCAAGCCGTTCCTCTTGATCATTAAGGATTCCCGCGCGGACTTAAGCGCCACGAGTGGTCAAAAACGGGCGAGTTGACTGCACCTCGGACGCGAGGCGATATCTGACGGTTCGTCAGTTGTTATGCGCTGCGGGACGATACGATCACAGCGAGTGAGACGGGCGCCGGACGGCAAAAACACCGAGGACCGGAACCCTTTCGGATTCCGGCCCTCGGCCTTCAGTAGCGGGGACAGGATTTGAACCTGCGACCTCTGGGTTATGAGCCCAGCGAGCTACCGAGCTGCTCCACCCCGCGTCGTTGAGACAAGTGTACGTCATGCGCGGGACACGGCGCACACCCATGACCGGCGCCCGCCGCCGCGCGGGATTCAGCCGTCGAGCAGATGCCCGTTCGGCGCCTTGGCGCGCTCCTCGTACTCCGGCAGGACGACGACGACGGCGCCCCCGTCCGCCAGCACGCCGCTGCCGTCGGCCCCCGCCACGAACGTGTCCGGCTCCCGCCAGGCCGTGACCACCCGCCGTACCCCCACGTCCAGGATCAGCCGGGCACAGGGCGCCGGCCGGGACGCGCGCCGGGCACACGGCTCCAGGCTGGAGTACACGGTGGCGCCGGCCAGACGGGGGTCCGTGGGGTCGGCCTTGGCGAGCGCGGCCTCCTCCGCGTGCACCACCGGGTCCGTGCCCTCCCGGGAGTGCCCGCGCGCCAGCTCCGTACCGTCGGCCGCCACCACCACCGCGCCCACGCTGAACGCCGTCGTCGAGGGCGGGCACTGGGCGGCCAGCTCACAGGCGAGGGCCAGCCAGTGGTGGTCGGCGGCGGAGTCCAGCGCCCCGGTGCCGGGCGCGGTGGGCTCGTAGCGCATGAGCACGACATCACCGATCGGGCGGGTCTCCACAAGACGCAGCCGACCGCCCTGGTAGGACCCGGGTCCGAAGAGGCGGGGGGCGTCCGCGTCGCCGACGAACAGCGGAGCGAGGACCAACTGCACCTCGTCGGCGAGGCCCTGGGTGAGCAACTGGGTGTGGATCTGCCCGCCGCCCTCGACCATCAGCCGCCGCACCCCGCGCACGGCGCGCAGATGCTCCAGCAGCGGCCGCCAGTCGAGTGCGGGGCCGAGCGGGACGACGTCGGCGGCGATACCGAGGGCGCGGGCCCGCTCGGCGCCCTCGCCGGTGGTGTAGAGGATCTTCTCGCCGCCGGTGTGCCAGAACCGCGCCGTCGGGTCGAGGTCGCCGGAGCCGCTGACGGCGACCTTGAGCGGGTACTCGGGCCTGCCCGCCGCGACCCGGGCGGCACGCCGCTCGGGCGAGTTGACCAGCAGCCGGGGATTGTCGGCGCGGATCGTGCCGGCGCCGACCAGGATGGCGTCCACGCCCGCCCGTACCTCGTCGACCCGGTCGAAGTCGGCCGGACCGGACAGCAGCAGCCGGTCCGGGCCGGTGTCGTCCAGGTAGCCGTCGAGGGAGACGGCGGCGGACAGCAGGACGTACGGACGGGGCATCGGCGTACTCCGGGTGACGGTCGGCGGCCGGCCGGGGGAGGGGCGCGGTCGGCCGGGCCGCGGTGCGGCCCGGGCCAAGTCTGACAACCCGCCGGGCGCGCGGGCGCCCCGGTCCCTCGTCGGTCAGGGTTCGATCAGTCCTACGCGGATGGCGTACCGGGTGAGTTCCAGGCGGTCCTTCAGGCCGAGCTTGGCCAGCAGGTTGGCGCGGTGCCGCTCCACCGTCTTGGGGCTGATCACCAGCAGGGTGGCGATCTGCTGCGAGGTGTGGCCCTCGGCGACCAGCTTGAGGATCTCCTCCTCACGGTCGGTGATGGCCTTGGCCGGGAGGGTCCGGCCCTCCCGCGCGAGGTCGAGGTAGTTGTGGATGAGGGCGTTGACGGCCCCGGGGTAGAGGAACGGCTCACCGCGCATGGTGGCGTGGCAGGCCTCGACGAGATCCTGGTCGGCGACGGACTTCAGGACGTAGCCCGAGGCGCCGGCGGCGAGCGCTTCGAAGAAGAACTGCTCGTTGTCGTACATGGTCAGGATGAGGATCCGTGTCTCCGGCAGGATGCGGGAGAGCTCACGGGCCGCCTGGAGACCGGTCAGCCGGGGCATGGCGATATCGAGAATGGCCAGGTCGGGGCGGTGTTCACGGGCCTGTTCGAGTGCTTCGGCACCGTCGGCGGCCTCGGCCACGACGGTCAGATCCGGTTCGCCGTCCAGGATGAGGCGAACTCCCCGGCGGACCAGCGCGTGGTCGTCGGCGAGGAGGATGCGGGTGAGGGCCTGCTCGGTCATGTCAGCGTTTCCGGTCGGGGGACATCGGTCACGGGGGTGGAGCGTGCGCGGACGCGGACGGGCCGCGCAGTGGAACGAGGGCGTGCGCGGGGAAACGGGCGGGGACGGGGACGGCCAGGCGCACTTCGGTACCGCCACCGGCGCGGGACTCCACGGTCACCACGGCACCGACGAGCAGGGCGCGCTCCCGCATCCCGCGGAGGCCGGCGCCCTCCTCGGCCCGTCCGATGCCCCGCCCGTCGTCCCGGACCCGGAGCTCCACACCCCCGGGCGCGCGGTACAGGGCGAGCTCGGCGCGTCGGGCGCCGGAGTGCCGGGCGATGTTGGTGAGGCCTTCCTGGGCGACGCGGTAGATGACGAGCTCCGTCTCCCGGTCGAGCTCGGGCAGGTCCGGGGCGAGGCTGTGCTGGACGCTCAGACCGGGGCCGCCGAACTCGGTGGCGAGGGCCTTGAGGGCACTGGCCAGCCCCAGCTCGTCCAGTACGCCCGGACGTAGCCGGCGGGCGATGCGCCGGATCTCCTCCAGGCTGGCGCGGGTGGTCTCCTGGACCATGCGCAGTTCCTCGCCCAGGTCGGGCGGGGCGTGGTCCGCGGCACGCTTGAGCTGGAGCAGCACGGCGGTCAGGGACTGGCCGACCTCGTCGTGCAGTTCCTGGGCGACGCGGCGGCGCTCCCCCTCCTGCGCGGACAGCGCGCGGGCACTGCTCGTGGCGCGCTCGTCCTCCAGCCGGTCGAGCATCGTGTTGAAGGTGGTGATCAGCTCGGCGATCTCGCCGCGTCCGCCGACTGCGGGACGGTGTCCGGGGCGCAGCAGATCCGCCGTGGTCATGGCCCGGGTCAGGCGCTGCAGCGGGGCGAGGCCGAAGCGCAGCAGCAGTGCGTTGGCCACCAGCATGGCGGCCAGGCCCACGGTGAGGACCGCGGCCTCGGTGAGCAGTACGGGGGTGGATACGGTGACCGGTCCCAGCAGAAGTGCCGTGGCGACGATGAGGACGACGGCGTTCAGCATGAAGATCCGCCAGAACAGAGGCACCCTTTACCGCCTCCTCACCACGGGCCGCTCACATGGGCTCCCGGAGCGGCGGGAGCCGGGACGGGCCCACGGACCGGGGGCGCGGCGCGGGCCGTCATGGTCCAGCCTCTGCCCTGATCCGTCCCCGCGCCATCCGTGACAACCCCCATTTTCTCCTCGGGGTCCCGGCCGGCCGACGGGCCGCGTGCACATCGGCCCCCAGGGGAGATGGGGCCCGCGACCGATGGCCCGGACCGGCGGCGACGGGAGACGCTGAAGTCTCCGGTACCGGACGCACGATTCGTCGGCACACGGGCAAACTCCTTTATAGCGGCCCGATTCCGCAGCATGCCGACGGACCCCTGACCCGTCCGGCGGTACCGGAGTGACGGCCGCCGGCGCGACGCCGTGCGGCCACCCCCTCTGGGAAGGAGGAGCCGTGACCCCGTCCAACGACGATCGCCTGGTCGCCCTCGCGGCCCGACTGGAGCACGAGGATCCCCGTTTCGCCCGTTCGCTGTCCACCGGACAGCCGGCCCGCCCCCGCGAGTACCGGCGCACGGGCGCCTGGTGGGCGCTGGTCATCGGGGTGACGATGCTGATCGTGGGCGTGATCGTCCCCGACGGACTGATGATCGCGGCGGGCCTGGTGCTCTCCGGCATCGCCGTGCAACTCCTCGACCCCGATCGCCGCCGTACGGGCGCACGGCCCTCGTACCGCCGCTGACGCGGACCGCCGCCGGCGCCGGCGCCGACCGCCCCGGGTTTCTCCCTTACGGGTGAAGGAACGCTGAACCACCGGTGCCCGTCGGCCGTTGTGCGGGTGGCGGCCCGCCATGTCGGTGGGCACTGCGTGGCGGGCCGCCACCCGGTGAACGGGGCACAGCGAGGGCATGCGTGTGGGGAGGGCGGGAGACGTGTCAGGTGGGCCGTCGGGGCGGGGGCCCATCGGCGGGCGGGCGGGGCAGTCCGTCCTCCCCCAGGCCGTCCCCTCCCGAGCCTGCCTGCCCGGGGCCGTCCCCTCCCGGCCCGTCCAGCCCGGGGCCGTCCCCTCCCGGGCCGTCCTCCGGCGGGCGGCCGAGCTTCCCGCGGACCTTCTCGGCGTCCGGATGACCGATCTCCATGAAGATCTCCAGGGCCCGCCGCCAGTCCGCGCGGGCGTCCTCCGGCCGTCCGGCGTCGAGCAGGACGTCGCCGAGGTTGCTCAGGGAATGGCCCTCGCCCCACCGGTTGGCGACGGCCCGGTGGGTGTCCAGCGCGCGATGGAAGTGCGCGATGGCGTCGTCGTAGTGCCGGAGCCCGTGGTGGACCGTGCCGAGGGAGTCGTACGCGAGGCCCTCGGCCCAGCGGTGGCTGTTCCTGCGCAGGACGATCAGCGCCTCCTCCAGATACAGGACGGCCTCCTCGAACCGGCCGAGCCGCTGATAGACGTCGCCGAGATTGGTCAGGGCGATACCCACGCCCCACTCGCTGCCGAGGGCCCGGTCGATGGCCAGTCCGCGGCGGATGTACTCGACGGCCTTGTCGAACCGGCCGATCTGAAGGTAGGCGTCGCCGAGGTTGCCCACCGCCGTCGCCCTGCCCCTCACGTCCCCGAGCTCCCGGCAGACGGCGATCACCTGGTACTGGACCTCGATGGACTCCTCGATCCTGCCCGCGCTGCGCAGCGCGGCAGCCGTGTCGGCCAGGCCCTGGGCCTCGCCGGCACGGTCGTGGGCGGCACGGGCTGCCGCCAGTCCGGCGCCCGCGGTGTCGAGCCAGTCGTGCATATGGCTGCGGAGGTAGAAGAACCCCCACAGGACCGCGGGCAGCCGCCAGGCGATGCCCGGCTGCCCGGACCCGGCGGCCTGGTGCACCGCGCCGACCAGGTTGACCCGCTCTCTCTCGCACCACTCCAGGGCCTCCTCCCGCGTCGTGAACTCCAGCGGCCGGCACCCGGCGGGCAGGGGTTCGAGGGGGATCCGGTGACGGCTCGGGGTGAGGAGTGGATAGGTGGCCTCGGCGGAGTGCAGGTACCAGGAGAGCAGCCGCTCGACGGCCCGCTCCCGCTCCGGCGGCGGGTCTTCCGCGTGGAGGCGCTCCGCTGCGTAGACCCGCAGCAGGTCGTGCAGGGTGTAGCGGCCCGGCAGACGCTCGATGACCAGGTGGGCCCCGGTGAGCTCGGCGAGCAGGGTGCGGGTCTCGCGTATCTCCAGACCGGCGAGGGCGGCCACGGCGGGCAGCGACACATCCGGCCCGGCGGGCAGGCCCAGCAGGCGGAACAGCCGCGCGGCCGGAACGGACAGTGCCTGGTACGACCAGGAGAAGACGGCCCGTACGTCGGTGGCGATGTCGTCGCCCCCGGTGAACGCGTCGAGACTGCCGTGGCTCGCGCGCACTTCCTCGGCGATGGAGGCCAGCGGGAACCCGGGGTGGCCGGCGGCGTGGGCGGCAACGATGGCCAGCGCCAGCGGGTGCCGGGCACACCGGGTGATGATCTCGCCCGCCGCCTCCGGTTCCGCGGCCAGCCGGCCGGCGCCGAGGCGGCGCGCCAGCAGATCGTGGGCCTCGCCGGCGGTCAGCTGGTCCAGCGTCAGCGGAAACGCCCCCTCGCCGGCGACCAGACCGGTGAGCCGGTTACGGCTGGTGACGATGACCAGCGAACCGGGCGAGCCGGGCAGCAGCGGGCGTACCTGGCCGGCGTCACGGGCGTTGTCGAGCAGGATCAGCACCCGCCGCGGGGCGAGCAGGCTGCGGTACAGCGCCGCCTGTGCGTCGAGACCGGCGGGAATGCCCGCGGGGGGAACGCCGAGGGCGTCGAGGAAGGCGCGGATCGCCTCCTCCGGCGTCACCGTCGCACCGGTCGGGTCGAAGCCCCGCAGGTTGATGCAGAGCTGCCCGTCGGGAAAGCGGTCGGCGATCTCGTGCGCCCAGTGCACGGCCAGCGTGGTCTTGCCGATGCCGCCCATGCCGCCGATCGCCCCGATGACCACCGTCTGCGGCGCCTGTCCGTCGTCCGGCAGAAGGGCCCGTACCCGGTCGAGCTCGGCGCTGCGGCCGGCGAAGGTCGGCAGGTCGGCGGGCAGTTGGGCCGGGCGGGTGATCCGCTGCCCGGCCGGTGCGGGGGGCCGGCCCGACGGTGACGGCGGGGCCTGCTGCGGGGGAGGTACGAGTTCCAGGGCCGCGTCGGCGACGAGCATCCGGTCGCGCAGTTCCCGCAGCGCGGCGCCGGGCTCGATGCCCAGCTGGTCCACGAGGATCCGGCGGGTGGCGCGGAACGCCTCCAGCGCCTCGGCCTGCCGTCCCGACCGGTACAGCGCCAGCATGAGCAGCCGGCACAGCTGCTCCTTCAGCGGGTGCTGACGGGTCAGCGACATCAGTTCGGCGATCACCTCGCCGTGCCGGCCGAGGTCGAGATCGTTCTCGATCCGGCTCTCCAGCACGGCCAGCCGCTCCTCGTTCAGCCGGACACGCTCCGCCTCGGCCAGCGGACCGGGCAGCCCGACCAGCGCCGCCTCCGGCCAGCCGTCCAGCACGGCGTGCAGCAGACCCGCCGCGGCATCGAACTCGCCGGCCGTGCGCAAGGCCCGGGCCCGGACGATCCGTTGCCTGAGCACCGTCAGATCCAGCGCGCTTCCCGGGACCCGCGCCAGGTATCCGTCGCCGACCGAGACGAGCACCCGCGAGGCGGCGGCCGGGCTCCTGCCGGGCTCCAGCACCTTGCGCAGCCGCGACACATAGGTCCGCAGGACGGACACGGCAGCGGCCGGCGGCTGCTCGCCCCAGACGTCGTCGATGAGCTCGCCCAGCGTGGCGGGCCGTCCGCCGCGCAGCAACAGGGCCACCAGGACCGTCCGTTGCTGTGGGGAGCCGAGGTCCAGCTCCCGCTCTCCGCGCCAGGCCCGGACCGGCCCCAGTACGGCGAAGCGCAGCCCGTTCCCCGATGCGTCCATTTCTCGAACTCTAGTACCCCCGCATCCGGTCCCCTCGGGCCGCGGCCGCCCGTGAACCGGAACAGCCCCTGCCCTCCGGCTTCCGCCGCAGGTCAGGGGCTGAACATGAGGTAGGCCCTGTGGGACTCGAACCCACAACCAATGGATTAAAAGTCCTGGCGTGATCTTGCTGGGTGGTTCCGAACGTTTCACGGGCGTCCGGAACCACCTGGTCAGGCTGGGTACCGCCGTGCGCTCCGTCCACGCCGTGACGGCCTCTGCCACACCATCCGCTCACGCATCGCTCACGCACTGCGGTCCGCTGAGTAGCGGCTTTCGATCTACGGAAGAACGACGACCGCGGCCGCGCACGGTGACGACACCGCAGACCTGGTCGTGGCCACACTCGGCGAACAGATCTCCGGCTCCTCCGACCGCGGCTCGATCCACGTCCTGTACGGGCCCATCGACGACGCACCCGCCGCAGGCGGCTACGTCGACTCCGGAAACATCACCGGCATCGGCGAGTTCGCCGGCAGTTCCCTTGCCCTCGGCCACTTCAACGACGACGACTACACGGACGTCGCCGTCGGCGTCTCCGACGAGGAGGTCGGCGACGAAGGAGCCGCCGGTCGGCTCGCGGTCCTCTACGGAAACGCCAGCGGCCTGTCCACCGGCCGCGTGAAGCTCTTCGACCAGGACAGCCCCGGCATCTCCGGTGCACCCGAATCCGAGGACTACTTCGCCTCCGCTCTCGCCGCGGGCGACTTCAACGGCGACGGCGTGGACGACCTGGTCGTCGGCATGCGCAGCGAGGCGGTCGGTTCGGCCACCGGCTCGGGTGCCTCCATGATCCTCTTCGGCAACACCACCGGCGGTATCACCACCAAGGGTGCGCTCTGGGTGGACCAGGACACCGAGGGAGTGCCGGGCACCATGGCTACCGACGACCACTTCGGCTGGACCGTCGGCGCACTGGACACCGACGGCAACGGCCGTGTAACCCCTGGTCGGAGCACCCGGCAACGCGGCCGGCACGGTAACCGTCCTCAAGGTGAAGCTGAGCACCCTGGAGTCCGCGACGGCCCTCGCCGAGGCCGACTTGGGCTGGTCCGCCGGCAGCGACGGCGACGCGTTCGGCATCGCGCTGCCGCACTGACGCAGTTCACTTCGGAGCTCGCCGTTCGGTTCGGGCGGCGGGCCCCGGCTCCTGCTTGAGATGTTGGCCGGATCTGTCTTTGCCAGGCGACTTCACGTAACCTCACGGCCCGTGAAGATCGCACGGATGACGCGGAGCCGCGTAAGGGATGCGGCCACCTTGGAGGGCCTCTACCAGCTGTACCAGGAAGGCAAGTACGAGGAGGCCGAGGCCGGAGCCAGAGCGCTGGAGGAGAAATCGGGGCGCAGGCGCAGGCGAAGTCGGGGCCTCGCGGTGGGGTGGCACGCCAAGGCTCTGGCCACGGCGGCGGCCTGTGCCCACGGGCGCGGGGAACAGGTGCTGGACGAGCTGGAATCTCTCACAGCGGAGTTGAGTGAGATGGCCGGCCCCGGCCGGGTACTGCTGCTGATGATCCGGAGCAACCGCATGCTGGTCCTCAACAGTGCGGGGCGCCACAGCGAGGCGGAGGCGGAGGGGCTGGACATACTGCGCGACCTGACGCGGCTCAAGCATCTGGCACCGGTGTGGCACATCGAGCTGTGCGTACTGGACAACCTGGTCGACGCGCTGTGCGGGCAAGCCCGCTATGAGGAGGCCGAGGCCATCGCCCGGGGGAATCTGCCCCGCGCCGAAGGGACGGCGGTCGCCGCTCTGCACTGCGGCCTGGTGCGCAGCCTGAACGGGCAGAAGCGGTACGACGAAGCGCTCACCGAGGCGCACCGGTTCACCCCACGTTGGGATCGGGGCCAGAGTGGGAGGCTGGGCACTGCCACGGCCGTCGCCCTGCATGGCCTGGGGCGCCGAAGTGAGGCGGAAGCGACGGTCCGTGAGGCGCTGAGCGACTGCGAGCGGTTTCTGCATCCCGACCACCCCCATGTGCGGGAAGCCCACACACTGCTGGCACGCATCACGGCCGACGACCCACCGGCGCCGGCAGCCGAGGAGGCCGCGCGCTGACTGCGGCGGCCTCTTCCCGTGAGGGTGAGTTCACCGCCAGGTGACGTTGGCGGCGTATAGCCGGCCCGACGGTCAGCGACACCGTCCAGGACACGGCCAGCAGACGCGTTGGCAAGGTGATGGACTTCGACGGCCGGCACGTGCAGCTGCGGCCGATCGGGGGTGGTCGCGAGTGGGATGCCGAGCCGGGGCGGTTCAGGGTAGCTTGGACCGGTACCTCGCATGCGCGGCATGCGAGTTCGACAGCTCCTGGGGGGCCGTGCAGGAATCGAGCTTGCCCGAGCTCATACGCCCATCCCGGTGACGGACAGCACGATTCGGCTGTCGGCCTTGTCAATGACGTGTCCTTCAGGGAGATCACTATCCGGGGTGTCGGCCGGGTGGATGGTCATGTGCGGTGCCGCTGCGCGGTCGGTACTCCAAGCGGTGATGTGGGCGATCAGACTGTGGGCCAGGGTCATCCCATCGGGGCCATAGCCGACCGCGCCGAGACGCGAGGGTCGCTGAGGGTCTGTGTTCTCCCGTTCGGCGATCAGGTAGGCGAGGGAGTTGCCAGAGACGAGCCCCGGGCTGCGGCTGGGAATGGCGGGGCGCCGTACACCGTCCTCGAGCGCCTGCTTGGTGGCTTCGATGCGGCAGACGGTGTCGTCAAAGGCGGTGGCGCGCAGCCAGATGCCGTCGAAGGTTTCCTCGCTACCGACCCGGGCTTGCGACCACAGTTCGGTAGGCGGGGTGGAGTAGACCTCGGCGAGTTGGTCGGGGTCGATTGGCTGGTCCTGGTCGTGGTGGAGACGGACGGTGCCGTGGGCCGGGTCGGTGGTCCGTTCGCCGTGCTGGCCGATGATGGGGACGAAGCCGCACAGTTCCATATCGTCGGAGACGAGGGTGTCGCCGTGGCGGGTGAGAGCGACGGAGCGGGTCTGGCCGCGCCAGCGGAGCGGGAGGACGAGCTGGCCGCAGTCGGCGAGCTGCTGCCACCAGGAGGCGGGCACGTCCCAGAGGCCGACGGTGGCGATCATCCGGTTGTAGGGGGCGTACTCGGGTGCGCCCTTCAGGCCGTCGCGTTCCATGACGCGGACGTGTTCGTAGCCGGTGCGGTTGAGGGCCTGGCGGGCATGCAGGGCGACACCGGGGTCAATGTCGATGGTGGTGATCTGTCCATCGGGGCTGACGAGTTCGGCGAGGAGGGCGGCGTTGTAGCCGGTGCCGGCACCGATCTCCAGGATGTGGTCGCCGGGCTGCGGGTCGAGCTGGGCAAGCATCATCGCGACCGTGGACGGCACGGAGGCGCAGGACAGGGCAAGAGGACCGTTGGGGTGGTCCTTGATGGTGACGGCCCGGTTGGTGTAGGCAGTGGCCGGGTCGAGACCTGGCAGGTGAAGGTCGCGGCGGACGGTGCGCAGAGCCTGTTCGATCGGGGCGGGTAGCGGGCGTTTGGCGATGATCTCGTCTACGAGCTGGTTGCGCAGGTCGTCGAGGGTGGGGGTGTCGTTCACAGGGGCTCTTTCAGTTGAGGAGGAGGCAGTTCTCCCACCCAGTGGCAACGGGGTGGGTGGGGTTGAGGGTGTGGAGCGCGAGCAGGATCCCGTCGCCGCCGGTCAGGAGCCCGGCGGTTCCGGGGAGCGCATGCTGTGCCACGTGGGCGGCGAAGCGGGAACGCAAACGCGGCAGCACGCGCCGGAGCACGCTGTCGGGGACGGTGTCGGCTGCGGCCCGGTCCATGACGAGACAAAGTCCGGCCCAGCCATGGCACACCGTGGCGTTGTCGATGCGGGCGAGCTGTTCGGGATCGGCGGCACAGGCCGTGAGGGCGTCCTCGGCCAGACGCTGGGTCGCCGCGCGGGAGCATGCGATTGCTGCGAGTTGGAGGGCGCGGGCAATGCCGGGAGTGCCATAGCACCACGATGGTCTTCCAGGACGCCTCGGCATGGTTGATCGGTCGATCCAGCCGTCGATGGTGAGGGTCTCCGGCCAGGCGGTTGCGCCGTTGGGGAGGTAGCTCGCTCGTCCTTCCAGCAGGCGACAGCAGTGGATCAGGGCCTGATGCTGGCCGGCCACACTGTGCCCGGCGCGGGCGCTGAGGGCGAGGAGCGCGATGGGCCCGGCGACACCGTGCGCCATCCCGAAGTTGCCGTGCCCCCTTGGCCAGGCGGCATCGGGCCGACCGCTCGGGCTGTCCGAGGTCCACCAACCCGGAACTGCCTCACCATGGACGATGACCGGTTGTTGGAGGAGCTGCACCAGGTAGCGAAGGACATCTTCGAGGAGCCCCGGGTGTGTGCCTCGATGCAGGAGGAGCGCGCCCAGTCCGGTGAGGCCGGAGATCAGGTCGTACTCCTGCATACGCGGCGGACGGCCGGTGTCCATACGGCGATGGGCTCCCGCGAGCCGTGTGCGTACGAGCGTGGCGAGCACGGTGTCTTCCGCCCGGATCTGGGAGCGCTGGGCGCGGGCGAACGCCTTCGAGGCGTCTTGGAGTTCGGCGCGCAGATGGGCGGGTGCCTTCTGGGCGGTGGCTTCCAGGAGTTCGCCGAGGGCGGTGATGTGGGCTTGGGCGTGGGTGTCGTCGGCGAGGTCGGTGTGGAGGGTGTCGAGGGCGTCGGTGGCTTGGTGCCAGGGGGTGCTGGGGTGGTGGCGGCGTGCGGTGGGGTGTTCTTCGGGCGTGCTGGATTCGAGGCGGGCCTTGATTTTGGGCAGGGAGAGGTCGGGGGAGATCTTGCTTCCGGGGTGGTAGATCTGCTCGCCGGCCTCGTTGACGTCGCCGGGGCGGCCGACGGCATATCCCAGGAGGTCCCCTGGCGGGCCGCGCCGGGCCTGGACCTCGATGCCGCTGGCTTCGAGGTAGGCGATGAATTCCTCGGCACCTGTCACGTGGGGGATGGCGGCCCGGATGCGGTCCTGGAGCCACTCTGGGCTGGGCTGTTCCCAGCCGAGTCGTTCGGCCTTGTGCACCTCGGCCTGGGTGGGGCGGCGGCCGCCGGTGCGGTCGGCCTTCTTCAGGCGGCGCAGCCCGTAGTCCTTCTCGATGTCGCGGCAGGCGTCGCCGACGCGGAGGCCGCTGTCGTGGAGTTTGGGGCGGCGGCCGTCTTCGCGGACGGTGGTGGCGAGGATGTGGATGTGGTCGTCGGCGTGGCGTACGGCGATCCAGCGGCAGGCCAGTTCATCCCCGGGCGGGGCGATGCCGGCGGCCTGGACGATGCGCTGGGCGATCTCGCCCCACTCGGCGTCGGAGAGGTAGCGGTCCTCGGGGGCGGCGTGGACCGGGCAGTGCCAGACGTGGTCGGTGACCGGCTTGCCGAACTCGCTGTTGCGCAAGGAGACCGGCTCGTCGAGGTAGCGGCCGAGTTCGGTGAGGGTGGCGTTCTCGTCGCGGCCGGGGTCGGGCATGCCGAGCATCGCGAATCCGGCCACGATGTGCGGGTCGAAGTGCTCGTCGTGGGTTCCGCGGCCGTAGAGGTAGGCGAGCAGGCCACGGGTGTTGGTCCCGGCGGGCTTGATGGCGGCGATCACGCTGGTCAGACCTCCTCCGGGTCGGCGGGCTGGCAGAGGGCCTCGGCGATCAGCTCCAGCAGGTGGTGGAGTTCGGTGAGGCGCTGACGGATGTCGGGTGGGGTGTGGTCGCTGTTGAGGGCGCGGGCGATCTGGTTGACGTTGACGCTGATCCGGTTGAGCTGGCGCAGAACCTGAGCGCGGAAGATGTGGGTGCGGCGGCGGTCTTCCGACAGGGGCAGGTTGGCGGTGAACCGGCCGGTGATGAAGGCGAGGACGATGTCGGCGGCGAAGCCGGAGTCGCCCTTGTAGCCGTGCTCGGCAGCGGCCTGCTGGAGACGGGCTCGCTGGTCTCCGGTGAAGCGCAGCGGGCCGACACGGTCGTTGCGCTTGGTGCCGGTGAAGCGGCGGATCGTGGGCTGCACGCTCTGCACGGCAGGCTCGCCGGCGGCGACGGCTGCGCTCTCTGCGGGGCGCAGGACGGCTCGCTGGACGGCGTGAAGCGTGTCCAGGTCGGAGCCGCCCTCGGCTCCGACCTCCTGGTCCGGCGCCCCCTGGCGCTGGGCCGTCTCCGCCACCCCCGGGGCGGAGATCCCTGACGTCCGGCCTTGAGTCGGACTCGGGGTACTACTGGCTCCGCCAGGGGCAGCCCGTCCGAACGCCTGCCGCAAACGCCCCATCAGCGTAGGGGACTTCGTCAGCGGCAGCGGCTCGTCGGGAGTGTGGTCGGAGCGGTGCGGGTCGTGCGTCACGGGCGGTTCTCCGGAAGAGGCGGGTCGGCGGGGAAGGACTGGGGGAAGGAGCGGCGGAGTGCTGGTGGTCGGCACGTCATCCACAGGTGTGGATAAGGGGGCGGTGAGCGGTGCGGTGGTCGGCCGGCCGGGGTGACCGGAAGGGGGTTCCGGTCACCCCTCAGGATTCCGGTCAGCCGCTGTCGGGACCGGTCTTGGCGGCGGCTTCGATTTCGGGCCGGAGCATCTCCATCACCTCGGTCTGCCGCCGACTGCTGATCGTCAGGTCCCTGTCCTTAACTGCCTTCCGGAGCAGGGACGGGCTGAGTGTGCCGTGCTCAGCGAGGGCGTGGTCCGTCTTTGCCGTCTTGGCCGTTGCCAGCGCAGGTCAGGGCCGGTACGGCAGAGGGGTCGGTGTTCCGTCCCGGCGGCGCTGGCGCGCCTTGGGGCGTGCGCGGGCGGTGGGGCTGCGGTCCAGTGGCCGTGGACGGGTCGCATCCGTCTTGCCGTCCCGGTCGACAGCGTCGTGACCTGCGCTGATACGACGGGGACGCCCGGGACGACACAAGACGGATCGGGGCAGCGTTCGGTTGGTGGCAGCGCGGTCGTCATGATCGCGTTGCCGTCTTGCCCCTGGTTTCCGTCCCGACTGCATGCCGTTTGACCTGCGGGATCACGGCAGGGACGGCAGGGACGGTCACCTGGGGGCCGCGCGGCTCAGTCCGAGCCGGGGGCATGCTCGGCGTTCACTGAGTGAACGGTGGGGCAGTAGCGCCGCCACGCGTCGAGGAACTTGTTGCGCATGTAGCCCTTGCGCTGTGTTCCATCGGCGAGGCGGACGTTGCCGGGCTTGATGTCGTACCGACGCAGCATCGCCGCCAGTTCGCGGGCGGTGCCCGCTGCGTCCCCATTCCGCCCACGGGCTCTCGGCGTTCTGCCGCAGGTGGTGCAGCAGCTCGTCGGTGGAGAGGCTGTCGACCTCGCGCTGGGCGACGAAGACCCGGCGGATGTCGGCGAGGATCCGGGCCTCGCCGGGCTGGTCCTCCTCCGCCTCGATCTCCGCGGCTACCATCCCCGCGCACGCTTCGCGGGCACGGCGGGGCCAGGGCCCGGCTGCGAGGTCGGCGACGATGATCAAGGGCTCCCAGGTGTCGGCGGCACGGTTCTCCACCGGCATGTCCGGCTCCAGATCCGCCGCCTCGTCCAGCAGCGGCCTGGCCCAGGCGGCGATACGGTCCCGCAGATCATGGAGTCCTGGGATGTCGCGGCGGGAGCGGAAGGGCTTGACGCTCTCGCCCTCCGCCCGGCGGCGCATCCGGATGACCACCGACCGGTCCATGATCGTGTCGGGCAGGTCGCCGATCCCGGCCAGGGCGGCCATGGCGAAGGTGGCGAACCGGTGCGGAGTGTGGTCGTTGCCGACCACCCGGGTCACGTAGCGGTTGCGCTGGTGGCCGGCGTTGAGCAGACCACGCATCTCCTCGTTCTTTTCCGCCTGCTTCGGCGTGCCGAAGATGGTGTCCGCCTCATCCACCAGCAGGGTGGGCGGCTCCTCGGTGATGGACCGGAAGACCGCCGCCGGGGTGGTGTTGATGGTGAGCATCGGCTCGTGGACCGTCTCGGTCAGCACGTCCAGCAGCCGCGACTTGCCGCACCGCTTCGCCGGCCCCACCACCACCAGACGCGGGGCATGCTGCCACGCGGGCTGCAGATGCGTCGCCGCCACCCACAGCGTGACCGCGTCCAGCGCCTCCGGCGAGGGCAGGATCACGAACCTGGCTATCTTCGCGCGCAGTTCGTCCAGCAGCGCCGAGCCCGGTGTCGGCTCCGGATCCAGGGGTGTGTCCGAGGGCGCGGCGGCTTCGACCGGCACGGTGTCCTCGGGTTCGCGCTGGTCGGGGTTGCCCGGCACCGCGACCAGCGGCCAGGCGGCGGTACCGGGCGCGGAATAGGGCTCGGGTGTCGTAGGTTGCACAGGGCGGCTCCTCTTCTGCGCCACCGGGCATGCAGGCCCGGTGCGCGCGGATCGTTCGTTGGATGCGGGCGGCGGGGTTTCCCGAGCCTCCGGCGTTGCTGCGCCGGAGGCTCGCTGCGTTCAGAGACTGAACACTCGCTCTGTCCCGAGACGGGACGCGTGCGTTGTTCCCCGAGGGAACACGGACAGTACGTCCACGCCCGTCGACAGTCCAGCGCTTCTGTGTCAGCTCAGCGCAGAACCGTCTGCTAAGCTGCCCCGCTTTCACGCCGCCAGTCCGAGCAGCTCCAGCAGGTCTGCGGTCACGACCCGGTAGGCGTTGCCTAGCCGCAGCACCTTGCACGGATACTCGCCCCGCTTCGCCAGCTCATACCCCTTGCTCCGCCCGAGCCCCATTGCTCGGTTGCTCGTATCCAGGTCAACAGCCACCGGCAGGGCGAGCAGCTCCTCCCGGCTCATCCCCTTCGAGCCCTTCGACTGTCCGTTCGTCGCGTCTTCGCGCATGCAGTGCGCCCCTTTCGGTACAGCCCTCGGCGAACGTGCCCATCACGTCCGGCTCCAGGCGGGTACCAACCATCATGCGCAAGCTACTGTGTCTTCATGACACAACGCCGTATGGATGCTGATGAGGACGACTTCCCGGAGTGGGCAGATCGGATCAATGCCAACGTGGCCGGCGAAGTCCGGCGCAGAAGGAAGGAGATGGGATGGAGCGCACAGGACTTGGCGGACCGGTGCGAGCAGCTCGGGCATCCCATCCCGCGCAACGTGATCGCCAACATGGAGTCTGGCCGTCGGGCCAATCTGCCGCTCGTGGACGTCATGGTCCTGGCGGCGGCCCTGGAGACGTACCCGGTCTGCCTGATCTTCCCGGTCGGTTACGTCGAGGAGACCCAGGAACTCCCCTTCCAGCACCTCATCCCCACCTGGGACGCGCTACGGCACTTCACCGGTGAAGAGGAGGTGCCGATGTACGACGCGGGCCTGGTCCCCGACTTCGAGCACCACGCCAGCCTCGCACAAACCGCCCTCGCCGCCCTCGAAGAGGAAGAACAGGCCCGGTTCGCGGCCAAGACCGCCACCAGCCGCGCCCAGCAAGAAGAAGCCGAGCGCAAGCGGACCAAGTACGCCGACCAGGCCATCTCCGCCAAGTACAGCCTCCGCCACCTCCGCCGCGAGCTCCGCGAGGAGGGCGCCACCCCACCCCGTCTGCCACACGCGCTGGGCGACGTAGACCCGCCCGATGAAGAACCCAACACCACCCCGGAGGAACGCGTTTGAAAGGCTCCACCCACCGCCGCTGCTACTGCCGCGACCCCAAGACCGGCAAACCGCTCGGCAAGAAGTGCCCCCAGCTCTCCAGCCGCAAGCACGGCTCGTACTCCATACGCCAGGAGCTCCCGCCCCACGAGGACGGCACCCGTCGCTCCTTCAGCCGCGCCGGCTACGACTCCCTGAAGGACGCTCAGGCGGACCTCGACCACGTCCGCTCGCTGCTCGCCCTGGCGGACAGGGACGACTCCGACAGCCTCCAGCACCTCGTCGCCATGCTGGAGGAGGTCTCAGTCGAGAAAGCCCCGCTGCCGGCCATCGAGGAGACCCGCCGCCGTCTGCGGGCCGACCTGGCCCTCCGCGGCAGCCTCACCGTCGGCGAGTGGCTCGACCAGTGGTTCGCCGCGAAGAAGCGCCGCAAGACCACGCTCAACGGCTACGCCTCCCACATCCGCGTCCATCTGAAGCCCCGCATCGGGCACGTACGCCTCGACCGCCTCAACGTCGGCCACCTGGTAGGGATGTTCGACGCGATCGCCGACGAGAACGAGGTGATCGCGGCCGAGAACGAAGCCCGGCGGGAGCAGATCGCCCGCTGCAAGCCGAGCAAGCCCGGTCGTCCCATCGGAGCCGAGCGCCAGCTGCTCGCGGCCGAACGGGCCAAGCTGGCGGAGATGAAGCCGTTCCGGAAGACAACCGGCCCGGCCAGTCGTCAGGCGATTCGCCGCACTCTCCGCGCGGCCCTCAACTCCGCGATCGCCCAGCAGCTGATCACCTTCAACCCGGCCTCCCACGTCGGGTTGGAGTCCGGCAGGCGCCCGAAGCCCCTCCTGTGGACGGACGAGCGGGTCCGGCGGTGGCGTGAGACGGGCGAGATGCCTGGCCCGGTCATGGTGTGGACCCCGCAGCAGTTCGGCGCCTTCCTCGACGCCGCCGAGGGCGACCGCCTGTACGCGATCTTCCCCCTCATGGGTACGCGCGGCCTCCGTCGCGGCGAGGCGGTCGGCCAGGACTGGCACGAGATCGACCTCGACGCCGGCCTCATCACCCCCGAGGAGATCGTGGTGGACGGCTGGGACCCCTACGAGTCCGAGCCGAAGACGGACGGCAGCGCGAGCACGATCGCGCTCGACAGCGTGAACATCGCCGCCCTACGCGACCACAAGGTCCGTCAGGAGAAGGAGCGCGCGGAGTGGGGCACCGCCTGGCAGAACACCGGAAAGGTGTTCACCAAGGAGGACGGCTCCTGGCTCCACCCGGAGACGGTCTCGGAAGGGTTGCCGCACCCTGGCCACAACCGACCTGCCACCCATCACCCTGCGGGACCTTCGTCACGTCGCCGCGACGCTCACGCACGGAGGCGGCGGCGACATCCACACGGTGAAGGAGACCCTGCGCCACTCCACCATCACGCTGACCTCGGACACATACACGAGCCTGCTCCCTGAGCTGGACCGCGACATCGCCGAGAAGGCAGCGATGCTGATCCCGCGATCGCGTCAAGCGGCTGCCGATTCGTCCGTCCAGGCTGCACCCGATCCGCAGGCCACGAACGCATCCGCTCACGCATCGCTCACGCAGTGGCTGGCAAACGAAGCAGCGCCCGACCCGACCGAAGCCGACTCAGGCGCTGCGTAGCAGGTCAGAGGGGGTACCCCCGCCCGCGAACCGTAGGCCCTGTGGGACTCGAACCCACAACCAATGGATTAAAAGTCCACTGCTCTGCCAATTGAGCTAAGGGCCCCTGGCGATGTTGCCTCCCCGAGCATAGCGGGACGTGACCGGGTCTCCGATCGGGTATCGGCGAGGCGGGTCCCGACGTGTCCCGCCCGGAACGCGGAAGGGCCCGCGCGACGCGTGTCGTGCGGGCCCTTCCGGTCAGCTCGGTGTCACCTCGGTGAGGCCGCGTCAGCCGTTGCGCTTCCAGCGCGGCTTGTCCTCGCGGCGGCCGAAGGAACCGGCCCCCCGGTGGTCGTCGCGCCGGCCGGACGGGCGGTCGTGGCCGCCGGTACGGAAGCCCGGGCGGTCGCCCTGGCGGTCGCGGTTGAACGGGCGGTCGCTGCCCCGGTGGCCGCCGCGCTCGTCACGGTGGAAACCGCCACGGTCACGGTCCCGGTCGCGGTCCCGGTTGAAGCCGCCCCGGTCGTCACGACGCTCGAAGGAACGCCCACCACGGTCACCGCGCTCACCACGGTCGTCACGGCGGAAACCGCCACGGTCACCGCCGCGGTCGTCACGGCGCTCGAAGGGACGTCCGCCGCGGTCGTCACGGCGGAAACCGCCACGGTCACCGCCGCGGTCGTCACGGCGCTCGAAGGGACGCCCACCACGGTCACCGCGCTCACCACGGTCGTCACGGCGGAAACCGCCACGGTCACGGTCCCGGTCGCGGTCCCGGTTGAAGCCGCCCCGGTCGTCACGACGCTCGAAGGAACGCCCACCACGGTCACCACGGTCGTCACGGCGGAAACCGCCACGGTCGTCACGGCGTTCACGACGCTCGTAGGGCGCCGAGGACTCCGGGCGCTCCACGCGCTCGGTCCGCTCGGCCTCCCGCGCGGTCTGCTGCTCGGGCAGCGACAGCTCGGCCTCGGCCGACGCCACGACGGCCGCCTCGGCCACCACCGTCTCCGGGTCCTCGCCACGCTCCCGCGCGGACCGGGCCAGCAGCCGGTCGGCCTCCCCGCGCAGCTCCGACGCACGGCGCTGCGCCCGCTCCAGCTCCTTGGTGAGCTGGGCGACCTCGCGCTCGGCCTGCTGTGCCGCGTTGCCCGCCGACTCGGCCTGCACCTCGGTCATCGACCGGGCACCGGTGATCTCGGCCACCTCCGGCTCGAAGGCCGCGCCGCCCTGGATGATGTGGCGCGTGGCGTCGACGCCCGCGTCCTCCATCAGCCGGAAGATCTGACGCCGCTGGTGCGGCAGGGACAGGGACACCACGGTGCCGGTGCGGCCGGCGCGCGCCGTGCGGCCCGCGCGGTGCAGGTAGTCCTTGTGGTCGCCGGCCGGGTCCACGTTGAGGACCAGGTCGATGCCGTCGACGTGGATACCGCGCGCCGCGACGTCCGTGGCGACCAGGACGTGGACGTAACCGTCCTTGAAGTCCGCCAGCGTCCGCGTGCGCGCGCCCTGCGTCATGCCGCCGTGCAGCGCGTCCGCCTTCACCCCGGCGTCGCGCAGCTGCTCGGCGACGCGGTCGGCGCCCAGCTGGGTACGCACGAAGATGATGGTGCGGCCCTTGCGGGAGGCGATGGCCGCGGTGACCGGCGCCTTGTCCTTGGGCTTCACGACGAGGATGTGGTGCGACATGGTCGTCACCGCGCCCTGTGCCGCGTCCACCTCGTGCGTCGCCGGCGCGTTGAGGTAGCGGTCGACGAGGGTCTTGATCTCGTTCTCCATGGTCGCGGAGAACAGCATGCGCTGGCCGCCCGCCGGGACCTGGTCGAGCAGCTCGGTGACCTCGGGCAGGAAGCCCAGGTCGGACATCTGGTCGGCCTCGTCGAGAACGGTGATCTGCACGTTCTCCAAGGAGCAGGCGCCGCGGTTGATGATGTCGCGCAGCCGGCCCGGGGTGGCGACGAGGATGTCGACCCCGCGCTCGAGGGCGTAGATCTGGTTGCCCATCGACGTGCCGCCGCAGACGACCTTCATCTTCAGGCCCATGACGTCGCCGTACGGCTGGAGCGCGTCGGCGACCTGCATGGCGAGCTCACGCGTCGGCGTCAGGATGACGGCGCGCGGCTTGTGCTTCTCGGTGCGGCCGCCGGCCAGCGTGGCCAGGGTCGGCAGACCGAAGGAGAGGGTCTTGCCGGAGCCGGTGCGGCCACGGCCGAGGATGTCCCTGCCGGCCAGGGCGTCCGGGATGGTCGCGGCCTGGATCGGGAAGGGGGTGGTCACGCCGTTCTGCGCGAGCTTGCGCACGACACCCTCGGGCAGGCCGAGGCCGGCGAAGGTGGGCTCGGAGGCCGTCGGCTCGGTGCTGACGTCGGTGTCGGTGTCCTCGATGTTCTCGATGGTGATGTCGGTGTCCTCGATGTTCTCGGGCACGACGACGTGATCAGTACTGGCGATGGGCATACGAATGCGAAACCTTCCGGAGTCTCTTCGGCACGCGCCCGTCAACTCCGTGATTCGCACTTCGCAATACGACCGCCTCGATGCGGTCCACCACGGCAAGGGAGAGACTACGCGCCACACGGCGCGCTCTGCAGTGGCGCCGGGCAAATAGGATCAAACGATCTGCCACCATACGCACCCCGGTACCCCGAAAGCAAACCGGCAGGTGAACGCGGGGTTCGAGGGGCAGGGCCGGCACGGAGGAGGACCCTAGACCGGCGCCCCCGCTTCCGGCGCCGGTTCCCGCCGCGCCAGCTGCGTCCCGGGCGGCGGGTGTGCCGACGAGGACGGTTCCGCCTGGGTCGGCTCCGGTGGGGCCGACGGCTCGGGCGGCGCCGGTGTGGGCTCCGGGTCCGGAGTCCGCGAGGGCTCCGGAGGCTCCTGACCGTCGTCGGGGGCCGGCCCCGGGAGACCGCCGGGATCGCCGTCGGCCGGCTCCGGCCGGCTCGCCCCCGGGGACGGCGAGGCCCCGGGCGACGCCGACGCCCCCGCCCCGTCCTTCCTCCGCTTGCCCGTCCGCCTTTTGTCCTTGCCCCCGTCCACGCGCTCGCCGCCGTCCGCCGCGGCGCCGTACCCGGCACCGCCGCCCGGCCCGGTACCGCCGCCGTCCGGCGCGTCACCGTCCGACCGCCCCACCGAGTGCGACGGCCCGCCGGCGCCGCCGGCGCCGCTCCCACCCACGCTCACACAGCCTGCGGCGGCGGCGACAACGACGACGGTGGCGGCCAGGCGGACAGGTACGTACAAGCGGCGCACGGAGCCACCTCCGATGGGAGTACAGGGTCGACAACCCCAACTCCCGCCACCCGCCGGAGGACACGCGTACGGCCCGGGGCGGCGTTCACGTCACACACCGCGGACCCGGCGGAGGGTGAACGGGACCCCTACCCGTAGCCGAGCGCGTGCAGCCGGGCGTCGTCGATCCCGAAGTGGTGCGCGATCTCGTGCACCACCGTGATCTCCGTCTCGGCGACCACGTCCTCCCGGGACTCGCACATCCGCAGCGTCGGCCCCCGATAGATGGTGATCCGGTCCGGCAGCACCCCGGCGTACCACTCACCCCGCTCCGTCAGCGGAGTCCCCTCGTACAGCCCGAGCAGCTCCGGATCGTCCGCCGGCGGTTCGTCCTCGACGAACACCGCGACGTTGTCCATCAGCCGCATCAGCTCCGGCGGAATCCGGTCCAGCGCCTCGGAGACCAGCTCCTCGAACATCTCGCGCGTCATCTCCAGCACAGAGCCATTGTCGGGTACGGGCCGTCCGGGCGAGCGGCGCGAGGCACTTGCATATCGGTCCACAACGTGAGCACATGGGACCAATGGCCCGCGTCCCCTCCGCCGTCAAGAACACCCTCCACCGCATCCGACGGGTCCCGCGGGCCCTTGCCCGCCGCCCCTCGCCCACGCCCCCGGCGCCCGCCCTGGTCCCGGCGTCACGCCCCTGGGCGCGGGCGCTCGGTCTCGTCGCCGTGGTCGTCCTCGGCGCCTGGCTCGGTCTGCTCGTCGTCGGGAACGTCCGCGTCCCCGTGGGGCCCATGGACACCACCATGGCCCTGCGCCCCTCCTTCACCGGCGGCACCAAGATCAATGTCTCGCCCCTGGGCGCCCTCCGCCTCGACAGCCACACCGCCCCCGTGCGCCTCGACGTCAACATCGACCAGCTCGACCCCGCACGCTCCCAGGTCCTGGTGGACCACCCCGAGCGCCTCTCCGGCCTCCAGGACGAGGTCACCCAGGACGTCGCCCGCGGCACCGCCGACCTCGCCGTACGCTCCGTCGTCGCCGTCGTCACCGGCGCCACCGCGCTCGGTCTGGTCATCTACCGCCGCCCGCGCCGTGCCCTCGCCGCCGGCGGCCTCGCCCTCACCCTGCTGGCCGCGTCCGGCGGCACCGCCTACGCCACGTGGAACCCCGACTCGGTCCTGGAGCCCAAGTTCTCCGGCCTGCTCTCCTCGGCCCCCTCACTCGTCGGCGACGCGCGCAGCATCGTCACCGAGTTCGACGTCTACCAGCAGGAGCTGGCCCGCCTCGTCACCAACGTGACCAAGCTCTACGACGCCACCTCCACCCTCCCCGTCTACCGGCCCGACCCGACCACCCTCCGCGTCCTGCACGTCTCCGACCTCCACCTCAACCCCGCCGGCTGGAAGATCGTCGCCTCGCTGGTGAAGCAGTACCGGGTGGATGTGATCGTCGACACCGGCGACACGATGGACCACGGCACCGCCGCCGAGAACGGCTTCCTGGACCCCATCGAGAAGCTCGGCGCCCCCTATGTCTGGGTCCGCGGCAACCACGACTCGCTCGTCACCCAGCGGTACCTCGAAGGCCTGAAGAACGTCCACGTGCTCGACGACGGCAGGGCGAAGACCGTGGCCGGGCTGCGCTTCGCCGGCATCGGCGACCCGCAGTTCACCCCCGACCGCACGAACAAGCCCGGTGCCGAGCAGTCCCAGGAGCTGGCCGGCGCCCGCCTTGCCTCGGCCCTGCGCGACCAGCGCGCCGCCGGCACCCCGGTGGACGTCGCACTCGTCCACGAACCCTCGGCCGCCCGCGAGGTCGACGGCACCGTGCCGCTGGTCCTGGCCGGTCACCTGCACCGCGAGGACTCGGAGGTCATGCGGTACGGCACCCGGCTCCGCGTGGAGGGCTCCACGGGCGGCAGTGGCCTGCGCGCCATCGAGGGCGAGTACCCCGATCCCATCGAGACGTCGATCCTCTACTTCGACCGTGACAGCCGCCGCCTCCAGGCGTGGGACTCGATCGAACTGGGCGGGCTCGGCCTGACCACGGCGGAGGTCAGCCGGCACCTTCCCGAGGAGAACCAGCCGGGCGCGGGAACCTCGCCCTCACCCTCGGGCACCACCCCGTCCTCGCCCTCCGCAGCTCCCCCGGCCACCGCACCGTCACCCTCCCCCGGAAGCCGCTCGACCCCCGCGCCGTAAACCGTTTTGGCGAACGCTCCCGGGACCACGTATGCTTCTCACGTCCCCGACGCGCCGGAAGGCGCCCAGGCGGGCCGATAGCCCTCATCGTCTAGCGGCCTAGGACGCCGCCCTTTCAAGGCGGTAGCACGGGTTCGAATCCCGTTGGGGGCACGCACCACCCTGTGCGACACTGTCGTACGACACGCTTGGTCCTGTGGAGCAGTTTGGAGTGCTCGCCACCCTGTCAAGGTGGAGGCCGCGGGTTCAAATCCCGTCAGGACCGCTGGTGTTTCACGTGAAACACCTCGGCTGGGTAGCTCAGTTGGTACGAGCGATCGCCTGAAAAGCGATAGGTCGCCGGTTCGACCCCGGCCCCAGCCACAGCAAAGGCCCCGATCATCGATCGGGGCCTTGTTGTGTGCCCCGGCAAAATCGTTGGCCGCGCATTTCCGCGGGATGAGACCCTGGAGTCCGTATGTCTACGCACTCTGCCCCCGTTCTCGGCTCCCTCGCCTCCCGTCTCACCGAACTGTCGCTGCGCGACGCACACCGGCTCGGGCGGCGTCTCGAGGGTGCCCGCAAGATCCGTAAGCCGGAGGCTCGCGCCGCCGTGCTCACCGAGATCGAGACGGAGGTCACCGCGGCCGAGGAGCGGATGACGAAACGGCGCGCCCGGGTGCCGGAGATCCGGTATCCGGAGCAGCTGCCCGTCAGCCGGCGGAAGGACACGATCGCCGAGGCGATCCGCGATCACCAGGTGGTGATCGTCGCCGGTGAGACGGGCTCCGGCAAGACCACGCAGATCCCGAAGATCTGTATGGAGCTGGGCCGGGGCGTCCGGGGCATGATCGGGCACACCCAGCCCCGCCGGATCGCCGCCCGTACGGTCGCCGAGCGGGTCGCGGAAGAGCTGGAGACCCCGCTGGGTGAAGCCGTCGGCTGGAAGGTCCGCTTCACCGACCAGGTGAATCCGGACGCCACGTTCGTCAAGCTGATGACCGACGGCATCCTCCTCGCGGAGATCCAGACCGACCGTGAGCTGCGCGCCTACGACACGATCATCATCGACGAGGCGCACGAGCGGTCGCTCAACATCGACTTCCTGCTCGGCTATCTCGCGCAGCTGCTGCCGAAGCGTCCGGATCTGAAAGTCGTCATCACATCGGCGACCATCGACCCGGAGCGGTTCTCCCGGCACTTCGGCGACGCCCCCATCATCGAGGTCAGCGGGCGGACGTATCCGGTGGAGGTGCGGTACCGGCCGCTGCTGGAGGAGGACTCGGACAACCCCGACCGGGACCAGATCACGGCGATCACGGACGCCGTCGAGGAGCTGATGGCGGAGGGGCAGGGCGACATCCTGGTGTTCCTCTCCGGTGAGCGGGAGATCCGGGACACGGCGGACGCGCTGACGAAGAAGCGGTACCGGTCGACCGAGGTGCTGCCGTTGTACGCCCGGCTGTCGCACGCCGAGCAGCACCGGGTGTTCCAGCAGCACAGTGGCCGCAGGATCGTTCTGGCGACCAACGTGGCCGAGACCTCCCTCACCGTGCCGGGCATCAAGTACGTCATCGATCCCGGGTTCGCCCGTATCTCCCGGTACAGCCATCGCACCAAGGTGCAGCGGCTGCCGATCGAGGCGGTGTCGCAGGCGAGCGCCAACCAGCGCAAGGGCCGCTGCGGGCGTACGTCGGACGGCATCTGTATCCGGCTGTACAGCGAGGACGACTTCCTGGCCCGTCCGGAGTTCACCGACGCCGAGATCCTGCGGACCAACCTCGCCTCGGTGATCCTGCAGATGACGGCGGCCGGCCTGGGCGAGATCGAGAAGTTCCCCTTCATCGACCCGCCGGACCACCGCAACATCCGTGACGGTGTGCAGCTGCTCCAGGAGCTGGGCGCGCTGGACGCGGCGCAGAAGGACCCCCGCAAGCGCCTGACGCAGACCGGGCGGAAGCTGGCACAGCTGCCGGTGGACCCCCGGCTGGCGCGCATGGTGCTGGAGGCGGACCGGAACGGCTGCGCCCGCGAGGTCATGGTCATCGCGGCGGCGCTGTCGATCCAGGACCCGCGCGAGCGGCCCGCGGACAAGCAGACCCAGGCCGACCAGCAGCACGCCCGCTTCCGCGACGAGTCCAGCGACTTCCTGGCGTTCCTCAACCTGTGGCGGTACATCCGGGAGCAGCAGAAGGAGCGCGGCTCGTCCTCGTTCCGCCGGATGTGCAAGCAGGAGTATCTGAACTACCTGCGCATCCGTGAGTGGCAGGACATCTACACGCAGCTGCGGACGGTCGCCCGGCAGATGGGCATCCATCTGAACGAGGACGACGCCGCCGAGGACCACATCCATGTGTCGCTGCTCGCCGGTCTGCTGTCGCACATCGGCATGAAGGACGTGAAGGAGTCCAAGGACTCCGGTCAGGGCGGTGGCCGCAAGGACGGCGGCCGCAACGAGTATCTGGGCGCGCGGAACGCCAAGTTCGCGATCTTCCCCGGCTCGGCGCTGTTCAAGAAGCCTCCGCGGTTCGTGATGTCGGCCGAACTGGTGGAGACGTCCCGGCTGTGGGCGCGGGTCAACGCGAAGATCGAGCCGGAGTGGGTGGAGCCACTCGCGGAGCACCTGCTCAAGCGCACGTACAGCGAACCGCACTGGGAGAAGGACCAGGCGGCCGTGATGGCGTACGAGAAGGTCACGCTGTACGGCGTGCCGATCGTGGCGCAGCGCAAGGTGAACTACGGCCGGATCGACCCGGAGGTCTCCCGGGAGCTGTTCATCCGCAACGCGCTGGTCGAGGGCGACTGGCGTACGCATCACAAGTTCTACGCGGACAACCGGCGGCTGCTGACCGAGGTCGAGGAGCTGGAGCACCGCGCCCGGCGCCGGGACATCGTGGTCGACGACGAGACCCTGTTCGACTTCTACGACCAGCGGATCCCCGAACACGTGGTGTCGGGGGCGCACTTCGACTCGTGGTGGAAGCACAAGCGGCACGAGCAGCCGGACTTCCTGGACTTCGAGCGGGAGATGCTGATCCGTGAGTCGGCGGAGGCGGTCACCAAGGCCGACTATCCCGATGCGTGGCGTCAGGGTCCGCTGAAGTTCCGGGTGACGTACCAGTTCGAGCCGGGCGCGGATGCCGACGGTGTGACGGTCCACGTGCCGTTGCAGGTGCTGAACCAGGTGACGGACGAGGGCTTCGACTGGCAGATCCCGGGTCTGCGGGAGGAGGTCGTCACGGAGTTGATCCGTTCCCTGCCCAAGCCGATCCGGCGGAACTACGTGCCGGCGCCGAACTTCGCGCGGGCGTTCCTGGAGCGGGCGGTGCCCTTGCAGGAGCCGCTGACGGTCACGATGGCCCGCGAGCTGAAGCGGATGGTCGGCGTGCCGTTCGTGGCGGAGGACTTCGACTGGTCGCGCGTTCCCGACCATTTGAAGGTGACGTTCCGGATCGTCGACGAGCGGCGACGCACCCTTGCCGAGGACAAGGATCTGGAGGCGCTGAAGCTCCGGCTGCGGCCGAAGGCCCGCAAGGCGCTGTCGCAGGCGGCCGCCGCGACCGCGCAGCGGCAGGGCGGCGAGTCGCTGGAGCGCAAGGGGCTGACGGACTGGACGATCGGCTCGCTCACCCGGGTGTTCGAGACGCGTCGTGCGGGTCAGCCGGTGAAGGCGTATCCGGCCCTGGTGGACGACGGTGACACCGTCTCGGTCCGGCTGTTCGACTCGGAGGCCGAGCAGGCGGAGGCGATGTGGAAGGGCACGCGGCGGCTGATCCTGCTCGGGATTCCGGTGAACCCCGCGAAGTTCGCTTCCGAAAAGCTGACCAACCCTCAGAAGCTGGCGCTGTCCGCGAATCCGCACGGTTCCGTCCAGGCCCTGTTCGACGATTGCGCGACGGCCGCGGCGGACAGGCTGATCGCGGATTTCGGTGGTCCGGTGTGGGACGAGGAGTCGTTCCGGAAGCTGTTCGACAAGGTCCGCGCGGAGATCGTCGACACGACGGTCCGCGCGGTGGGCCAGGTGCAGCAGGTACTGGCCGCCTGGCAGGCCTGTGAGCGCCGCCTGAAGGGCGTACGGAGCCCCGCGCTGCTGGCGAACCTGCAGGACGTACGGACACAGCTGGACGGGCTCGTACGGCCGGGTTTCGTGACGGAGGCGGGACTGCGGCGGCTGCCGGACCTGATGCGGTATCTGGTGGCCGCGGACCGCCGGCTCCAGCAGATGGCGGCGAACGCGCAACGGGACACCACGCGTATGGCGAAGGTCCACGAGATGCTGGACGAGTACGCGTGGCTGCTGGAGCAGATGCCGCAGGGGCGGCCCGTTCCGCGTCAGGTCCTGGACATCCGCTGGATGATCGAGGAGCTGCGGGTCAGCTACTTCGCGCACGCGCTCGGCACGGCGTACCCGGTGTCGGACAAGCGGATCGTGAAGGCGATCGACACGCTCGCACCGTAACCGCGTCCGGACACAGTGTGAGTTCGACCAGGGGGGCGCCGCTCCTGTACAGTCCTTCTCGCAGCGCAACGCACGATCGGCGCCGCGAAACCTGGTCCTGTGGAGCAGTTTGGAGTGCTCGCCACCCTGTCAAGGTGGAGGCCGCGGGTTCAAATCCCGTCAGGACCGCAGTAGCGGAAGGCCCGCACCCCGCAAGGGGACCGCGGGCCTTCCGCATACCCCGGCCACTTCAGGCCGCGCCCCGCGGCGGAGCCGCGATCGGACACAGCACATCCCGTCAGGACCGCAGTAGCGGAAGGCCCGCACCCCGCAAGGGGACCGCGGGCCTTCCGCATCCCCCCACCCCCCAGGCCGCGCGACCGGACACAGTCCACCACGTGAGGGAGCCCGGGTCCTCGGACCCGGGCTCCCTCACGTGTTCCGGGGCGCCGTGCGCCCCCTCTGCGGCTCTGCGCCGTCTTGACGGGCCCGCCGCGCCTCGGTAACCCAGGAAGCGGGGCGTGACTCCGTGAGGCCCCTGGAGGTGGCGTATGCCCGCATCGGCCAGGCACGAGACGCGGGCGTTGCTCCGTGCGCATCTGTCGGCCGCGTCGTCCTACGGGCATCTGATGCGTCACTGCCCCATCTGCCACCGCCTGTTGCGGCTCGCGCTGGACTCCCCGGCCGGCTCCCCGGAGGCCGCCGAGGAACAAGCCGCCCCCAACGGGCGTTCTCATTAGCGCATATGCCACAGGCTCAACAAGCCGACTGGTATGTGACGGGTGTCACCGTATGAGTTTTGGAAAGTGCGGTACTTACACCTGCCCTACACCAAGTCAATTTAATATGTGCAATTGCACTGCTCGGAGACGTACACGCCGACCCGCACCGAGGGGATCCCCCATCCGTCCCCAGGCTCGGACAAGCCCGCACACGGAGCGCCCCCGGCCCTCGCCCGGAGGCGTCGCCACCCCCTCAGCAGCGCACAAAAAAGATCGCGCTGGACCCGGCGGAGTCCAGCGCGATCGACGACGTGCCCTTGTTCAGTTACCTGGAATGCTCTGATCTGCTGGGGCGAGGGGCCTGTTGGGGCAGTCCCCGCGTCGCTTGGAGCTGAGGTTCCCGGACGTCTCGACCAGTGGGGGACCAGCCGGTTGCGCCCGGTTCACGCGGTTGTTCAGGCCTCGCTGCGCTGCTGCGGAATGCCCGCGAGCAGTGCGCGGACCTCTGCTTCGCGGTAGCGGCGGTGCCCGCCGAGCGTGCGGATCGACGTGAGCTTGCCAGCCTTTGCCCACCGCGTGACCGTCTTCGGGTCGACGCGGAACATGGTGGCGACCTCAGCCGGGGTCAGCAGCGGCTCGGCATCAGGGGTGCGAGCGGTCATGAGCGGCCTCCTCGGGAGAACCGAACCTTCTCGGTTCTTTCCTCTAAATTCTGCACCTTGACCCGCGTTGCCCGAAATGGCGGACGCGGGTCGAGTCGGTTATAGGACGAACGGCTTGTCCTCGGCACTACAACTACACCATCTGTCCAACCACGTCGGCCAAACCGATGGAATTGCCCTCCCAGGTGTTCATCAGCCGCGGAAGCCGATGGACCATGCCATAGCGGACAGTCACGCCCTTGTGACGATCAGTCACAGCAGCGATCAGGAGTCACCAGACCCCCCAAAGCGTGCAATGCTGAGATTCCACCCATAGTCGAGCACAGTAGGACGAGGAGCCCTCCCCGGACTCCTTGTCCTATTTTGGCATGAGGGTGGGCAAGGGGCGCAAGGGGCGCGTAAGTGCGGTCCGTCACGCTTGACGCGCTTGGGGCATACGACCTGGATCGGCCGCTACGTCCGATGCCGGGCTCGCACTGATGGAATCTCAGGATCCTCAGGGCGATGACAAAACCCCAAGAAGGGCGTTTGGTCAAACGTCAGTTCGCAGAGCGCAGGTCACGCACCGACCGCCAGCGCTCCACGAGGCGCCCGTAGGCCGCTCCGGCGCCCTCCTCGTCGCCGCGTCGCAGCGCCGCGATCCCCTCGGCCACGTCCGCCGCCGAGTGGTCGTCCTCCAGGGAGCCGGCGGGCAGGGCGTGCACCAGTCCGCCGTAGTCCAGCTCGACCAGCGAGCGCGGATGGAACTCCTCCAGCCAGCGGCCGACGTCCACGAGTCCGTCGATCAGCAGGCTCTCGTCCATGGCGTCCCGCAGCGCCCGCAGCCCGCGCGCCACCCGCCGGCGGGCCTGGGCCATGGGGGTCCTGTAGCGCAGCACGGGCGCCTCGTCGGCGGAGCCCCTGCCGTACTCCCGCTCGTTGTCCTCGAACAGCACGAACCAGTTGATCGGCACCTGCCAGGTCGCGGTACGGATCCACGGCCGGGCGTCGGGGTGGCCGGCCAGCCAGCTTTCGTAGTCCTGGGTGGCCTGGTGCCGTACGACCGGGGGCAGCAGGGCGTCCAGAACCGGCAGCGGGAAGTCCTCGGCGAGCTCGCCCAGGGCCTGCCAGCCGCGCAACCGGGTGCGCCACGGGCAGACGCAGACCACACCGTCCGCCTCCAGGACGAACGCGTCGTCGCTCTCGTGCACCGGCACCGGCACCGGCGGTGTGGGTGCCAGGTTCGCCAGCGAACGGCGGAGTTCGTCCTGGTAGGAGGGGCGGTCCGGACGGCGCGCGTAACGGGCCCAGTGGCCGCGTTCCGGTTCCGGGAAGGCGGCCAGCGGTTCGTACACGCGCAAGTAGGTCGCATAGGGGACGATCACCGAGGACACCTTGGGCACGCCTGCTCCCTCCCCCGCGGACCGCCGCGAAAACCTGCCGGGGCACCCCTCGGACGGGTGGGAAACCCGGGCAAATCGCCGCACTGCGGTACTCCGGACGGAGGTGATCCGGGACACGGGTGCCGCCGTACGGCGCCTCAGGATCTAACCTCTTGCTCACAGCCCCCGCCACCTCCACGGGGGCCGACCCCACCCGCCGCTACTTACTCAGGAGTCACCACAGTGACCGACGTATCTGACGGCGTCCTGCACACCCTGTTCCGCTCGGACCAGGGGGGCCACGAGCAAGTCGTGCTCTGTCAGGACCGCGCCACCGGCCTCAAGGCCGTCATCGCCATCCACTCCACCGCGCTGGGCCCCGCCCTCGGCGGGACGCGTTTCTACCCGTACGCCTCCGAGGAGGAGGCCGTCGCCGACGCGCTGAACCTCGCCCGCGGGATGTCGTACAAGAACGCCATGGCCGGTCTCGACCACGGCGGCGGCAAGGCCGTGATCATCGGTGACCCGGAGCAGATCAAGACCGAGGAGCTGCTGCTGGCCTACGGCCGGTTCGTCGCCTCGCTCGGCGGCCGGTACGTCACCGCCTGCGATGTCGGCACCTACGTCGCCGACATGGACGTCGTGGCCCGGGAGTGCCGCTGGACCACCGGCCGCTCCCCCGAGAACGGCGGGGCGGGCGACTCGTCCGTGCTGACCTCCTTCGGCGTCTACCAGGGCATGCGGGCCGCCGCCCAGCACCTGTGGGGCGACCCGTCGCTGCGCGACCGCAAGGTCGGCGTCGCGGGGGTCGGCAAGGTCGGCCACCACCTGGTGGAGCACCTGCGCGCGGAGGGCGCCGAGGTCGTGATCACCGATGTGCGCGAGGACGCCGTGCGCCGGATCCTCGACCGGCACCCGCAGGGTGTCTCGGCCGTCGCCGACACCGAGGCGCTGATCCGCACCGAGGGCCTGGACATCTACGCCCCCTGCGCGCTGGGCGGGGCACTGAGCGACGACAGCGTGCCGGTACTGACCGCCAAGGTGGTCTGTGGCGCCGCCAACAACCAGCTCGCCCACCCGGGGGTGGAGAAGGACCTCGCCGACCGCGGAATCCTCTACGCGCCGGACTACGTGGTGAACGCCGGCGGTGTCATCCAGGTCGCCGACGAGCTGCACGGCTTCGACTTCGACCGGTGCAAGGCGAAGGCGTCGAAGATCTTCGACACCACGCTTGCCATATTCGCACGTGCGAAGGATGACGGCATTCCGCCGGCCGCCGCGGCCGACCGGATCGCCGAGCAGCGGATGGCGGAGGCGCGTCCGGCCCGTTGAGGTTCCGTCGGGATGTACGAGGGCGACCCCGGACCGGGTCGCCCTCGTACATGTGAGCGGTACCCGCAGGAGGGCACTTGGAGAGAACTCTCACTTCTCCCGGCGGGTCGACCTCCGACAAGTGGTTAAAATCGCGGTTGACCAGCAAGGACAGGACGTCTCAATGGTCCGGGGCGCGGGCACGTCATGCGGGCGACGTACCGTATGGGCGCGGGCTCAGGTACCGTGGGAGCCCTACGGACCGGTCTCTCCATGGAGAGCCCGTTCTGGACCATGAACGCGTGTCAAGACTCTGGGGCCGTCGAGCCCCGTCGTTGAGGGGGTCGAGCCATGGGGCGCGGCCGGGCCAAGGCCAAGCAGACAAAGGTCGCCCGCCAGCTGAAGTACAACAGCGGTGGGACTGATCTCTCACGCCTGGCCGAAGAGCTGGGTGCATCGCCGCCGAGCCAACCACCGAATGGTGAGCGCTTCGAGGACGATGAGCAGGACGACGAACTGTACGCACGGTACGCCGACCTCTATGAGGAAGACGACGACGAGAACGGGGACAGTCCGTCCCCCGGTCAGCGTCGCGGCGCTTGACTCTGCGCTGAGCATGAACCCGGTAGGTGACCCCGGTCACCGGCCGGGTTCAGTGCTGCCCGGGAACTCCTGAGGGGTCCCCGGGCAGGACGCCGCCCGCCCGCTCGTCGTGCGGGCAGCGTCCCGATGCTCAGTTCGCGTAGTCACCGACGAGGGCCGCGCCCGTGGTGTGCTCGCCGCGGTCGGTGATCTCACCGGCCACCCAGGCGTCCACCCCGCGGTCGGCCAGTGTGGTCAGCGCCACGTCGACGGACTCCTGGGGCACGATCGCGATCATGCCGACGCCCATGTTCAGGGTCTTCTCCAACTCCAGCCGCTCGACCGAACCGGTCCGCCCGACGAGGTCGAACACCGGAGCGGGCGTCCACGTGGAGCGGTCCACGCGCGCGTGCAGCCCGTCGGGGATCACGCGGGCCAGGTTGGCCGCGAGTCCGCCGCCGGTGACATGGCTGAACGCGTGCACCTCACTGGTGCGGAGCAGCGCCAGGCAGTCCAGCGAGTAGATCTTGGTGGGCTCCAGGAGCTCCTCGCCGAGGGTGCGGCCCAGCTCGTCGATCCGGGCCTCCAGGGCGAGCCCCGCACGGTCCAGCAGCACGTGCCGGACCAGGGAGTAGCCGTTGGAGTGAAGACCGGAGGACGCCATGGCGATCACCGCGTCACCCGTACGGATGCGATCCGGGCCGAGCAGCCGGTCGGCCTCCACGACGCCCGTACCGGCGCCGGCGACGTCGAAATCGTCCGGACCCAGCAGACCGGGGTGCTCGGCCGTCTCACCGCCGACCAGGGCGCACCCGGCCAGCACACAGCCCTCGGCGATGCCCTTGACGATGGCGGCGACCCGCTCGGGGTGGACCTTGCCGACACAGATGTAGTCGGTCATGAAGAGCGGCTCGGCGCCGCACACCACGATGTCGTCCATGACCATGGCGACCAGGTCGTGGCCGATGGAGTCGTAGACCCCCAGCTGCCGCGCGATGTCGACCTTGGTGCCGACACCGTCCGTGGCGGAGGCGAGCAGGGGGCGCTCGTAGTTCTTCAGGGCGGAGGCGTCGAAGAGGCCGGCGAAGCCGCCGAGGCCGCCGAGGACCTCGGGGCGCCGGGTCTTCTTCACCCACTCCTTCATCAGCTCGACCGCGCGGTCGCCCGCTTCGATGTCGACGCCCGCCGCTGCGTAGCTGGCACCAGTGTTCTGGGACATGGCTGTGAGAGCTTTCGTGTCGTCCGTCAGGGCTTACGGGCGGCGGATCGCGTCGACCGAGGCCGGGGCGGCGGTGCCCGCGGCCAGCTCGGTCTCCAGGAGCTGCTTGCCGAGAAGCTCGGGGTCGGGCAGGTCCATCGGGTACTCGCCGTCGAAGCAGGCGCGGCACAGGTTCGGCTTGGCGATGGTGGTCGCCTCGATCATGCCGTCGATGGAGATGTACGACAGGGAGTCGGCGCCGAGCGAGGTGCCGATCTCGTCGATGGTCATGCCGTTGGCGATGAGCTCCGCGCGCGTGGCGAAGTCGATGCCGAAGAAGCAGGGCCACTTCACGGGCGGCGAGGAGATCCGGATGTGGACCTCGGCGGCGCCCGCCTCGCGGAGCATGCGGACCAGGGCGCGCTGGGTGTTGCCGCGGACGATCGAGTCGTCGACCACGACCAGGCGCTTGCCCTTGATGACTTCCTTGAGCGGGTTCAGCTTCAGGCGGATGCCGAGCTGGCGGATCGTCTGGGACGGCTGGATGAACGTACGTCCGACGTACGCGTTCTTGACCAGGCCGGCGCCGAAGGGGATGCCGGACGCCTCCGCGTAGCCGATGGCGGCCGGGGTGCCCGATTCCGGGGTCGGTATGACGAGGTCGGCCTCGACCGGGGCTTCCTTCGCGAGCTTGCGGCCCATCTCGACGCGCGAGAGGTACACGTTCCGGCCGGCGATGTCGGTGTCCGGGCGGGCCAGATACACGTACTCGAAGACACAGCCCTTGGGCTTCGCTTCCGCGAATCGGGACGTGCGCAGCCCGTTCTGGTCGATGGCGACGAACTCACCCGGCTCGATCTCGCGTACGAAGCTAGCGCCGCAGATGTCGAGGGCGGCGGACTCCGAGGCGACGACCCAGCCGCGCTCCAGACGGCCGAGGACCAGCGGGCGGATGCCCTGCGGGTCGCGGGCCGCGTACAGGGTGTTCTCGTCCATGAAGACGAGGCTGAAGGCGCCCTGGACCTGGGGGAGGACCACGTGCGCGGCCTGCTCCACGGTCACCGGTTCGCCGTCGGCGGCACGCTGGCCCGCCAGCAGGGCGGTGATCAGGTCGGTGTCGTTGGTGGCCGCCACCTTGGGCGGGCGGCCGTTCTCCTTGGGGAGTTCGGCGACCATCTCGGCGAGCTGCGCCGTGTTGACCAGGTTGCCGTTGTGGCCGAGCGCGATGGACCCGTGCGCGGTGGCGCGGAACGTCGGCTGGGCGTTCTCCCACACGGAGGCGCCAGTGGTCGAGTAGCGGGCGTGTCCGACCGCGATATGACCCTGGAGCGAACCGAGAGAGGTCTCGTCGAAGACCTGGGACACCAGTCCCATGTCCTTGAAGACGAGGATCTGGGAGCCGTTGCTGACCGCGATTCCCGCGGATTCCTGGCCCCGATGCTGGAGGGCGTACAGCCCGAAGTACGTGAGCTTGGCGACCTCTTCGCCCGGAGCCCAGACACCGAAGACGCCGCAAGCGTCCTGGGGGCCCTTCTCACCGGGGAGCAGGTCGTGGTTGAGTCGTCCGTCACCACGTGGCACGCCACCGAGTGTAGGCGAGATCGACCACTGATCCGAATGCGGGATATGCCCCCGGCGGTGGATCAGCGCTGCGCGACGGCCCGGACACTGGCGCCGTTTTCGCTGGTCAGCACGAGAGTGCGGCCTTCGATCCGGTAGCTCACGGTGCCGTCGAAGAGGTTCGTCAGGCTCTTCTCGGCGTCCATGAGTGAGTCTTCGCACATCATTCGGGTCATGCCCGGCACGCCGAGGGTGATATGGCCGTCGCGCACGGTGGCCTCGGCGTTCACCTGGTTGCAGCCGAGGCTGCCGGTGACGGTGCCCTCCTTCCTGTCAAAGGTGAGGTGGGCGCGGCTGTCGGCGGCAGGGGTGGTGACGGTCCACGTGGTGCCGTACAGCGGACTGTCCTCGATCCTGCTCAGGCGTACGGTGTCGCCGGACCCGGTGGTGAGGGTGAGGCGGTCGCCGTTCACGTCGGTTGCCAGGGCGCCGTCGCCGAGGGCCCGGGACACGGCGCTCTCGAGCTCCATGATCTCCTCGGAGCAGGCCCTGAGGGTGGTCTCCCGGTCGCCACCGAACCGGATCCGGTCGCCTTCGAAGGTGACGCGGCCCTTGAACAGGTTGCATCCGTAGCTGCCGGTGGCCCGGCCGTCGTCGTCGAGGGTGAGGTTCGCGCCGTCGGGGGCCCGGTGGGTGGTGCCGTCGACGGTGAGGCTGTCGATGGTCCAGCGCGTGCCGGTGACCTGTCCCTCCGCCTGCGCGGTGCCGCTGCCGGCTCCGGCCTTCTCGCTGCCGCAGGCTGCCGCGAGCGGGACGACGAGCACGGCGAGGGCCGTCAGGGTCATGCGCCGCTGGTGCTTCTGCCTGTACATGCCGATTCGACGAGGGCGGGGAGCGAGTGGTTCCCCTCGGCCGTCCGGTTCGTCCCGTCCGGATCGTCCCGGGTCCGGTTCACCCCAGCAGCGGCAGATACGGCCCGAGGTCCGCCCTTTCCCCGCTCGCGCCGACCCTGGCCTCGGCCACCGCGTCCCGCCAGGCCGTCCGTCCGCCGGCCAGCCGGATCCAGGTCAGCGGATCCGTCTCGACGACGTTCGGCGGGGTTCCCCGCGTGTGCCTCGGTCCTTCCACGCACTGCACGACCGCGTACGGCGGGATCCGCACCTCCGTCGAGCCACCGGGCGCCTTCGCGGCGAGCGTGTCGGCCAGCAGCCGGGTGCAGGCGGCGAGGGCCTGGCGGTCGTACGGGATGTCCAGACCGGGTACGGCCGCGTTCAGGTCGTCGGTGTGGACGACGAGCTCCACGGCGCGGGTCACGACGTAGTCGGCCAGCGGCAGCGCGCCCGCGCTGGTGGGCAGCAGCCTGCTCCCGGGGTGTGTGTCGAGGCGGGTGGTGAAGCGCTGCTCGACGTCCGCGAGGTGGGCGTCGAGGTCGGGATGGTCCGCCGCGAGCCGCCGGGCGGTGCCGGCGATGGCGTCCGCGTCGGCGCCGATGGCCGACGGCCAGTCGAGCAGGTGCCCGTCCTGCCGGGCGGGCTCGGGCTCGTCGAGGAGGCGGTCCACCGCTGTCAGCGCCATCCCGATGTGCGCGACCAGTTCCCGTACGGTCCAGTCGCCGAGCCGGGTGGGCAGGGCGAGCCGGTCCGGGGTGAGGGTGCGGACCGCCGACCGTACGTTCCCGAACTGGGCCAGGACGGCGGCGCGGGTCCTGGCGGGGTCGTAGGAGCGGGTGCGCTTCTTGGCCGGTGGCATGACGGCAGCCTATGTTACAGTCCCTTTTCAGTAGAAACAGTTGACTTTTGTTTCTACTGAATTCATCCGTGTCCCATGGACGGGCGACGGGATGTGCACCCGTCCGGGTACGGCCCGACGGACGAGGGCGCCCATGTCCACACAGCCACTCAGACTCCGCACCACCACCGCGAAGCCCGCGGACACCGCGGACACCGCGAACACCGCGAACACCGCGAAAAGTGTCACGCGGCCCGCCCCGGCCGCACGGCCGCGCAGACGCCGCGGCCAGTGGATCCCCCCGCAGCACGGGGCCTGGGCCATGCTGCTCGTCCCCTACGCCGCCGGTCTGATCGCCGTCGGCTTCTCCTGGGTGCAGCTCCCGCTCCTGCTCGCCTGGGTGGGCGGCTACCTGCTGTCCTACTTCGCCCTGCTGGCCGTCAAGACGCGCCGCCCCGGCCGGGTCCGCGCACAGCTCCTCCTCTACGGCGGCGTCACCGCGGCCGCCGGGGTCACGGTCCTCCTGGCGCGCCCTCAGCTGCTGCTCTTCGCCCCGCTCTTCGCGGCCGTCCTCGCGGTCAACGGGCTCTTCGCCCGGGCCCGGCGCGACCGCGCGCTGGCCAACGGCCTGGTGTCGGTCGTCGCGGCGACACTCGTCCTCCCCGTGGTCGCGGTGGCCGGCGGAGCCTCGCCCTGGGAGGTCGCCGACCCGTTCCTGGTGACGCTCCTGTACTTCACCGGATCCCTGCTCTTCGTCAGGACCACCATCCGCGAGCGGGGCAACCGGCGCGTACTGGCCGTGTCCCTGGTCTTCCACGCCCTCGCCCTGGCGGCGGCCGCCTGGGTGGCGCTGCCGTACGCGGTTCCCTTCACGGGCTTCCTGATCCGCGCGGCCGTCCTGCCCCCACGGGGCCTCACACCCAAGTGGATCGGCATCGCCGAGATCATCAGCTCGGTCGCGCTCCTGGTGACGATCGCCCTGGTGACGTCCTGAGCCGAGGCCGGAGTGCCCCCGGTCATCCGTCCCGGCAACACGAAGGGGAGCATTCGTCCCGGCGAGCCGCCACGCGGGCGGCGTGTCGTGCCGGGACGAATGCTCCCCTTCGTCGCGTCGGGCGGCGGGGCCGTCCGCTCAGGCCAGCAGCGCCGGGACGGTCGACTCGTGCGCCTCGCGCAGCTCCGCCAAGGTCAGCGCGAACTCGCCCTGGACCTCGACCGTGTCGCCATCGACGACCCCGATACGGGCGGCCGGCAGACCACGCGCACCGCACATGTCGTTGAAGCGGAGCTCCTCCGAGCGCGGCACGGCGACGATCGCGCGGCCTGCCGACTCGGAGAACAGGAAGGTGAAGGCGTCGAGCCCGTCCGGGACGACCAGACGCGCGCCCTTCTCCCCGAGCAGCGCCGACTCGACGACCGCCTGGATCAGACCGCCGTCCGAGAGATCGTGCGCGGAGTCGATCATGCCGTCGCGGGAGGCGGAGATCAGGATCTCGCCGAGCAGCCGCTCACGCTCCAGGTCGACCTTGGGCGGCAGCCCGCCGAGGTGGTCGTGGACGACCTGGGACCAGGCCGAGCCGCCGAACTCCTCCCGGGTGTCGCCGAGGAGGTAGATCAGCTGCCCCTCCTCCTGGAAGGCGACCGGCGTGCGGCGGGCCACATCGTCGATGACGCCGAGCACCGCGACCACCGGGGTCGGGTGGATGGCGGCCTCCCCCGTCTGGTTGTAGAGGGAGACGTTGCCGCCGGTCACCGGGGTGCCGAGCTGCTGACAGCCGTCCGCCAGACCGCGTACGGCCTCCGCGAACTGCCACATGACCGCCGGGTCCTCGGGCGAGCCGAAGTTCAGGCAGTCGGAGACGGCGAGCGGCTTGGCGCCGGTCGTCGCCACGTTGCGGTAGGCCTCGGCGAGGGCCAGCTGGGCGCCCGTGTAGGGGTCGAGCTTGGCGTAGCGGCCGTTTCCGTCGGTGGCGATCGCGACGCCGAGGCCGGACGCCTCGTCGATACGGATCATGCCGGAGTCCTCGGGCTGGGCGAGGACCGTGTTGCCCTGCACGAAGTGGTCGTACTGCTGGGTGATCCACTGCTTGGAGGCCTGGTTGGGCGAGCCGACCAGCTTCAGGACCTGGTCCTTCAGCTCCTCGGAGGTCTCCGGGCGGGCCAGCTTGTTCGCGTCGTCCGCCTGGAGCTCGTCCTGCCAGGACGGGCGGGCGTAGGGGCGCTCGTAGACCGGGCCGTCGTGGGCGACGGTGCGCGGGTCGACATCGACGATCTTGCCGCCGTGCCAGTAGATCTCCAGGCGGTCGCCGTCGGTCACCTCGCCGATGACGGTGGCGATGACGTCCCACTTGTCACAGATCTCGAGGAAGCGGTCGACCTTCTCCGGCTCCACGACCGCGCACATGCGCTCCTGCGACTCGCTCATGAGGATCTCCTCGGGCGAGAGCGTGGAGTCGCGCAGCGGGACGTCGTCGAGGGTGACGCGCATGCCGCCGGAGCCGTTCGACGCCAGCTCCGACGTGGCGCAGGACAGGCCAGCCGCTCCCAGGTCCTGGATGCCGACGACCAGCTTCTCCTTGAACGCCTCCAAGGTGCACTCGATGAGGAGCTTCTCCTGGAAGGGGTCGCCGACCTGGACTGCCGGACGCTTCGACGGCTTCGCGTCGTCGAAGGTCTCGCTCGCCAGGATCGACGCGCCGCCGATGCCGTCGCCGCCGGTCCTGGCGCCGTAGAGGATGACCTTGTTGCCCGCGCCGGACGCCTTGGCGAGGTGGATGTCCTCGTGCCGCATGACGCCGATGGCACCGGCGTTGACCAGCGGGTTGCCCTGGTAGCAGGCGTCGAAGACGACCTCGCCGCCGATGTTGGGCAGGCCGAGGCAGTTGCCGTAGCCGCCGATGCCGGCGACGACACCCGGCAGGACCCGCTTGGTGTCGGGGTGGTCCGCGGCGCCGAAGCGCAGGGGGTCCACGACCGCGACCGGGCGGGCGCCCATCGCGATGATGTCGCGGACGATGCCGCCGACGCCCGTGGCCGCGCCCTGGTAGGGCTCGACGTAGGAGGGGTGGTTGTGCGACTCGACCTTGAAGGTGACCGCGTAGCCCTGGCCGACGTCGACGACGCCGGCGTTCTCGCCGATGCCGACGAGCAGGGCCTCGGACTCGGGGGCCTTCTCGCCGAACTGGCGCAGGTGGACCTTGCTGCTCTTGTACGAGCAGTGCTCGGACCACATCACCGAGTACATGGCGAGCTCGGCGCCGGTCGGGCGGCGGCCGAGGATCTCCACCACCCGCTCGTACTCGTCCTTCTTCAGGCCCAGCTCGGCCCAGGGCAGCTCGACGTCGGGGGTCGCGGCCGCTTGCTCGACCGTGTCCAGAGGCGTCCGGCTCATACGTTGACCAGCTTCTTGAGGATCGAGGTGAAGAACGGCAGGCCGTCGGTACGGCCCGTACCGATCAGCGACTCGACGGCGTGCTCGGGGTGCGGCATCAGGCCGACGACGTTGCCGGCGGCGTTGGTGATGCCCGCGATGTCGTTGAGCGAGCCGTTGGGGTTACCGCATCCATCAGCGGCTTCGCCGCGGACCACGTAGCGGAAGGCGACGCGGCCCTCCGCCTCCAGCTCGTCCAGCGTCCGCTGATCGGCGACGTAGCGGCCGTCCATGTTCTTCAGCGGGATGTGGATCTCCTGGCCGGCCGTGTAGTCGGTGGTCCAGGCGGTGTTCGCGTTCTCCACCCGCAGCTTCTGGTCGCGGCAGATGAAGTGCAGGTGGTCGTTGCCCAGCATGCCGCCGGGGAGCAGGTGCGCCTCGGTGAGGATCTGGAAGCCGTTGCAGATGCCGAGTACCGGCAGGCCGGCCCTGGCCTGGTCGATGACCGTGTCCATCACCGGCGAGAAGCGCGCGATGGCGCCGGCCCGCAGATAGTCGCCGTACGAGAAACCACCGCAGAGCACGACGGCGTCGACCTGCTTGAGGTCCTTGTCCTTGTGCCAGAGGGCGACGGGTTCGGCGCCGGCGATGCGGATCGCACGCTGCGAGTCCCGGTCGTCCAGGCTGCCGGGGAAAGTGACGACGCCAATACGAGCGGTCACTTCACGGCCTCCGCGACGCTCTCGACGCGGACGGTGAAGTCCTCGATCACGGTGTTGGCGAGGAAGGATTCCGCAAGATCATGGATACGGGCGAGCGCGGCCTCGTCGACCGGCCCGTCCACTTCCAGTTCGAATCGCTTTCCCTGACGGACGTCCGAGATCCCTTCGAAGCCCAGTCGCGGCAGTGCGCGCTGCACCGCCTGGCCCTGGGGGTCGAGGATCTCCGGCTTGAGCATGACGTCGACTACGACGCGTGCCACTGGCACTCCCGGTGTGTGGTGCTGAGCAGGTCCCTTCAGACTACCCGCACCAAATTTCTACGCGAGTAGAGTTGTAGGAATCTACGTGAGGCCGATCACGATTCGGCATCGCGAGGAGGCGCGAGGGAAAAAATCCGGGAAAGATCTGCGTTCGCTCCCCCATCTCTATTGCGCCGCGGACACGCGGACAGATTTAGTCGGGCTTCACATTGCATTGCCGGGCACTGTACAAATGAATTGTCATTAGCAGATACTTTGCCCGATTACAGGCGAACAGCCGACATCTCGGCGACGTACCGGCACGTCATCATGGACGTACGGACGAGAGGTGTCGCACGAAGGGACCGATATTCGTGGCGCAGAAGGTCGTGGTCACTCTCTTTGACGACATCGACGGCTCGGAAGCGGCGGAAACGATCGCCTTCGGACTCGACGGCAAGTCGTACGAGATCGACCTCAATGAAGCCAATGCCAGGAAACTGCGGAAGGCGCTCGAGCCCTACGTGGACGCCGGCCGCAAGCGGTCGCGCTCCGGCAAGGCGTACCGGCAGACGGAGGTGGCCCCCGACCCGGCCGCCGTACGCGCCTGGGCGCAGGCCAACCGGATGGACGTTCCCGCGCGGGGACGGATCCCCAAGAAGGTCTACGAGGCGTTCGCCGCGGCGCGATGAGCCGGCCGGCGGCCGTCCCGCAGCCGGCCGCCGGAGACCGGATCACCCGGGCGGGCGAGCGGGCCGCGCCCGTTCGGGTGAGCCGCCCGACGGCCGGTCACCCGCCCCTCGCGGCAACCGACTTGCGCACCACCCCCGCTGATCAGCTAGAGTCTGGAGCACGCCGAGGGGCAAGGCCGAAAGGCCCGGCTCACGGAGTACATGCGGGTGTAGTTCAGTAGTAGAACATCCCCCTTCCAGGGGGAAGGCGCAGTGTGCAATTCCTGTCACCCGCTCTGCATCGCCGTACCGGACATCCATGTCGATCAGGTAGGCTGGTGCCCGCGCCGATCGGTGAGAGCCGGTCGGAGGCAATGCGGACGTAGCTCAGTTGGTAGAGCGCAACCTTGCCAAGGTTGAGGTCGCGAGTTCGAGCCTCGTCGTCCGCTCTTCGATCAAAGGCCCCGGTCATCGACCGGGGCCTTTGCCGTGATCTCCCCGAGGGAAGCGTCTCCCGGCGGCGCCGACTGACATGTGTCATGTCCGGGAATGACAGCCCGCACTGCCCGGGCCGCCCGCCCACCGGGATGATCGGGGCATGGAAACCAACGAACACGAGCACGTGATCGAGGTCACCGGCCTACGACGTGTCTACGGGGGCGGGTTCGAGGCGGTGCGCGGGATCGACTTCTCGGTGCGGCGCGGCGAGATCTTCGCCCTGCTCGGCACCAACGGAGCGGGCAAGACCTCCACCGTCGAACTGCTGGAGGGCCTCGCGGCCCCGGCCGACGGGCGCATCCGGGTCCTCGGCCACGACCCGCACACCGACCGCGCGGTCATTCGGCCCCGCACCGGCGTGATGCTCCAGGAGGGCGGTTTCCCCTCCGAGCTGACCGTCGCCGAGACCGCCCGGATGTGGGCGGGCTGCGTCAGCGGAGCCCGGCCCACGGAGGAGGTGCTGACCCTGGTCGGGCTGGAGACGAAGACCGGCGTCCGGGTGAAGCAGCTCTCCGGGGGACAGCGGCGCCGACTGGACCTCGCGCTCGCGCTGCTCGGCGATCCCGAGGTGCTGTTCCTCGACGAACCGACCGCCGGACTCGACCCCGAAGGCCGCCGGGAGACCTGGGACCTGGTGAGCGGTCTGCGCGACCGCGGGACGACCGTGCTGCTCACCACGCACTACCTCGAAGAGGCGGAGTTCCTCGCCGACCGGCTCGCGATCATGCACGAGGGCCGCATCGCCGTCACCGGCACCCCGGCCGAGGTGACCGCGTCCGAACCGTCCCGGATCACCTTCGACCTGCCCGAGGGCTACTTCGTGGGCGATCTGCCGCCGCTCGCCGAACTGGGTGTGCACGACCACACCGTCGACGGCCGGACCGTCCGGCTGCGCACCCACGAACTGCAGCGGGCGGCCACCGCGCTGCTGGTGTGGGCGGACCGCGCCGGGGTGGAACTGCACCGGCTGGACGTGCGCTCGGCGTCCCTGGAGGAGGCGTTCCTCGCGATCGCCAAGGGGGCTGCCGCGGGAACGGCGACGACGAAGGAGTACGCGGCATGAGCACATCCGTGACCACCCCGATGAGCCGGATGACCGCGCTCGCCCGAGCCGAACTGACCCTGCTGGGCCGGAGCAAGGGCACCCTCTTCGCCGCGCTGTTCGTACCGCTGGTGCTGCCGCTCAGCGCGCGCGAGACCGCCAGGGAAATGGACCTCGCCGGGGCCGGACTCACCATCGGTACGATGCTGCTGCCGGCCGCGGTCGGCTTCTCGCTCCTCTTCGCCGTCTACTCGGCGCTCGTCGGTTCCCTCGTGGCCCGCCGCGAGGAACTCGTCCTCAAGCGGCTGCGTACCGGGGAACTGCGGGACGGCGAGATCCTGGCCGGGTCCGCGCTGCCGGCGACCGCCACGGGCCTGGTGCAGTCGCTGCTGCTGGCGGGCGGCTGTGTGATCCTGCTGGACATGTCGGCCCCGCCCGCCGTGTATCTGTCGGTGCTGGGCCTCCTGCTGGGGCTGGTGCTGTGCGTGGGACTCGCGGCGGTCACCGCGGCCTTCACCCGGACCAGCGAGAGCGCGCAGGTCACCCCGCTACCGCTGATGTTCCTGTCGATGATGGCCTCCGGGATGATGATCCCGCTGGAGATTCTTCCCGACAAGGTGGCCGCCGTCTGCGAGTTCCTGCCGCTGACCCCCGTGATGACCCTGGTGCGCGGCGGCTTCACCGGCGACCTGTCGGCCGGCGGGGCGCTGGGAGCCGTTGCCGTGGCGGTGGCCTGGATCCTGGTCGCGGTGTTCGCTGTACGACGGTGGTTCCGCTGGGAGCCGAGGCGCTGAAGCGGGCGAGGGCAGGGGCGAGCGGATGAGCAGGCCGGGCGGCTGGTGGGGGCGCAAGAGCACACCGGCGAAGTTCGAGACGTACACGCGGTGGTCGTTCCATCTGCTCGCGCTGACCGAGCTCTCGGTGGCCGTGGGGCCGGCGCTCGGGCTCGCGGAGCCGCGGACGACGACGCTGCTGGTGTCCATGGCGGCCGTCCACAGCGTGGTCTGCGGCGTGACCGCCTCGCGTTCCCTGGACTGGCTGCGCGGACAGCGGGACCGGCCGGTCCGGACGCTGTGGACACTGGCCGTCACCACCGCGCTGGTGGCCGTCGTCTCGCTCGTCGTCGCCCGGCACGGCGACGACGATGCCGCCGAGGCCGCCGGCGCACTCTTCGCGATCGTGATGGTCTTCGGCGCCGGCACCACCGCCGTCGGCGTACATGGGCAGCGGCGGGTGACCGCCCTGGTGGCGGGCTTCGCGGTGGGCTCGGGAGCGGTGTCCGGCGCCGTCGGGATGCCCTGGCCCGCCGCTCTTGTCACCGCCCTGGTCGTGCTGGCCGGGGGCGGGTTCTTCGCCTTCACCTACTCCTTCTCCGCCTGGCTGCTCAACGCCGTCTACGAGCTGGACGAGGCCCGTGACACCCGCGCGCGGCTCGCCGTCGCCGAGGAGCGGCTCAGGTTCGGACGGGATCTGCACGACGTGATGGGGCGCAACCTCGCGGTGATCGCGCTGAAGAGCGAGCTGGCCGTCCAACTGGTCCAGCGGGGGCGGCCCGAGGCCGTGACCCAGATGGTCGAGGTGCAGCGCCTCGCGCAGGAGGCGCAGCGGGAGGTGCGCGAGGTCGTGCGCGGCTATCGCGAGGCGGACCTCGGCAACGAGCTCGCGGGCGCGCAGGGGGTGCTGTCCGCCGCCGGTATCGACTGCACGGTCACCGGCCCGGCGGCCGGGTTCCCCGCGCCGGTGCAGTCCGCGCTCGGGTGGGCGGTGCGGGAGGCGGCCACGAATGTGCTGCGGCACGGGGACGCACGGCGGTGCGCGATGGAACTGCGGGTGAAGGAGGGGCGTGTGGTGCTGACGGTGGAGAACGACGGCGTACCCCGGACCGGCGGACCGGACCGGGGGGCCGGGCTCATCGGGCTGCGCGAACGGCTGGCGGAGATCGGGGGGACCCTGCGGGCCGGGCCCACCGGGGACGGGCGGTTCCTGCTGACCGCCGAGGTCCCGCTGCCCGCGCATTCCGGCGAGGCCGCTCCGGCCGCCGTCGTGGAGAGGCCCGGTTCCGTGAGTGGGGCGACATCGTGACCGCCCCCCGGCCCGTACGGCTGCTGCTCGCCGACGACGAGCATCTGATCCGGGGCGCCCTGGCCGCGCTGCTCTCGTTCGAGGACGATCTGACGGTGGTCGCCGAGGCGGCCTCCGGGCCGGAGGCACTGGCGATGGCCCGGGCGCACGCCCCCGACGTGGCCGTACTGGATCTGCAGATGCCCGGCGCGGACGGTGTGAAGGTCGCCACATCGCTGCGGTCCGAGCTGCCCGGCTGCCGGGTGCTGATCGTGACCAGTCACGGACGGCCGGGACATCTGAAGCGGGCGCTTGCGGCAGGTGTGCGCGGGTTCGTCCCCAAGACCGTCAGCGCCCAGCGCCTCGCGGAGATCATCCGCACGGTGCACGCGGGAAACCGTTACGTCGACCCCGAGTTGGCCGCCGACGCGATCGCCGCCGGCGACTCCCCGCTGACCGTGCGCGAGGCGGAGGTGCTGGAGCTGGCGGCGGACGGGGCGCCCGTGGCGGAGATCGCGGAGCGGGCCGCGCTGTCCCAGGGCACCGTGCGCAACTATCTCTCCTCGGCCGTCTCGAAGCTCGGGGCGGAGAACCGTCATGCCGCGGTGCGCCTCGCACGGGAGCGAGGTTGGGTATAGTGGTTCTCGCGCCACGGCGCATGCGAACGTAGCTCAGTTGGTAGAGCGCAACCTTGCCAAGGTTGAGGTCGCGAGTTCGAACCTCGTCGTTCGCTCGGCAGCAAAGGCCCCGGTCATCGACCGGGGCCTTTGTCATGGGCGGTTGCCATGGGCGGTCGGGCCCCGCAGGGCCCGACCGTCGTGCGGTCAGCTCCAGGGAGTGCCGGTCAACCGCTCGTACGCCTCCACGTACTTGGCCCGGGTCGCATCCACCACGTGCTGCGGCAGCGGCGGCGGGGGCTGCTCGCTCTTGCGGTCCCAGCCCGACTCGGCCGAGGTGAGCCAGTCCCGTACGAACTGCTTGTCGTACGAGGGCTGGGCGTGGCCCGGTTCCCACTGCTCGGCCGGCCAGAAGCGGGAGGAGTCCGGGGTGAGCACCTCGTCGGCGATGACCAGCGTCTCGCCGTCGAAGCCGAACTCGAACTTGGTGTCCGCGAGGATGATCCCCCGGTCCCGGGCGATGTCCCGGGCGCGGGAGTAGGCGGCGAGGGTCGCCTGGCGCAGCCGGGCCGCGGTGTCCGCGCCCACCTGGCGGGCGACCTCCTCGTAGGAGACGTTCTCGTCGTGGTCGCCGACGGCGGCCTTGGTGGCCGGGGTGAAGATCGGGGCGGGCAGCTCGGAGCCGTCCACCAGGCCCTCCGGGAGAGCGAGGCCGCAGACCGTACGGGTCTCGTGGTACTCGGCGAGGCCCGAGCCGGTGAGGTAGCCGCGGGCCACGCACTCCACGGGGACCATGTTCAGCGACTTGCAGACCAGGGTGCGGCCCGCCCAGTCGGCGGGGGCGCCGTCCGGGACGTCGGTGCTCAGGACGTGGTGCGGCAGCAGGTCGGCGAGCTGGTCGAACCACCACAGGGACAGCTGGGTGAGCACCCGGCCCTTGTCGGGGATCTCGGTCGGCAGCACCCAGTCGTAGGCGGAGATGCGGTCACTGGCGACCATCACGAGGTCGCCCGCCTCGTTCCGGTACAGCTCGCGCACCTTGCCGGTGTGCAGATGCACCAGGCCCGGAACCTGGATCGGTTCGGGCTTCTCGACGAATCCGGACACGGTTCCTCCCCGTGGTTCTGTCTGAATGACTCGATTCTCCCGTACCGGGGAGCCGGTCGTCGCCGCGGGTCAGTCGCGTTTGCAGATGCGGTCCAGGAGGTTGGCCGTGGCGCGCTGGATCCGGGGGTCGGCATGGCCCGGCCGGTCCAGCGCCGGTGACCAGGCGAAGGTGCCGGCGGCGAAGACCCAGGCGCCGGAGGGGGCACGGTAGAGGGAGGTCTCCTGGTGGCGCCCGGCGCCCGCCCGGTCGGTGTACGGGGAGTGCGCGAGCAGGACGCGCTCCTCGTACTCGGGCAGCGGGGTGCGCGGGTAGTAGCGGTCGGCCTCGCCCGCGACCATGCCCTCGATGCCGTCGCCCTCGTGGGCGCCGGTCGCCTCCCACATCCAGTGGCCCGCGTTGCGGACGATCAGCGGGTGCGGCCGCGGGACGGGGCCGGCGTACTGGATGCCGAGCAGCTGCTGCTCGGCCCGGTCGATCTCCCGCCACAGCACCGGTTTGCCCGGGCCCCGGCGTTTGCGGCAGGTCAGCAGGCGGTCGGGGCCGGCGGGGGAGGCGGCCAGCTCCACCTGCCAGTACAGGGTGTTGGCGGAGAGGAAGACCAGGGACGTGCCGTGCGCGCGGGCGCGCTCCACGGCGGTGCGCATGGGCGCCGACCAGTACTCGTCGTGGCCGGGGAAGACCAGGCCCCGGTACCGGGTGGGGTCCACCCGGCCGGCGTGCAGATCGCGGGCGTCGGCGTAGGCGAGGTCGTAGCCGTAGCGTTCGGCCCAGCGGATGACGTCGTAGGCGTGCCCGACGTGCAGCGGGAGGCCGGCGCCTGCGTAGGGGCGGTCGAAGGAGACGGTGACGGCGGCGTCGGACTCACCGAGCAGCCTGCCCCGCTCGTCCCAGGCGTGGTAGAGGCTCGCGCCGGTGCGGCCGTCCTCCGGGTAGAGGTTGTAGGCCTGCCAGGTGACGTCGGGCAGGACGAGGAGGAGGTCCGCCGGGCGCCTGTCGCGGACGGTGAACGGGATGTGCGAGCGGTAGCCGTCGGCCGTGGTGAGCACGGCGACATACGCGCCGACGCTCCAGTACGACGGCACCGGTAACCGCCAGGAGAGCCACCAGTGGTGGCAGGAGACGGTGCGGTCGGCGGTGAGCGGCGGGGGCTGCACGATGCCGGAGAGGCGGGGGCTGGAGGTGATCTTGATCGCGCCGTCGCCGCCGTAGTCGCCGATGCGGTAGACGTCGACGCCGAACTCCTGGGGCGGGTCGACGGTGATGTGGAAGTCGATGGACTCTCCGGGGGCGACGGCGCCGGTCGAGCTGAAGCCCTTGATCTGGCGGCGTACGTCGTCGGCGGCGCGGGGACCGCCGGAGAAGCGGGGGGCGCGGGTCCTGGGGCCGCCCTGCCGGGGGATGCGGGCCGCCACCGTCCGGCCCGGGTCCGGCAACGGGTCCGCGTCCGCGTCCACGTACCAGGGGACGAGCTGGCCGCTGTCGCCGAAGTACGTCTCGCTGCCGCGCAGCCATGGGAGGGGTCCCTGCCCGAAGGGGTCGTTCACGGCGTGCGCCAGTGCTCCCGACTCCCAGCGGCGAATCTGCTCCGAGCCCATGATCGCTCCCCTCCTCGTGCCCCGGTTGCGATGCGGTGCGTGGTGCTGTTCGGCAGTCGCCTGACGAGTGAGGCCCTACGTCAGTTATGTGCTTGTCGTATGTCGCGAGCCCTTGCCGGCGAGCGCGAACGGTCCAAGCACATCACATAACGCACGCAGTCCGTCACCGGTCGTTGTGAATTGACCGAAAGCGGAAGGGCCGACTCCGAGCGGGCCGGAGGGGTAGCGGGGTGACGGGGGGGCGGAGTGACGGGGTGGCGGGCTCAGACGAGGCGGACCGGCTTCTCCGGGCGTATGCCGTACCGGGTCAGCCACAGACGGAGGCCGGAGGGATCGCCGTCCTCGATCAGGGCCAGCACCTGGGGGGACAGGTCCGACACCCGTACGCCGCCCAGGAGCAGCGTCGGGCCGTCGAGCCAGTCGAGGCCGGGGGTGGCGCCCGCGGTGTCCATCGCCGCGCAGCAGACCATCGCCGTGATGTGGTCGGCGAGCAGCTCACGGGAGGTGCGGGGGGCCTGGAGCGGGAACAGGGGGAGGGCGTGGTCGTCACGGGAGGCGGCGGGGTCGGGGGTGCCGGGGTGCGGGGTGCCTTCCGGGCCCGCGGCGGCGGCCGTCTCCTCGCGCGCCAGCTCGGCACTCAGCCGGGCCGCCAGTGCGGCGCTGCGAGGAGTGGTGTCGGCCAGGTCCTCGTCGTCGTCCGGAGCGAGACCGGGGTCGGAGTCCATGGCCGGAGCGGAGGACGGGCGCGGGTCGCCTTCCCCCTGCACCGGGGGTTCCCCGGGCATCGGGGGTTCCCCGGGCTGGGCAGGCCCCGACACCAGTCCGGACGATGCGACGGGCACGGGCGGCCGCTCTCCCGGCCCGGGGTGGGTCGTCAGGTGGGCGAGGACCCGGGTGAGGGTGGGGCCGTCCGGGGCCGGATGCTCTCCCGGGGTGGGCGGAGGTATGTGGAGGGCGTCCAGGACCCGGTGGAGGCGGGCGGCGTCGGTGCGCCACTTGCGGTCGACGACCTCCTCCGGATAGTCGCCCCAGTGGACCGGTGACCAGTCCGGACCGGTCTCCGCGGGCCCACCGTGGAAGAGGCGGGCGGCGAGCAGCGAGGTGGCCTCGTCCACCGCGCCGGGCTCTTCGAGCAGATCGCAGGCGGGACGCTCGCCGAGGCGGGAGGCGAAGCCCTCCGCCAGCCGGTCGCGGCGGGACAGCTCGGTGAGTGCCGCCACCACTCCCGCGTTGAGCCGCGACGGCCAGCGGCCCATCCGCCAGGCGGGCAGCGCGACCCGGGTGAGCAGCCGGTCCCAGCCCGCGTACGCCAGGCCCACCTGTTCCTGGGCGACGATCCGCAGCCCGTAGTCCACAGCCTGTGCACGGTCGGCCGCCGCGGCCGCGACCCCGCGCTCCATCTCGGCGGCATGCCCCCGGCACCCGCGCAGCAGCAGCCGCACCACCCAGCCGACGCCCGCGAGCACCCCGCGGGCCACGGGGCCGCGTCGCGGCGCCGAGGTCACGGCCACCGCCGCGTCCAGCCCCTGCACGAAGCGCCGGGCGGCGGCTATGTCCGGGTGCGCCGACGGTCCCGTACCCGCGACCACCGGGGCGAGGACCGCGCGCAGCTCGCCCACCCGCATCCACCACAGGAACGGAGAGCCGATCACCAGGACGGGTGCGGCGGGCGCCCTGCGCGGAGGCCGTCCCGCGCCCGCTATGTCGCGGTGCTCCTCGGCCGGCGGAGGGCCATGGGCCGGATGGGTGCGGTCCTCCAGCCAGCTGTCGCAGTCCGGGGTGAGCGCTATCGCGGACGGAGTCGGGACGTCGAGGCGGTCGGCCAGGTCACGCACCATCCGGTACAGGTCGGGGGCCGCCTCCTCGGCGATCGGCACCGTGGGGCTCATGGCGGGCCGGGCACGGGCGACGACCAGGGCGACCCCGGCGGCGAGGAGCAGAACGAGCACCGCGACGGGCGTGAGGAACCGGCGAGCCAGATCCCAGCCGGCACCGGGGAGACGGCCGGTGGAACCGCCGACGAGCAGGATCACGGCGACGGCGGCCGGCAGCAGCGCGACGGCCAGCGCCCGGCTGCGGACCCGCAGCACGGCCAGCGCCCGGGACCGCGCGCTCGGCCCCCCTGCCCGCGCTGCTCCCATTCCGCTTCCGCTCATGGTCCGACGTCACCCCCTCCCGGCTCCGGACGCTGTCCTGGCATTGCCCATGCTCCCCACTGTGGCACCCGCCACTGACATCGCAATGCCGGTGGGCCAAGTGCCGGAACGCTTGCGCGGCACCCTAGTTGGGGCCTCGGGTCACGTCAGCCGGATGGCGCATCGCTCACCCGATGGAATGGCTTTGGGGAAAGGTGGACGACAGACGGCAAGGGTCAGGCCCCGGATCCTGAGATGGATCCGGGGCCTGCGGGGTTCATCGGTGCCGGGAGCGGACCCCGGCCGGTGCGACTGGGCCCCCGCTGCGGACTTTCGGCCGGTGCGGCGAGAGCGCGTGCCGTGCTTCGCGCGGGCGGCGCCACTGTCGCAACAGGCCCTACGCCTCCCGCGCGGCCTTCGCCGCGATGTCCGTGCGGTGCTGGGAGCCGTCGAGGCGGATCCGGGCCACCGCGCGGTAGGCGCGGTCGCGGGCCTCGGTGAGGTCCTTGCCGGTCGCCGTGACGGACAGCACGCGCCCGCCCGCGCTGACGACCGCGTCGCCCTCGCGCCGCGTACCGGCGTGCAGGACGTACGCGTCCGGGGCGTCCTGGGCGGCGACCTCGTCCAGACCGGTGATCGGGTCGCCGGTGCGGGGGGTGCCGGGGTAGTTGTGCGAGGCGACGACCACGGTGACGGCGGCCTCGTCGCTCCAGCGCGTCGGCTCCAGGTGGGCGAGGTTGCCGGTGGCGGCGGCCATCAGGATGCCGCCCAGCGGGGTCTTCAGCCGGGCCAGGACCACCTGGGTCTCGGGGTCGCCGAATCGGGCGTTGAACTCGATCACGCGGACACCGCGCGAGGTGATCGCCAGACCGGCGTAGAGCAGGCCCGAGAAGGGGGTGCCACGGCGCCGCATCTCGTCGACGGTCGGCTGCAGCACCGTCTCCATGACCTCGTCGACCAGCTTCGGATCGGCCCACGGCAGCGGGGAGTACGCCCCCATGCCGCCGGTGTTCGGGCCCTCGTCGCCGTCCAGCGCGCGCTTGAAGTCCTGGGCGGGCTGGAGGGGTACGACGGTCTCGCCGTCGGTGATCGCGAAGAGGGAGACCTCGGGGCCGTCGAGGAACTCCTCGATGACCACCCGGTCGCATCCCCCGGCGTGCGCACGGGCCGCCTCGACGTCGCCGGTGACGACGACGCCCTTGCCGGCCGCGAGCCCGTCGTCCTTGACGACGTACGGGGCGCCGAACGCCTTGAGGGCGTTGTCGACCTCCTCGGGCGTCGTGCAGACGTACGAACGGGCGGTGGGTACGCCCGCCCCCGCCATGACGTCCTTCGCGAAGGCCTTGGAGCCTTCGAGCTGCGCGGCTTCCTTGGAGGGGCCGAAGACCGGAATGCCGGCGTCGCGCACGGCGTCGGCGACACCGGCGACGAGGGGCGCCTCCGGACCGACCACCACGAGGTCCGCGCCGAGCCGCACGGCCAGCGCGGACACGGCCGCGCCGTCGAGGGCGTCGACCTGGTGCAGCTCGGCGACCTCGGCGATGCCGGCGTTGCCGGGCGCGCAGTACAGCGCGGTGACATCGGGGTCGAGGGACAGGGAGTGGCACAGGGCGTGTTCGCGGGCGCCGCTGCCGATGACGAGGACCTTCACGGGGGTCAGCCTAACGGGAGACGGCGGGTTCGCTTTGTGCGGGCTTCCGAAGGGGTGGGGGGAGGTGGTTCGTGGGTTCCTCCGAACACCACCGTGACGGAGGGCGTCCGTCGCCCCTCGGAAAGCCCCGCGAGGCGCCGGACCCTACTCGTTCGCGATCTCCTCGACGACCGACGCTCCCAGCTCCCGTACGAGGAGTTCCGTCCCGGAAAGGGCGGATTCGTCCAGGTCGGGGTCGTCGTCCTCGGGGGTGTCGTCCTCGGGGGAGACGGGGGCCGGCGGCTCCGGCGCGGACGGGCGGGGCGGCGCGGCCGGCGCGGGGGCCGGGGCCGCGGAAGCGCTCGCGGGCCGGGCGGGGGCGGCCGGAGGACCCGCCTGCGGCGCGGACGGACGCTGACCGCCACCGGTGCCGGCGCCGCCGTACCCGCCACCGCCACCACCACCGCCATGGCCCGCGCCACCGCCGTAGCCGCCGCCGGGGGGCGCGGCCTGGGCGGGGGGCATCGCGCCGCCGCCGGACGGGTCCACGACCGCCTCGATCTTCCACTGCACGTGGAACTGCTCGGCCAGCGCCTGGCGCAGCACGTCCTCGCTGCCGCTGCTGAGGAAGTTGTCCCGCGCGCCCGCGTTCACGAAGCCGATCTGGAGGGTGGTGCCGTCGAAGCCGGTCACCTGGGCGTTCTGGCTGAGCAGGATCCAGGTGAAGCGACGGCGGTTCTTCACCGTCTCGAGAATGTTCGGCCAGAGCGTGCGGGGATCGAGACCACCGCCGCCGCCCGAAGGAGCGGGAGCGGGAGCCGACGGCGCCGCCTGGGGCGCGGGGGCGGCGGTGGGCGCGGGTGCGCTCGGCCCCGCCGCCGGCGCCGACGCCGGAGGGCGCCCGCCGCCGCCCGCCGGGGTGGCCGTGGGCCAGCCGCCGGGCCGCCGGGTGCCGCCCGCACCGGCGGGGGCGGCGGTGGGCCAGGCACCGGGGGCACCGGCCGGCGCGGCCGGACGCTCGGCGGCCGCGGGTGGCTGGGCCTGAGGGGCAGCCGGAGCGGGAGCGGGCGGCATGGACGCAGGCGCGGGTGTGGGAGCGGGTGTGGGTGTAGGCATGGGCGACGGGCCCTGGGCCCTGACCGCGGCCCGCGCGGCGGCAGCACCGCCCCCCGGCTCCACGGGCCCCTGCCCCACTCCCTGTTGCCCCTGCCCCGCTCCCCCGTGAACCTCCGGCCCCGGGACATACCCCACGGTGGGCACACCGGCGCCACCGGCCGCGCCCGCGGAGAAGTTCACCCCGCGCTCGATCCGGTCCAGCCGGGCCATCAGCGACCGCTCGTCGCCGTATGCGGCGGGAAGCATCACGCGCGCGCAGATCAGCTCCAGCTGAAGACGCGGCGCGTTGGCGCCGCGCATCTCGGTGAGCCCCTCGTTGACGATGTCGGCGGCGCGGGTGAGTTCGGCGGGGCCGAAGGTGCCGGCCTGGGCCTGCATTCGCTCGATGACGTCGGCGGGGGCGTCGATGAGCCCCTTGTCGGCGGCGTCGGGAACCGCGGCGAGGATGACGAGGTCCCGCAGCCGCTCCAGCAGGTCCGCGACGAACCTGCGCGGATCGTTGCCACCCTCGATCACCCGGTCGACGACCTCGAAGGCGGCGGCTCCGTCACCGGTCGCGAAGGCCTCGACGACGGAGTCGAGCAGGGAACCGTCGGTGTACCCGAGCAGGGAGGTGGCCATGGCATACGTCACCCCGCTCTCTCCCGCGCTGGCGAGCAACTGATCCATGACGGACATCGAGTCACGCACGGACCCCGCGCCCGCCCGCACGACCAGCGGCAGCACGCCCTCCTCGACGGGGATGTTCTCCTTCCCGCACACCTCACCGAGATAGTCCCGCAGGGTGCCGGGCGGCACGAGCCGGAACGGGTAGTGGTGCGTACGCGACCGGATGGTCCCGATGACCTTCTCGGGCTCGGTGGTGGCGAAGATGAACTTCAGATGCTCCGGGGGCTCCTCGACGACCTTGAGCAGAGCGTTGAAGCCCTGCGGGGAGACCATGTGGGCCTCGTCGATGATGTAGATCTTGTACCGGCTGCCCGCGGGCCCGAAGAACGCCTTCTCGCGCAGGTCACGGGCGTCGTCCACACCACCGTGGGAGGCTGCGTCGATCTCGATGACGTCGATCGAACCGGGCCCGCCCCGCGCGAGGTCCTGGCAGGACTGGCACTCCCCGCACGGCGTCGGCGTCGGACCCTTCTCGCAGTTCAGGCATCGCGCGAGGATGCGCGCACTGGTCGTCTTGCCGCAGCCGCGCGGACCGCTGAACAGGTACGCGTGATTGACCCGGTTGTTCCGCAGCGCCTGCTGCAACGGGTCGGTGACATGCTCCTGCCCGATGACCTCGGCGAACGACTCCGGGCGATAGCGGCGGTACAACGCGAGAGACGACACGCATACGAGGTTATAGGCGAGCGCCGACAACCGGGCCGGCCGCTCGGGAACGCAAGCGCCCCCCACGCACCCGCCAGAGCCGACCTACCCTTGCTGCCTTCCGGCCCTGGGGGAGTTCAGTCAGATAGCGCCGCGTGAGGGGCTACGCAGAGGCTACCCCATGTCGCGGGCCCGGAACGAGTTCGCGAGCACTCCTCTCGGTCATGTAATGTTCCCACCGGAGGATTCGCCTAGTGGCCTAGGGCGCACGCTTGGAAAGCGTGTTGGGGGCAACCCCTCACGAGTTCGAATCTCGTATCCTCCGCACCCGCCCAGCAGGGCAAACGAAGGCCCCGACCGCTCAGCGGCCGGGGCCTTCGTCGTTCCGTGGTTGCAGTTTTGGTTGCAGTTGCCCCGCCATCGGCGGGCAGCGGGCTTGGCGTTTCACCATGGCTGTCCGGGAGGAGCGCCTGCAAGGCAGGCACGTAGTGCCTGGTCAGTGTCGTGGTTCGCCGTCGCTTTCGTCGGGACTCCGACAAGATGGACAACGTCATCTCCACAGCGCAAGGGATCGCCGCATGGCCTCGAACTCGACGCCCCGACACCAGGGCCGTCTCGAACTGACCTGGACCGACAAGGACAAGACGCTCCTGTCGACCGGGGACGGAAAGATACGACTACACCTTCGTCGACCCGACGGACTACCGAGTCTCCGAGGTTCGCCTCCTCCACGAGGTCGGCCGAGTCGAAGCGCCGACCCCTGCGAGCCGCCCGGCGGAACTGCCTCAGCCGACCACCGACAACCTCTTGATCACCGGCGACGCGATGCACGCGCTGGACGCGCTGGCCAAGATCCCGGCTTACTCCGAGAAGTACGCCGGGAAGGTCAAGCTGGTCTACATCGACCCGCCTTTCAACACTGGCCAGGCGTTCACGCAGTACGAGGACAACATCACGCACTCGATCTGGCTCACCCTCCTTCGGGACAGGATCCGCCAGATCAGGCCGCTGCTCGCGGACGACGCCTCCGTATGGGTGCACCTCGACATGGAGTCGCACCGATGCCGCGTCGTCCTCGACGAGGAGCTCGGGGAGAACAACTTCGTCGCCGAGGTCGCCTGGCAGAAGGCGGACTCGCCCCGGAACGACACCAGACTGCTTTCTACCTCGCAGGACACGATCCTCGTCTACCGCAGGTCGGAGTCCTGGGTCCCGAACAGGATGCCCAGGCTCGCCGCCTCAAACACGAGCCGCTACCAGCAGCGCGACGGGGACCCTGTCCCGTGGCGCGACGGGGATGCGACCGCGGGCAAGGCAGCAACGAACCATCCGATGGTCTACGCGATCCAGCACCCTCTCGTGAGGGGTTGCCCCCAACACGCTTTCCAAATGTTCGTCTGGGGGTACAGGGATCACGAACGTCGGCTACCTCGTGAAGGGCGACGACGTCGGCACGGTCTTCCACCCCGGCGACGCCCTCACCGTCCCCGACCACCCGGTCGAGACGCTGATGCTCCCGGTCATGGCGCCCTGGAACAAGATCTCCGAGGTCATCGACTACGTACGCGAGGTCAAGCCGCGACGTGCGTACGACATCCACGACGCATTGCTGACCGACGTGGCCCGCCCGATCTACGACCGGCAGATCGGCGGGCTCGGCGGCACGGAGCACCTGCGCCTGGCCCCGGGTACCTCGGCGCAGCTCTGAACAGGCCCTACCAGCTCAGGAGTTCGAGCACTTCGTCGGTCGTGCCGGTCTCGGCGATCCGCGGGAATGTCTTGCCGAAGGCGTGCTCGTGGGACGCGGCGTACGCTCGAACACCGAGCCCGCGGTCGACTTGACGCCGATCGACGACGATACCGCGGAGCACGATCTGCGTGACCCCACGTCGGCGCAGCTACAGATCCAGCTCGGTTCCGGTGAACGCACCCCAGTGCCGCTTGGTGAACGATGTCATCGCAGACCGGCCCCAGGTCGTCCGGAACTCGGCGAACTCGGTCGGCGGTGCCTGCGTCAGGCCCGGCGCGGCGGACCGCCTCACCGGCAGGCCACCCGCGCGCGTCCGACCGGCAGGCCCTTGGCGCGGAATCGGCGAGCCGCACGGCGTTCCTCAGCACGTCGCCGAAGGGGTGCACAGTGGGCAGTCCCAGAATGCCGTTCTGGAGGTCGATGAGGACGAGGACGGGGCACTCGTCCAGGGAGAGGGTGGTGAGCCTGCGGCGTCAAGCGACGGCCCGCCACACACGGCACGAAGACATTACGGACGAAAGGCCGAGCCGACCAGCGACCGAACCCTACTGAAGACTTTGGGTTGAGTTTTCTCAGACTCCAAGGTCGTCAATAAAAGCGATCTTCGGCATTTCCAGCGGGTAGATGCGTAATCTCTCAGCAGCGATCCAATCAATCAATGATTCAATTGATTCAAGTGCGTCATCAGGATCGGTGAACTCGGACATGAGATCCAATATTTTCCGCGCGACTGCTGCCTTTTCGGGATAATACTTCCCGAAGAGTTCGCAGCACATGTCCGGGTCACGCGTATATGCTTGATGTCGTTCGGCAACCAGTTCCAGGCTGGCGCGCAGCACTCGCTTCAAAAGTCGCAAAATGAGCGTTCGCGCAAACGCATCAGAGGCGCCGCCAGCGGCGCAACGGACCGTTTTGAGATCGAGTTCGAGATTGAATAGATGACTGAACGCGTCCGCATTAATCCGGTAGGGAGCGATCCGCGGCGCGAAGTCTTCTCCGTACACCAGAGCCGATTGCGTCTTAATGTAGAAACCACTCTTACGGTCCGTGAGTATTGCTGCCGCGGATGTTATGGCGAGATCGATGTCGACGACAGTCGAGTGTCGGCTGAGCGTGCGATCCGCAGCCTCCCGTATCCACACCCTGTCGAACGCGTGCTCCTGGTACGTCACGGCTATGAGATCAAGGTCTGAACGTCCCCATACGGCTGTTCCGGTGGCCACTGATCCTCTGATGTAAACGCTGGCAAGATCTTGGTAGCGTGACCGGCATTCATCCACCAGACTCTCGATGAGGGGGCGCCACTGCGGACCTACCTTCTCGGCGTCGGCAAGATTTATCAGATAGCCGTCAGAATCAAGGGGAATGAACACTAGTCAATCCTCGCTGTAAGCAACTTGCCTGCTGTGGCTGTCACCTCGAGAAGCCGGTCGTTCTCCGCTGCGGTGCCTATGGTGACGCGGGCAGCTTCGGGAAAGTCGCGTATTAGTACTCCAGTCGTAGATCGTGATCTTCCTGGTGGGGGCCGGGGGCAGCCTGCAGTGCTGCCCCCAGCCCCTGGGTGGGTCAGTCTGACCAGCA
>NZ_JBITRU010000038.1:0-30452 GCF_044540255.1 Streptomyces sp. NPDC086080
GCAGGCGCTGCACGCCCTCGAACCCGTGCCCCACACCACCATCAGCCCCCGGCGAGAAATCGGACCTCCGAAACATCAGCCGGTGGATCCGGGCTCAAGCGCCGACGGCATGGCCAGGAGTGGAACACGATCCGAGTCAGGGACGGCTCGCCCAACTCGCCGGGCGGGCTGCTGCGGCTGGCTCTTCGACTCACTGCCTCCGTCAGGGAGATCACCGGCTCATCGACCTTGTGGCAGTTCCGGATGAAGGAAGGCCTCCTGGCCACAGGATTCAGTGCGAGTGCGGTGGCACACATGGCACGGAGCTTTGTCTCGGCACATGGCATCAGCGACGAGGGCCGACCCGTTGAACTGCGTTTGTCCCGACTGCGAAAGACTTACAAAGCGGCCGTATACAAGGTAACTGGCGGGAGGATGTCTGCCTTCGTGCAGGGACATTCTCCCGATGTCGCCGCAGCGCATTACGCGAACATCCCCTCCCTGCGCGACCTCCACGAACAGGCCGTAGCAGACGGCTTGCAGGACGCACTCGACGAAGCCCGTACTCCCTCGATCCTCACGCCTGAGGAGGAGGAACTGCTCGTTCAACATCCCTCTGAGGCACCGCAGTTACTCGGAGTCGCTCCTACCGAAGTCGAGCCACTCCTGTCCGGCGAATCCGACCTGTGGCTGTCATCCTGCCGCGACTTCTTCGACTCACCCTTCGGTACCAAGGGCAAGGCATGCCCGGTTTCGTTCTTCGGCTGCCTCGGCTGCGGAAACGCTGTCGTCACCCGAAGGAAGTTGCCGGCCGTCCTGGCGCTTCTCAACCACATCGAGGCCGAGCGGGCCAGAACTCCCGAAGCTGAGTGGACAGCACGTTTCGGCGGGGTCCACCAGCAGATCCTGCGTCTGATCCTGCCAAGGTTCAGCGAGAGCGACGTCCTCAGCGCCAAGGCCGTGGCCGAGTCCACCGAGCCCCTGCTCTTCCTTCCCTCCAGCCTGTTCTGAGGTCACTGATGCTCGCACAGCCGCTACCGCTCGGGTCAGGCGCTGAGCGCCCCTGCGACACCGCACCCGTTCTGTCCGGACGCCCTCTCGTCGGCGCCCCGTCCCTCATGCCGCGGTTCGGAGACGACGTCTGGAACCTCGGCGTGGCTGGCTTTGCCGGAAACCGGTACGCCAGCGAGTTCCTGATCGACTTCAAGTCCCTCGACCACCCCGTACGACGCGAGGCCGCACGCGAGTTCCTCTTCTGGAGGCTCAACACTCGTCCCGGCCGTGGCCCGCTGCCTTCCATCTCAACGGTGGCGGCGGAATGGTGGAACCTGCGGTGCTTCTTCCGGTTCCTCGACACCGAGCACGGAGGCCTGCGCCTGGACGCGGTCACGCAACCGGTTCTCGACGCCTATCTCGCTCACTGCCGAGGCGAAGGGCTGCTCGCGAGCAGCGTTCGCCATCGGCTCCAGGTGATCTCCCGCCTGCACCTCGCAGCACAGAACGTCGTCACCGACGCATTGGTCATCAACCCGTGGAACGGTCGTCCCCTCACCCGAGTCATCGGCGTCGAACCGACGCGCAAGCATGAAAATGGGACTCCCCGCATCCCACCGAACGTGATCGGACCATTGGTACAGGCAGCGCTGTTCTATGTCCGCACCGCAGCAAAGGACATCCTCAACGCACGTACTGAGCTCACGGAACTGGAAACCTCCGCCGAAGGCATCCACGGGTTGTCCCTCAATCGCCTTGAGCACTATCTCCAGAGCCTTGCCGACGACGGACGAGGAGTCCCCGTAGTGGACGGGGTCGGACGGCAAGTACACCTGGCCGGTGCGCCGGCCTACACGTACATCATGCGGAAGTCCGGAGCCGGCCGGGGAGTCGCCGGAGGCGTCTACGACGAGCGTATCGACCGAGCACTGGAGCTCCTGGGCCCTGAGCCCGGCGGGATGGACACGCCCATCGCTCCGCATCCCCAAACCGGTCTCCCCTGGCGGGACAAGTTCAGCCCCGCCGCCGTACCACACGAGGAACGGCTACTACGAACCGCTTGTTACATCCTCATCGCCTATCTGTCCGGGATGCGCGACTCCGAGGTCAAGGAACTGCGGGACGGCTGTCACTTCACCGAGCGGAGTGCGGATGGTGTCGTCGTTCGCCACAAGGTGCGCTCGCAACTCGTCAAGGGCGGACGTGGCACAACGGAAAGCTGGGTGGTCATCGAGCCCGTTGCCGAAGCCATCGATGTCCTGCAGCAACTATCCCATCATGACGCGCTGTTCTGCCGACCAGTCACCCGTGATCGGTATTCAACGGTCTCGGCCAACCGAATGAATGAGAACCTCAACAAGTTCCGAGCACACTGCACGCGCATCGGCTTCCCCGTGCCCGACGTGGACGGGGAACCCTGGAACCTCACCACCCGCCAGTTCCGCAGAACTGTGGCTTGGCACATCGCCCACCGTCCCTACGGCACGGTCGCGGGAATGATCCAGTACAAGCATCTTTCCGTGGCCATGTTCGAGGGGTACGCCAAGCCTCGGGAATTGCATCAGACGGGCGGGAAGTCGCAGGTCGCCAGCTCACAGCGAAGGCTCGACAGTCTCCAACGCTACTACGAACCAGCAGCCTGAGCAGGCATATTGCCGAGGCGATCCCGTTTGATGCATGATCTGCCCTCCAGAAGGGATGGTCTGGAGTGGTTCATCAGCAGAAGGTGGCCCTGGCCGGGGCGGCTCACCTGGAGCTCGTGTCCGGGGTCGTTCAGCTGCGTCCCGAGGACGCGATGTTCGACGCGATGCTGCGGGGATGGCGGGCTCAGCAGAAGTCGCGTGGACTGAAGGACGAGACGATCGACCCCAGGGAACGACTGGTCCGCCGGTTCCTCGAGTTCGCGAACGACTACCCGTGGCAGTGGACGCCGGCACACATGGACGAGTGGTCGGCCTCGCTGACGAGCGAGAAGCACCTGGCACCGTCCACGATCCGCAGCTACCAGGGCGACATCCGGCTGTTCACCGAGTTCCTCATCGACGGCCGCTACGACTGGGGGACGGCCTGCGAGGAAGCCTTCAACACCCACCCGGTGGCAATCTCGCATGAGTGGAACACGCTTCCCCACCTGCAGGATTACGAGGGCGACCCGGAGGCCAGGCCGTTCACCCGCGAGGAACTGCAGCGGGTCCTCGACTACGCCGACGACCAGGTCGACCGCGCCGTGAAGTCCAGGCGCAAGGGCGCCCTTGCCGCCTACCGCGACGCCACCCTCTTCAAGGTCATCTACGGCTGGGGGCTCCGCCGGACGGAGACATCCAAGCTGGATGTCGTCGACTTCGGGCGCAATCCGAAGGCTCGGCAGTTCGGCCGGTACGGCACGCTCAACGTCCGCTACGGCAAGGCGAAGAAGGGGCAGCCACCGCGGCGAAGGAACGTGCTGTCGGTGATGGACTGGGCCGTCGAAGCGGTCGCCGACTACGTCGAGAACGTCCGACCGCGGTTCGGGTTCCCCGATCACCCGGCACTGTGGATCACTGAACGGGGCGGACGTCTGCAGCCCAGTTCCATCAACGACCGGTTCGAGGCATACCGCGACGCCCTAAAACTCCCCAAAGACCTAGTTCCTCACTCGATCCGTCATTCATATGTCACACATTTAACCGAAGACGGAGTAGATAGGCGATTTATCCAGCAGCAAGTCGGTCACGAGTGCGACAGCTCCACGGCCATCTACACGCACGTCAGCGACGACTTCATGAACACTGCCCTGAGCAAGGCCCTGGCCCCGGCGTTCGCCGGCGTCTGACGTGGAAGGACCCGATGATGGCCGCCAAGCTCGACTACCACTGGCACCTGCGCAAGGTGATGGCGGACCGCGGGATGTTCTCCACCACCGACCTCCTCCCACCGCTGAAGGAACGCGGCATCACGCTGTCGTCGAGCCAGGTCTACCGGCTCGTCGTCGAGCGACCGGAGCGACTGAGCCTGAAGATCCTCATGGCCCTGCTCGACATCCTCGACTGCACCATGGACGACCTCATCGAACCCATCGCCGCGGCCAACTCCGCGACGAGGCCGAAGAAGGCCGCTGCAGGCGGGACTTCGATCTCCGAGGGAGTCGGCGACCTGCGGCCCCGGCGGGCCCGGATCAGCGGAGTCGACCGGTGACCGGTCTCGCCGAGCAGGTCATCGCGGATCCGGTCGGCCTGGTCGTGCGGCTGGTCGGGAACGTCGAAAAGCACCTGCCCGCCGAGCAGATCCGAGACATCGTCTGCACGGTCGTACGCGCACGAGCCGGCCGCCGCAGCCTCGCCCAGGCCCTGCACGACGACCCCTCACTGCTGCGAACCGGACAGCCACCGGCGCCCTACTGCGTCGCCAAACTGCTGATGGCCCTGAACGACGCCGGAGCCCGAAACGTCGCACTGCCCCGCTGCGGCGAGTGCGGACGCGCATGCCGTTACGTCGGCAGCAGCACCGGAGGACGGTGGGGATGCTCGCCCTGCTTCGACAAGCCGGCCATCTGCGCGGGCTGCCACGAAGAACGACGCGTCACCAGCCGGGACCGCAACGGCGAGCCCCGCTGCGCGAACTGCCCTGACACCGACGGCGATCCGCTGCGGGAACTCACCGAGCTGATCACGGGCCTCGATCCCTCCCTCGACAGCGATGCGGTCCTGGCCGCGCTCGGACGCGCCACCGTCCGGCCCGCCGGGCAGCGCCGACTGGCCTGGGCCCTCGTCGCCCGTCCCGAGCTGCTGACCGGCGCCGGTTACGAGGCCCCCACCCCGGCTGCCCTGCGGTTCATCAACGAGCTCGTCGAGGCCGGGGCGACCAAGGTCGTCCGGCCTGCCTGCCCGCGCTGCCACGAAGTGAAGGCGCTGTCCTGCCTGTTGGAAGGCAAGAGGATCTGTCGAGCCTGCTTCGCCCACCACGCGGCCGTCCCCTGCTTCGGCTGCGGCGCCGTGCGCGAGCCCGCCACCCGCGACGCCGAGGGCCGGCCGCTGTGTCCGAACTGCATGATCAGACAGCCCGACAACCTGGAGGAATGTGTCGGCTGCGGCCGACGCAAGCCCGTCGCGAACCGCCTGCCCGACGGCCCACGCTGCCAGAACTGCCGACCAAGGATCACCACGGAGTGCGGCATCTGCGGGCGGACCGCACTCTGCGACATGTCCCGGGCCACCGGCCGACCCTGGTGCGACCGCTGCCAGCAACGCTGGGTGTCCTGCAGCAGCTGCGGCACCGTCGCCCAGGCCCGCAGCGGCACCTGGGAGGCACCGCTGTGCGCGCAGTGCACCAACCCCGACCCCGACTTCTGGGGCCGCTGCCCGGTCTGCACCACCACCTGGCAGCTGAGCACCCGCCCCTGCCAGCGATGCGTCCTCGACCAACAAGTACGTGACCTCCTCGGCGACGACACCGGGGCCATCCGCTCCGAACTCGCCCCGTTCCACGAGGCGTTGACGAGTGCCGAACGTCCGGACGTCGCCTTCGCCTGGGTCTCCCGCTCGAAGGCCCGCGACCTCCTGGAGCGCATAGGACGCGACAAGAGGCCCGTTACCCACGAGGTCCTCGACGAACTGCCCCCGGGCAAGGTGCTCGCTCACCTGCGTAGTGTCCTGGTCGCGACCGGTGCTCTCCCGCCGCGCGACGAGCGGCTCATCGCCCTGGAGAAATGGATCGCCGAGGCCGTCCAGACCCGCGCCGATCTCGCCGAGCGCCGGATCCTGCACGGCTACGCGGTCTGGCACCACATGCGCCGACTCCGACGACGCCTCGGCGAAGACCACACGACTCGCCTCCAGGATCTGAACGTGCGCTGCCACGTCACCGCAGCCGACAACTTCCTCACCTGGCTCACGAGTGAAGGGCTCACGCTGGGGGCCTGCACCCAGTCGGATCTGGAACGTTGGATGGCTGATGCCACGGTCAGCTACCGCGACGAGACGGGCCACTTCGTGCGCTGGTCGGTACAGCACCGGCATGCCCGCGGACTCACCTACGGCACCGTCCGGTGGACCGGCCCGCAGGGCACCATCGACAGCGAGAAACGCTGGGCTGACGCCCGGCGCCTCCTCACCGACGACGCACTGCCGACCCCGGACCGCGTCGCCGGACTGCTGCTGATCCTCTACGCACAGAAGATCTCCACCATCAGCCAACTCACCGTCGACGACGTCCACTTCGACGGCGACTCCGTCACGATCACGTTCGGCAGCTCTCCCGTCGTCCTCCCGGCACCACTGGCCAGCCTGGTCCGCGAACTCATTGCGACCCGCCGCGGCAAGGCCAAGGTCGGCACTCCGGACAACGTCGCATGGCTCTTCCCTGGCGGGCGTCCCGGACAGCCCCTCGGCGATGACCGGATCGGCGAGCGACTCCACAAGATCGGAATCAGGCCCAAGCAGGATCGGTCGACTGCGCTGTTCACTCTCGCCACCGAACTCCCCGCCGCGATCCTCGCCCGGATGCTCGGTGTCCACATCAAGGTCGCCGTCCAGTGGCAGAGAGCATCAGCCGGGGACTGGGCCGCCTACGCCGCCGATGTCAGCCGCCGCAATGCACCGCACCAACCGATCCACGAACCAGGAGCGACACCATGAGATGGGACAATCACCGCGTCGTCATCACGGCCGCCGGCCGCGACTTCGGGCGAACCCTGGCCATCCGCCTCGCGGACCTCGGCGCCGAGGTCTTCCTCTCTGCACGCGAACTCGCCGCCGCTCAACGAGTCTGCGACGAGATTCGCGACCGCGGCCATCAGCGGGTGCACGCCTTCGCCTGCGACCTGACGGACCCCGCCTCGATCCGCGACTTCGCTTCCAGCGTCGCGGAACACACGGACCGCGTCGACGTACTCATCAACAACGGCTCTCGCTACCTCGCAGGGCCGGACCTGCTGTCCGCAACCGACGCGGACGTTGTCGACACCATCGCCTCAGGCGCCACTGGCACGGTCCTGACCACGAAGAGCTTCCTCCCTCTCCTACTCAACTCGGAGATGCCGGATGTCGTGACGATGGTCTCCGCCTGCGGAACACCGGGCCACCACCGGGCGGACGCGCACGACGCCTTCTACGCGGCCAAGAGCGCCCAGGCAGGGTTCGCCGAGATCCTCTCCAAGCGCCTGCGTCCTCAAGGGGTCCGGGTGATCTCGCTCTACCCGCCCGACTTCGACAACGCCGACCCGCTCTCCGAGGAGTGGAAGACCACCCCGCGCGAGGCCAAGGACGCCCTCACCGCGCACTCGCTCGTGGAGTGCATCCTCTTCGCCGTCGCCCAGCCCCGCGACTGCTTCATCAAAGCGTTCCACTTCGAACAGGTCTGACCAATGCCCTCGCACATCGACGCACGACGGCTGATGCCAGGTCCGGCAAGCCACCGCCGCTCAGGACCGCAGGCATTCAGACAGTTCCAATACCCGACTCCACCATTAGGGACCTCAGCTTCGGGCTTCCGCGCCGAGGTCGCCGCCGAAGAGGCTCTGGCCCGCCTGGCAGACGTTGTGGAGCGCTACGAGGACTTCAAAGCCGGTGTCCGCTCATCCGCGCCCGGCGGGACACGGACCGACAACGAGTTTGCCCGCGTCCAGCAGGAACTCCACGACTTTCCGGGGCGAGTGGTCGATGAACGTCGCCTTCATGCCATGCTCAAGGCCTCGGCTCATACCCTGCACATCGGGACACTGAACGACTGCTACTACCAGCCCGAGACCGCTCTCTGTCGGACCGCAGGCGGCGGGGACCGGCCCCTGCTCAACAACTGTCGTCCGGATCGCTGCGGGAACTCGACCATTACAGCCCGGCATCGCGGCGGGTGGGAGGCAGCACACGGAGAAACCGAGCGCGCGTTGGCCTTCGTGGGACTCTCCGATCTCCAGCGAACGGCTCTGCGAGAGCACCTCAGTGACATCACCAAAGTGATCGAAGGTATCGACCGTGCCAACGGCTGACGCAACCGAAACAGCCCTCCGAGCGGCCTCCGAACGCCTGCTTCGAGGAGAGCCGACCCGGAGCGACGGTTCCCTGACCATCGCCTCTCTCGCAGTCGAGGCCGGTGTCAGCAGAGCAAGTGCCTACCGTCATCCGCATGTCCTGACAGAGTTCCGAAATCTCGTAGCTGATCGAGAAGAAGCAGCCATACCCTCGGCCTCCCTCCGACAGGAGGTCCAGGACTTGAAGTCAGCCGAGCGTCGGCTGCGCCAAGAGCACGCACGCGAGGTACGGGAGCTACGGTCCTCGATCAACGTCCTCGCACAGCAGGTACAACTCCTCACGTTGGAAAATCAGCGTCTCTCCGAGGCAACTGGCCAAAGAGATCGCGTCACACGCATCGATCGCCGCTGACCCGTTGCGCCTGCTGCGGCACGGTATTCCGCTTGCAGGAGGTGATCTCGGTGGTCATCCTCGTAGGCGGCGAGGCGGATCGAGCAGTGGTGCGCCGTCCCGCCCCACGCTCCCCGGTCACGGGGTCGACCAGTGGGTGCGCATCGCCAACATCACAGGGAGCAGTGTGCCGCCTTTCGTCTACCGGATCACCAAGTACGACCCCGTCGATCGCGACGAGCACGGCCACTACATCGGCGTTGAGGAGCCGACCAGCGACCACGGGGCAGTGGAGTCGGCCTACTTGCAGGCTGTCGCCGCCTTCGCGGCGGCCTCGGGCATCGGCCGCCTGGCCATCCGCGAGCCGCAGCTCACCGGCGCCGTCCACTTCGGCCTGGAGCCGACCGTAGAAGGCCACGGCCTGGGCAGCCTTTTCCCACCCGGTCTCAGCGGATTCCACGACGGCGCGGAGGTCCCCCTCTCCGTCGGTCTGGAGCTGGTGCGGGCCATGCTCCGTGACAACGGCGTCTGGTGCCGTCTGGAAGTCGAGGACAGGTTCGCCGTGCACGTCGGGTGGGACCAATACGTCTACGTCAGTAGCGACGATCCCTGCGAAAGCGCCCTTGCGCGCACCCGGGCACTCGGACTCTTCCCGGAGCGATTGCAGGCGTCGCCCTACGAGGCGGACTTCGACGAACCCGGCGTACAGCGACCCGCCAACGAGAACTTCTGGGCCCGGTTGCGCTGGTCCATCGCGATGCGGCAGGCCGCCCTGCTGGAGGAGGAGTACGTCGGCAACGTCTCCCGCTGGCACCGCCTCACGGAGAACACCCTCGACGCAGTACGGGCCAAGCTCACTCCCCGTGCCAAGTTGACCATCTGGCCGGACCTGTCCGCCGACGTCGATACAGTTCTCGCCACGCTCCCCGCCGAAGGCCCAGTGGAGCTCGTCTGGGAGGACGGGAACGGCGCGATCGCCAGCACGGTCGTCGACGAGACCGAGTATCAGGCACTCGCCGTGCAGGTGACGGGCGCCCGGGCCGCTGCCGCCCTACCTCTGGACGTCGGCTCACGCAACCCGCTGTTCACCGCTGTGCTGCCCGACAGTGACGGCGTTCTGCGGGCCCGGTGGAGGACCGAGCAGACCCCCAGCGATCGGAACTGGGCCTTTCTGCAGACTCTCCGCCGCGGGCAGATCGTCACCGGCACAGTCACGGAGATCGCCAGCTTCGGCGTCACCTTCGTGGACATCGGCGGCTTCACCGCAATGATCAACATTCCAGAGCTGTCCTGGAGGCGTATCGATCACCCGTCCGACGTCGTCACCGTCGGGCAGGAGATTTCGGCCGAGGTACTCGACGTCGACACGGTGGGAGAGCGTGTGCCACTGTCTTTGAAGGCGTTGCAGGACGACCCGATGCCGCAGTTCGTCCAGCAGGTCGGCCAAGTCGTGACCGGCGTCGTGACCAGACTTGTACCGTTCGGCGCCTTCGTCCGTATAGAGGACCGAGAGGACGGCCTCGAAGGACTCGTACACAACACCGAACTGTCCGAGGAGCCCGTTGCCGCTCCTGAGGACGCCATTCAGGTCGGCGCCTCTCTCGTCGTAAAAATTCTCGACGTCGACCCCGTCCGGCGGCGCATCACTCTCTCCCACCTGCAGGCTCTCGTGCACGGAAGGGCTTGACCAGCCTGGGTTATCGGCTGCGCGGGATGATCGGCCAAGCCGACTCGACGACTGCCGTCGGGTTCGTGATCCGCCTCAGGTACGCCTGCAAAGAGGCTGACTGCTCAGCCGCCGCTCGTACCTGGAGGTCATGCAGGTCCGCCAAGGACATCATCCCGATGGGCTGGTGCTTCTCCCCCATGCGCCGCACCACACGGGCCGCGGCCACCGCGTCCGCCCTCGCATCATGTGCGTCGTCGAGCGACACGCCGTAGTACGCGCACAACGCGTGGAGGGCACGCTTGCCCTTCCGATACTTGTCGACGTGCTTGTCGATCACCAGGGGATCGACGACCGGCGAGGGAACGGCGCCCAGCCGCTCAGTGAGCGACTCCAGCCCGTACCGCCGGCACTCACGGTCCAGTAGCGACAGGTCGTAGCGCGCGTTCATCACCACCAGAGGCGTCCCTGCGTGCAGGGCCTCGGCAACGGCCTGTGTGATTTCTTCGATGGCGAACGAGGCCGGGACCCCCTGCTCGCGGGCGTGCTCCGTCGAGATGCCGTGGATCGCCGCAGCCTCTTCGGGTATCACCACCCCGGGATCGAGCAGCCAGGTCTGTTCGGTCGAGAGCGCCCCGTCCGGCTCCAGGCGTACGACCGCCGCGGTGACGATGCGGTCGGTCTCGATGTCCGTGCCCGTGGTCTCCAGGTCGAAGGCCGCCAGAGCCCCGGTGATCCAGCTCATCGTGCAGCTCCTGCTCCGGCGCAGACCGGAAGCCGGCACGCTGCTACCGGATGAGACACCTGAGACGCGGGTGAGCTGCGTGGATAAAAGGCGGCGTTGTAGGCGACGACCGGGACGCCCGTCTTCCAGTGGGCGGTGAGGACTCCGGCGATGGCGTCGGCGACCTGGTCGGCGGGTTGCCCCTCGGCGGACGCCCGTTCGGTGCTGATGCCGTGGACCGCCACCGCTTCCGCGGGGATGGGTACGCCCGGGTCGGCCAGCCACTCGCGGCGGCCCGCCGGCTCTCCCGCCCTGACCTCGATCACGGCGCCCGTGACGATCCGTGCCTCGCGCGGGTCGGTGCCCGTCGTCTCCAGGTCGAAGCCGATCAGCGGCTCCCGGTGCCAGCCCATGGGCTGCCCCCCTTTTCTGTGTGGTGCGTTCCCCCAGTGATCTCCACCCTGCCACGCGCCACTGACAATCAGAGGGGCGCGTTCCGCTTACCGCCGGGACGACCGGCGTCAACACCGGGTGTTCACGACACCGGCCGCGAATCCGCCCACATCAGCTCGAACTCCTCGCGGTAGGTGGGGAACAGGCCACCTTCCTCCACTTCGCCCGGCTTGACCACTTTGGTCCCGTTGCGCAGGACCAGTACGGGCGCCTCCATCCCCCGGGCCCGCCGCAGATGGTTCTGCACGACGGCGATCCCGTCGGACCCGTCGCCGTCCACCAGGTAGGCCGTGCAGCGGGGGGTCTCGTCGTAGACCTGGATCTCGAAGGCACCCGGGTCGCGCAGCCGGGACCGCACGCGCCGCATGTGGAGGATGCTCATCTCGACGGAGCGGGCCAGCTCGCCGCGCTTGAGGCCCAGTTCGCGCTCGCGGCGCTTGACGGCGCTGGAGGCGGGGTTCAGGAACAGCAGCCGCACCCGGCAGCCGGACTCGGCGAGCCGCACCAGACGGCGGCCGGAGAAGTTCTGCACCAGCAGGTTGAGCCCGATGCCGAGGGCGTCCAGGCGGCGGGCCCCGCCGAAGATGTCCTCGGCCGGGAACTGGCGCAGCAGCCGCACCCGGTCGGGATGGACGGCGACGACATCGGCGTACCGGTCGCCGACCAGGTCCTCGACCGCGTCGACGGGCAGGCGGCGCGCGGACGGCACGTCGCCGCCGGCGCCGAGCATCTCCAGCAGCCGCGCGGAGGCCCGCTCGGCCTGGTTCAGCACCGCCTCGGACAGCGCCCGGTTGCGGGAGACGACGTTGCGGGTGACCTCCAGCTCGTCCAGGGCGAGCTCGACGTCCCTGCGGTCGTCGAAATACGGCTCGAAGCACGGCCAGTGCTGGACCATCAGCTCCCGCAGCTGCGGCAGGGTGAGGAAGGAGATCACGTTGTCGTCGGCGGGGTCGAGAAGGTAGCCCTTGCGGCGGCTGACCTCGCGCACCGCGACCGCCCGCCGTACCCATTCCTGCCCGGCGGGGCCCGCGGCGGCCACCACCCACTCGTCGCCGTGCACCGGTTCGTAGATGGGACGCAGCACGGCGGCCACGACCGCGCGCAGCCGCTGTTCGACCAGGTTCAGCCAGATGTAGGCGCGGCCGGCCCGCTGCGCGCGGGTGCGCACCTCCCGCCAGGCGTCGGCGCCCCAGTCCAGTTCCGGCCCGATCGAGCCCGCGTCCATCGGCCGTGCCAGGGACACCGCACCGGGCGGGACGTCCGTGGAACTTCTCCCCTCATGACCCTCGTCACCAGGGGGCAGTTCCAGCCCTCCCGAGCCCACCCGCGCACCGCCTTCCGCTCCCCCGAGCACTCCCCGTCCCAACGATCAAGGAGAGTACTCCGCCAGTGGCACACGGTGCAGCCCGATGGACAGGGTCGTTGCTCAACTTCCCCGGTCTCCGCGCCGGTTCCGCCCGCCCGGTCCCCCGGAGTAAGCGGTTCCACAGCGGGTACGGCGGGGGGCACGCCGTGGTGGAGGGGATGAAGCATGACGCGTTCCGGTACGAGGCTCCTGACGATCTCCGCAGACGCGGCGGTTCACGGGGCGCCTGCTGCGGCGAGTTGGACACCCGAAGAGCTGAGCCGGCGTCCCCGATGCGGATTCCGGCGCCTCGAGCGGCTCCACCACTCGGCGGGACGCCATCGGCGGGGGCACGGATCGTCGGCGCGCTGGGCATGGGTAGAAGGTGGATCCCGCCTTTCGGGGAGACACGGGAACACTCGGAGCCAAGGCGCCCCACCGGCGCCGTACACCTGAAAGAGTCGTATCCATGCAGGTCTGGCCTGGCGAGGCGTATCCGCTCGGTGCCACGTACGACGGCGCCGGAACGAACTTCGCGGTCTTCACGGAGGCCGCGGACCGAGTAGAGCTGTGTCTGCTCCACGACGACGGCTCCGAGACGGCGATCGAACTGCGCGAGAGCGACGCGTTCGTGCGGCACGCGTACCTGCCCGGGATCATGCCCGGACAGCGGTACGGCTTTCGTGCGCACGGTCCATACGCCCCCGAACGGGGGCTGCTCTGCAACTCCGCGAAGCTGCTGCTCGACCCGTACGCGCGTGCGATCAGCGGGTCGGTGCACTGGGGTGAGGAGGTGTACGGCTACCACTTCGACGACCGCGGCCGGCGCAACGACCTCGACTCGGCGCCGCACACCATGACGTCGGTCGTGGTGAACCCCTACTTCGACTGGGGCGACGACCGGCGTCCCCGTACGGAGTACCACCACACGGTGATCTATGAGGCTCATGTCAAGGGTCTGACCATGCGCCATCCGGGACTGCCGGAGGAGCTGCGCGGCACCTACGCGGGCCTGGCGCACCCGGCGGTGATCGAGCACCTGACCGAGCTGGGGGTGACGGCGCTGGAGCTGATGCCGGTGCACCAGTTCGTCAATGACCACCGGCTGGTGGACATGGGCCTGAACAACTACTGGGGCTACAACACCATCGGCTTCTTCGCCCCGCACAACGCCTACGCGTCCTGGGGCGACCGGGGCCAGCAGGTGCTGGAGTTCAAGTCGGCGGTGAAGGCGCTGCACGAGGCCGGGATCGAGGTGATCCTGGACGTGGTCTACAACCACACCGCCGAGGGCAACCACCTGGGCCCGACGCTGTCCTTCAAAGGGCTCGACAACCCCTCGTACTACCGGCTCACCGACGACCCGCGCTACTACATGGACACGACGGGCACCGGGAACTCCCTGCTCATGCGGTCCCCGCACGTACTGCAAATGATCATGGACTCGCTGCGGTACTGGGTCACCGACATGCATGTCGACGGCTTCCGCTTCGACCTGGCGGCGACCCTCGCGCGGCAGTTCCACGAGGTGGACCGGCTGTCGTCGTTCTTCGACCTGGTCCAGCAGGACCCGGTGGTCTCCCAGGTGAAGCTGATCGCCGAACCCTGGGACGTGGGCGAGGGCGGCTACCAGGTGGGGAACTTCCCGCCGCTGTGGACCGAGTGGAACGGCAAGTACCGCGACACCGTGCGGGATCTGTGGCGGGGCGAGCCGCGCGCGCTCGCGGAGTTCGCCTCCCGGCTGACCGGCTCCTCCGACCTGTACCAGGACGACGGGCGGCGCCCGCTGGCCTCGATCAACTTCGTCACCTGCCACGACGGCTTCACCCTGCACGACCTGGTGGCGTACAACGACAAGCACAACCAGGCCAACGGTGAGGACAACCGGGACGGCGAGAGCCACAACCGGTCCTGGAACTGCGGCGCCGAGGGGGAGACCGACGACCCCGGTGTGCTGCGGCTGCGGGCCCGGCAGATGCGCAACTTCGTCGCGACGCTGATGCTCTCCCAGGGCGTGCCGATGATCAGCCACGGCGACGAGGTGGCCCGCACCCAGCGCGGCAACAACAACGCCTACTGCCAGGACAACGAGCTGGCCTGGCTCGACTGGCCGGCGCCCGGGAAGGGCACGGAGGGTGAGGAGGACGTGCGCCGGCAGCTGCTGGAGTTCACCCGCGCCATGGTGTGGCTGCGCAAGGACCACCCGGTGTTCCGCCGGCGCCGCTTCTTCCACGGCCGGCCGGTGGAGGGCACCCACGACGACCTGTCCGACATCGCCTGGTTCACTCCCGAGGGCGCGGAGATGACACAGCGGGACTGGGACTCCGCACGGGCGTCGGCGCTGACCGTGTTTCTCAACGGCAACGCGATCTCCGAGCCCGGCCAGCGGGGTGAGCGGATCACCGACGACTCGTTCCTGCTGATGTTCAACGCCTCCCCCAAGCCGCTGGACTTCGTGGTGCCGGTCGACCACGGCCGGCAGTGGCAGGTGGTGGTCGACACCGCCCGCGCGGACGGCGTGCCGCCGGGCACCGGCCCGAAGGTGGCGGCCGGCACCCGGCTGACGCTGACCGACCGCAGCATGACGGTGCTGCAGCGGCCGGTGTAGGCCCGGTGTGACGCCCCCGCCGCCCCTTCCCGTCCCCGTCCCCCGGGGGCGCTGCCCCCGGACCCCCGCTCCTCAAACGCCGGAGGGGCTGACTCCAGCCCCTCCGGCGTTTGAGGAGCGGGGTCTGGGGCGGAGCCCCGGTTTCGGGACGGGAAGGGGCGGCGGGGGCGGAGACATCCCACCCGCACCCCGAACGGAGGAACACTCCATGACCCCAGAGCAACGCGACCCGGCGGTGCCCACGGCCACCTACCGGCTGCAGCTGCAACCCGGCTTCCCGTTCCGTGCGGCGGCGGACGCCGTGCCGTACGTGGCCTCGCTCGGCGTGTCCCATCTGCATCTCTCGCCCGTCCTGGAGGCAATGCCCGGCTCACCGCACGGCTACGACGTGGTGGACCACGCGCGCGTCCGCGAGGAACTCGGCGGCGAGGAAGGGCTGCGGGAGCTGGCCCGCACCGCGCGGGAGCACGGACTCGGGCTGATCGTGGACATCGTCCCGAACCACATGGCGATGTCCCCACGCCACAACCGCGCGCTGTGGGAGGTGCTGCGCGACGGTCCCTCCTCGCCCCGCGCGCGGTGGTTCGACATCGACTGGGAGGCGCAGGGCGGGCAGGTGCTGATGCCGGTGCTCGGGGGCCCGCTGGGCGAGGAGGCCGACCGGATCAGGACCGACGGCGACGTACTGCGCTACCACGACCACGCGTTCCCGCTGCGGGAGGGCACCGCGGCACTGCCCCTGCCACGGTTGCTGGACGCGCAGTGGTACCGGCCCGTGTGGTGGCGCCTGGCCCGTACCGAGCTGAACTACCGGCGGTTCTTCAGCATCTCCGAGCTGATCGGGCTGCGGGTGGAGGACCCGGAGGTGTTCGAGGCGACCCACGCCAAGATCCTCCAGCTGCTCCGGGAGGGCGTGATCGACGGGCTGCGCGTCGACCACCCCGACGGGCTCGCCGACCCCGACGGCTATCTGCGGCGACTGCACGAGGCCACGGGTGGACGGTGGACGGTGGTGGAGAAGATCCTCGCCGACGGCGAGGCGCTGCCCGCCTCCTGGCCGGTCGCCGGCACCACCGGCTACGACGCCCTGCGGCACGTGGACGGCCTGTTCACCAACCCGGCCGGGTTCGGGGAACTGCTCGGCCAGTACCGGCGGTTCGCGGCCCCGCGGGCGGACCGGGGCGGCGACTGGGACGCGACGGTGCGACGGGCCGCGTACAAGGTGCTCACGCACGAGCTGGCCACCGAGATGGACCGGCTGACCCGGCTGACCGGCCGGCTGTGCGCCACCTCCGCGGAGACGGGGCTGCGCGACCGCGCGCCCTGGGCGTTGCGCACGGCGCTCCGGGAGCTGCTGGTCCGGCTGGAGGTCTACCGTCCCTACGCCTCCGTGGACGCGGCCTCGGTGGTCACCGAGGAGGTCGCGGCCGAGGCCCGGCTCGCCTTCGCCGTCCCCGAGGAGGCGGGCGCCGTGGACGTCGTACGGGATCTGGTGCTCGGACGGTACGGGGACGGGCCGGGGTACGTGGAGTTCCGTACGCGGTTCGCGCAGACCGCGTCGGCGCTGCGGGCCAAGTCCGTCGAGGACACGGCGTTCTACCGCTATGTGCCGCTGCTGTCGGCGACCGAGGTGGGCGGTGAGCCCGGCCGCCCGGCGGTGTCCCCGGAGCGGTTCCACGCGTACTGCGCGCGCGTGCAGCGTGACTGGCCGGCCACCGGGACGGTCCTTTCGACGCACGACGCGAAGCGCAGCGCCGATGTACGGGCGGCGCTGCACGTGCTCACCGAGTGCCCCGGGCGCTGGGCGGACGTCCTCGCGGAGGTGACCCGCGACGGCGAGGGCGTACCGGACGCACAGCTGGCGTGGGCGGCCTGGCAGACGGTGTTCGGGCTGGGGCCCGCGGAGGAGGAGCGGGTGCGGGGGGCGCTGCTGAAGCATGTGCGGGAGGCGGGCCTGCACACCAGTTGGACGGAGCAGGAGCCGGCTTACGAGGAGGCGGTGGCGCGGTTCGTGGCCGCGGGGCCGTGCGGGGCGCCGGGCGAGCGGGTGGCGGCGTTCCGCGCGTCGCTGGAGCCGCACATCCGGGCGAACGTGCTGGGCGCCGCCCTGGTCCATCTGACGATGCCGGGGGTGCCCGATCTCTACCAGGGCACGGAGCACGAGTACCGGGCCCTGGTCGACCCGGACAACCGGCGGACCGTGCGGTTCGCCGGCGACGGGAGCGAGAAGGAGGCGGTGACGCGGGCGGCCCTGCGGGCGCGGGCGCGGCGGCCGGAAGTCTTCGGTGACATGGCGTCGTACGACCCGCTGCCGGCCGAGGGACCCGCGGCGGCGCACTGCACCGCGTTCGTGCGCTCCGGGGAGGTGCTCACCGCGGTCACCCGCCTGTCGCTGCGGCTGGCGGAGGCGGGCGGCTGGGGCGACACCCGGCTGCCGCTGCCGCCGGGGCGGTGGGCCGATGTGCTGGAGCCGGCGCGGGAGTTCCGCGGGCACGCGCGGGTGGCGGATCTGTTCGAACGGCTTCCGGTGGCTCTGCTGGAACGGATCGCGGACTGACCCGCGCGCGTTGAGGCACGCACGGGAACCCGCGCGGGGGCGCGCGGCGCCCGCTGCGGACCCGGCAGACACAGGGCCCAGGTGTCGTCGCCGATGCCGAACCGGCCGTCGGTGTCCAGCGGGGCGGCGGTGGCGGTGTACGGGTCCTTGCCGTCGGTCGGTCCGGTCCCGCGGGGTGAGGGCACGGACCGGCGGGGCACGCTGCCTGCGATTCCCGCCACCGTCCGGTGACGGGAGCGGATGCCCGGCGGCCGTCCGGGGATGCGCCGGCACCCTCCCCGACGGACGGCGGGACGGCGGGACGAGGGGCCGTCCGCCCGGCCGCGGCGCCGGGCCCGCCCACCCTGTCCGGCACTCCCGCGGACGCCCGGAGAAGCGCTCCCGGCGCCCGTGGGACACGGCCGCATCAGCGGCGACGCCCGCGCGGTGGCGGGGTCCCGGCGTGCCTCCTGGCGCTCCCGGGATGTCACCCGTCGCGCTCTTGACACCGTCTCGCGGCCGTGGGGTACTGCGGGTGCAGAGCGGATTCAGGTGGTGACGGGGGGTGAGTCCGCTGCGGGAGACGCGCTATCCGACGGTGGCCGAAATGGTCTTCTCCGCCCGTGCGATGGCCGTGCGATGGCCCGGCCTGTGCGTGCTGCGGGAGGTCGGCGTCTCCCGCGGAGGCCGGCCGCTGCACCTGCTGTCCGTGGGCCGCGCACGGCGGGCCGTGCTGGTGGTGGCCGGCGCCCACGCCAACGAGCCGGCCGGCGGGGGAACACTGCTTGCGCTGGCCCGGCGGGCCCTTCAGGAGCCGGACCTGCGTGACGGTGTCTCGTGGCACTTCCTGCTCTGCGCGGACCCCGACGGCGCGAGCCTCCATGTGACACCGGCACCGCGCAGTCTGTACGACTACCACCTGGGCTTCTTCCGTCCCGCGGGGCCGGAGCAGCCGGAGTGGGCGCCGTCGGTGCTGCCGCCCGACCGGCTGCCGCCGGAGACCCTGGCGCTGACCGGGGTGATCGACGAGTTGCGGCCCTATCTCCAGGTGTCCCTGCACGGTACCGAGCTGGGCGGGAGCTGGGTGCAGCTGACGCGGGACGTGCCCGGTCTTGCCGAGCCGTTCGCCAAGTCGGCGGCCGAGCTGCACATTCCGGTGGAAACGGGCGCCTCGGACGCGGCGGGCTGGCCCGCGTCCGGGCCCGGGGTGCACGTCATGCCGGCGCCGGAGGCCTCGCCGGCCTATCCCAGCCTGACCGACGACGCCCGGCACAGCACCTGGTACCACGCCCACCGGTACGGCGGTATGACCGCGGTGATCGAGGTGCCGATGTGGGCGAGCGACCTGGTGGACGACCCGGCGCCGCATCCGGCACCGGACGCGGCGATGCACGGGCTCGCGGAGCGGCTGCTGCGGGACGCGGGCGAGGTGCGGAGGGTACTCGACGACACGGGTCCGGGGCCCTGGGTCACCGGTGACCCGCTGCTGCGGGCGGCCGTCTGGGGGCTGGAGCTGGTGCCGGGGCTGGCCGCCGACCTGGTCCACACACCGCCGGCCGACGGTACACGGGCGTATGTGGGGAGTGTGGACGCGTTCGCGCGGCGGGTGCCGCTCAGGGTGGCGGCGATGCTGCGGCGGGCGCTGAGCGGGACCGACGCGGGGGCCGCCGCCCGGCTGGAGAGGCTGGTCGCGCACTGGAGCGACGCGTTCGCCACGCGTTTCCGTGCCCGGTGGGTTCCCGTGGAACACCAGGTCGAGCATCAGTCCCGGGCGGTGGTGGCGGCGGCCCGGCACGCCCGCGAACAGGCCCCCTAGGGACCGTCGTCACACTCCCGTCGCCGCCCGGAGGGGCGGCCTCGCGGCGTCCGGTGCGTGCTCTCGTCGCCGCACCGGGCGAAAGCCGGAGTGGGCACCGTACAAGGCCTTCCGCCCGGCAGGCTCCCGCGCTCCCCGGCCGGCGGCGAACCGGGTGCGCGGACCACCGACCTCGCCCCGCCCCGCAACGCCTCCGCGCGGGCGTGGCGGTGCGGCCTCGCCGGTACCGCCGGGTCCCTGCCCGCAGCCGCGCGGAGCGGCTGCCGCGACATGGCCCTGGGGCGGCTGTCGTCGAACTCCCGTCTGCTCCGCGACGCCTGGCACACGGATGCGGCAGGCACACCTCCACGAAACCGCGCCGGTTCACCGGGAGTGCGCGGCGGGCGCACGGTGAGTCACGGTACCGAGGGGGTCACGTCAACACCGCGACGGGCAGCGGAATTCGGCGGGCCGCGCCGCGTGGTCAGTTCGCGGCGAGCCGGTAGATGAGCTGCCCGAAACCGACCTGGTCGCCTTCGCGGACGACCGCCGCGCCGACCACCCGGCGCCCGTTCACCGTCGTGCCGTTGGTCGAGCCGAGGTCCCGCAGCACCCACAGGCCGCCCTGGTGGCGGAGTTCGGCGTGCACGCGGGAGACCGTCTCGTGGCTGAGCCGCAGCCCGCTGGCGGGGTCACGCCCTATGCGCAGCGGGTGGCCGGCCGCAGGCTGCGGCAGCAGGAGTTTGGGCAGTTTCTCGGCCTGCCAGGCCCGGCGCAGCCGCACGGTGAAGCCGGAGACCGCCTCCACGGTGCCGAACACCAGGCGGGCCAGCCGGCCCTCCGTGGTGAGGTCGGCGGTGAGCGCGGCGAGTTCGTCGGAACGCCGTGCGGCGAGGGCGAGTTCCATGCGCCGGACGAAGGTGTCGTGGGAGAGGCGGCCCATGGCGACCCCGTCCCGCAGCACGCTCAGCGCCTTGTCGCGCTCCGCGTCGGACAGCCGCGCGGGATACGTGTGGAACTCGAAGGACGACGTCACGCTGTTGATTGTCGGTCAGCGACGGCCGGGCTGTCCAGAAACCGGGGAAACGGCCCGACCCGCGGGCCCACCCGGCGACACCCGCCGCAAAAGGGGAAATCCCCCGGCGAATTGATCTCCGATGACGCACGATGGAGGCGCTACATCACGGTGAGCAGACGAAGGGGAACCGTCCGTGCAGTTCGAGGTGTGGGCACCGCAGGCCGGCAGAGTGTCGCTCCAGTGCGACGGCGTCACGCGCGCGTTGGAGCGCGATCCCGGGCGCGAGGGGTGGTGGCGGGGGGAGGCCGAGGCGCACGACGGATCCCGGTACGGCTTCGCGCTGGACGACGGTCCGGTCCTGCCCGATCCGCGCTCACGCCGCCAGCCCGACGGACCGGACGGACCGAGTGCCGTCGTCGACCACGACCGCTTCGCCTGGACCGCACCGTGGGCCGGGCGTGCGCTTCCCGGCGCGGTGCTCTACGAGCTGCATGTGGGCACGTACACGCGCGAGGGCACCTTCGACGCCGCCGCCGAGCGGCTCGGTCATCTCGTGGACCTGGGCGTGACGCATGTGGAGCTGATGCCGGTGTGCCCGTTCCCGGGGCGGCACGGGTGGGGGTACGAGGGGGTGTCGCTGTGGGCGGTGCACGAGCCCTACGGCGGGCCCGAGGGGCTGAAACGGTTCGTCGACCGGGCGCACGCGCTGGGTCTCGGCATCGTCCTGGACGTGGTGCACAACCATCTGGGGCCGTCCGGGAATTATCTTCCGCGGTTCGGCCCCTACTTCACGGACACCCATCACACCCCGTGGGGCGCGGCGGTCAATCTGGACGCGCCGGGATCCGACGAGGTACGCGCGTATCTCGTGGACAGCGCGCTGGCGTGGCTGCGGGACTACCGGATCGACGGGCTGCGGCTGGACGCGGTGCACGCGCTGGTGGACACGCGCGCGTGCCACTTCCTCGAGGAGCTGTCCCGCGCGGTGGACGCCCTGGCCGCCGACGTGGGGCGGCCGCTGTTCCTGATCGCCGAGTCGGATCTGAACGACCCCCGGATCGTCACCCCGCGCGAGAGCGGCGGCTTCGGGATCCACGCGCAGTGGAACGACGACTTCCACCACGCCCTGCACACCGCGCTGACGGGCGAGTCGCGGGGCTACTACGCGGACTTCGCCCGCGACCCGTTCGCGGCCCTGGCCAAGACGCTCACCGGTGGCTTCTTCCACGACGGCACCTACTCCAGCTTCCGGGGCCGGCACCACGGCCGCCCGCTGAACCGCGACCGGGTGGCCGGGCACCGGCTCCTCGGCTACAGCCAGACGCACGACCAGGTGGGCAATCGCGCCCAGGGGGACCGGCTGGCCGCGCTGGTCTCCCCCGGTCTGCTGGCCTGCGCGGCGGCGCTGACGCTGACCGCTCCCTTCACGCCGATGCTGTTCATGGGTGAGGAGTGGGCGGCGGGCACGCCCTGGCAGTTCTTCACCGACCACACCGACCCCGGGCTGGCGAAGGCGGTGAGCGAGGGCAGACGGCGGGAGTTCGCGGCGCACGGCTGGTCGAGGGAGGACGTGCCCGATCCGCAGGACCCGGCCACCCGGGACCGCTCCTGCCTGGACTGGTCGGAGCCGGAACGCGATCCGCACGCGCGGGTGCTGGCCTGGTACCGGCTGCTCCTCTCCGTGCGCCACACGCAGCCGGACCTCACCGACCCGGACCTCGGCGACACGAAGGTGGCCTACGACGAGGAACACCGCTGGTTCGCGTTCCGGCGCGGGGACGTCCGGGTGGCCGTGAACCTCGGGGACCGGACGGCCGCCATCCCCCTCGGCGTCCCGGACGCGCGCGTCCTGGCGGCGTGGGAGCCCGTGGAGGCGCCGGACCCGGACGGCGTGCTACGGCTGCCCGCGGAGTCCGCCGTGGTCCTCCTGGAGGGTTGACCGGCCGGGCCGGGGCCTCTCGTCCGGATCAGGCCGCGGGACTTCGGCCGCAACCTGTCGGCACCGGGAGCGGGGCTCGCAGCCGCGAGGCGGAGGAGGGCCTCGGCACGACGGGGCCCCGCGCTGGCGGGCGGGTGTCGGTGGACTGCTGGAACAGCGGAGGCCGGGACTCGCGCCACAGTTCGCGGCCGAACAGGAACGGCGAGTCGGCGCCGACGGCGATCTGTGCGGCGGCGACGGCCAGGCGCCTCCCGCGCCTTCCGGCGGTGGGAGGGTGCGCCGTGCCGGACCCCGCTGCCGCGGTCGCCAGCGGACGACCGGCCCTACACCGTCTCCTCGCCGGCCCTGAGGTCCGTCACCCGCTCCAGCATGATCGGTTCCCAGGCGCGCCGCAGCCGGGTGCGCAGGAGGGGCGGTGGGGTGGTGGTGCGGCCGGTGAGCGCCGCGTCGAGCTGGGTGAGGGCGTCGCAGCGGGCCAGCCACAGGCCGCGCAGGCAGGGGCGGGCGCCGTATCCGGCGAGCGTGGCGGCGCGTACGGCGGCGGGGGCGCCGACGGCCCGCGCGAGGCCCGCGATGTCCTCGGCCGGGTCGCCGACCACCGCCGCGTCCCAGCCGAGGACACCGCGCACCCGGCCTTCCGCGCCGACCACGAGGTGCCCGCCGGTGAGGGCGTGGTGGACGAGGACCGCCGTGCCGGGCTGGGCGGCGAGCTGGACCGCGGCGGGCGGGGTGAGCAGGTTCAGCCGGGCGGGGTCGAACTCGTCGGCGGCGGCGAGCCGTTCGGCGGCGTCCGCGGCGGCCCGGCGCAGGCCTTCCAGGGACCGCGGGGACACGCGCGGCACGCCGAGCGTCTCCGCCTGCCGGACCGGTACCTCGCGCAGCCCGGTGAGCAGCCCGGCCAGGTCGGTCTCGCCGACGGCGGACACGGTGTGCTCCTCCGCCGTTCCGCCGGGCAGCCTGGTGTCGAGGGCGCAGAGCAGACCGGGTGCCCATTCGCCCTGCGCGACTCCGGCCGGCAGGGCGACCGGGACGTGCGGCCGGACGAGGTCGCGCAGCCGCGGTTCGCGGCGCCTGCGGACGCTCACCTCGCGGTCCGGGGCGAGGCGCAGCACATAGCGGGTGCCGACCCACCAGGTGGTGGGCGCGGCGCCTTCGGTGACGGGCCGGACGTCGGGCCCCGCGGCGGATGCCGCGCCACCGGCGGCCCGCGGGCTGTCCTTCAGCAGGGAACGGGCCAGTCTGCGGACGGTGTCCGCGGTGGGTGTCGGTGCCTGGGTCATGTCGGTGCCTGGGTCATGGTGGTCGCGCCATTGCCGTTCGGGGAGGCGGGGAAGGGACGGGAGAAGCCGCTCAGTCCACTATGACCAGCTCCCGGTCGGTGTTGTTCAGTCGCCGCCCGCCGTCCTCGGTCACGGTCACGATGTCCTCGATGCGGACCCCGAACCGGCCGGGGAGATAGACACCGGGTTCGACGGAGAAGCACATGCCGGGCACGAGGGGCCGCGTCTCCCCCTCGATCATGTAGGGCGGCTCGTGCGTGGTGACGCCGATGCCGTGGCCGGTGCGGTGGATGAAGTACTCCCCGTAGCCGGCGTCGGTGATGACCGCGCGGGCGGCCCGGTCGACCTCCTGGCAGGCGGCCCCGGGGCGCACCGCGCGAAAGCCCGCCTCCTGCGCCTCCCGCACGAGGTCGTGCACCCGGCGTTCCTCGTCGGTGGGTTCGCCGACGTGGACGGTGCGGGAGGTGTCGGATCCGTAGCCGTCCTTGAGGCCGCCGAAGTCCAGGACGACCATGTCGCCGCGTTGGATGACGCGGTCACCGGTCTCATGGTGCGGGTTGGCCCCGTGCGGGCCGGAGGCGACGATCGTGAAGTCGACCTGGGAGTGTCCGAACCGGCGCAGCAGGGCCGCGAGGTCGGCGGCGACGTCGGACTCCCGGCGGCCGGCGAAGGGCGCGGCCCGGATCTCCTCGAAGGCCGCGTCGGCGGCGGCCCCGGCCGCGGCCAGGAGTTCCCGTTCCCTGGCGTCCTTGACGGCGCGCAGCATCGGCAGGGCCTCGGTGAGCGAGGCGTACGAGGTGCCGGGCAGCGCCCGCTGCAGACCCAGCAGATGCATGGCCCAGGTGTTGTCGCTGATGCCGAACCGGCCGTCGGTGTCCAGCAGGGCGGCGGTGGCGGCGTACGGATCCTTGCCGTCGGTCCAGTCCCGCAGGGTGAGGGCGCGGGCGCCGGGGGCGCGCTCGGCGTCCGGAGCCTCCAGGGTGGGGACGACGAGCACGGGGTCCCGGCCGGCCGCCAGGACCAGCAGGGTGAGCCGCTCGGTGACCGCGGTGGGGGTGTAGCCGGTCAGCCACACCAGGTCGGGGCCGGGCGCCACGAGCAGACCGGCGAGCCCGGCCTCGGCGGCCTGCCGCGCCGCCCGCTCCATGCGGGCCTTGTAGTCGTCGGCGGTGAAGGACACGGGCGCGGTGCCGGTCATCCGGGGGCCTCCCAGGGCGGACGTCGGGGCTACGGGCAGCATCCTGCCCGGCGGGCGGGGGCCACGCGAGCCGGTTCGCGGTGTTCGCACCACGACCCGCCGCGGCCGATGGCCCGTCACGGCGGGCGCTTGCCGTCCCGGGTGCCCGGGACCACCGTGGTGACGGTGGTCCCGGACGCCGCCCCAGGGGCCCAAGCGCCGCACTGATGTGCGACTCGCGCGTCCACGGCCGTGACGACGGCGAGCCGGACGCCACCCCCTTTCGCGGGCCGTCCGCTGCCGGTGAGGCCGGGCCCCGCACACTGCGGCGGCCCCCGGGAAGGGGCCGCTTCCCGGCCGCTTCCGTGCGGTCTCGCGCGTCCACGTCCGTGACGACGGCGAGCCGGGCACCGTGGCCTTCGCCCGGTTCGGCTCGACGCCCGGCGGACTCGACGACGACCTGCCGGACGCCACCCCTTCGCGGGCCGTCCGGTGCCGGCGGGGCCGGGCCCCGGACGCTGCGGCGGCCCCGGGAAGGGCCTGCTTCCCGGGCGCTTCCGTGCGGTCAGGTGACCACACCGGGCACCGCCGTCAGCCGCTGGTAGCCGCCGCCGCGATGGCGCACCGTCAGGGTCACCTCGTCGCCCGGGCGGGCCCGGGCGACGGCGCGTGCCAGGTCGGCGGCCGAGTCGACCCGCGTGCCGCCGAAGGTGAGGAGCACATCGCCCGGCACCAGACCGGCCGAGAACCCGGGGCCGGGCCTGTGCACGCCGACGACCCGGGCCCCGGGTCTCCGGTCGTCCGCCACCTCCACTCCGAGCCGGGCGACGACGGGCGCCGACGCCCGCACGGGTGCGGAGGGCGGGCCGGGACGCGACGACGGTGTGGACGTGCCGGAGACGGGAGCCGTCCCCGCGTGCCGTGTCAGCTCGGCGAGTCCGCCCGAACCGACGATCGTCGCCCCCATCGCCCCCAGCCCCACCCCGGACAGCACCAGCACCGCACCGGCCGACACCCCGAGCGCCACGGACACCGGCCGCCGCCCGCCCGGCCGCCCGGAACGCTGCCCGGCGGGCCGGACGGACCGGGGACGGCCCGCTGATCCGCCCCGGTCGCCGGGCAGCGGTCTGGGCCGCAACGCGGGTTGTTCCATGGTGCGCCTCCTACAGAAGTGCCGGCCGTCGGACGACAACCGGCGGCGCCGGTGCGCGGTACGGGAGAAAGCCGTGGACCCGGGCGGACAGGTACTCGTCCTTGTACCGCGGCACGCTCCGGTGCCAGTTGAGGATGCCCGCCATCCAGTTCTGCAGGTCGGTCACATACCCCCGCATGATCTCCCGTGCCTCCCTCGAGAGCCGGAAGTCGTCGTAGACGACGGGCAGTTCATGCTCGACGACATGCTGGAACTGGCGCATGCGCTGGTTCATCAGGTCCTGCACCACGGGCAGCGCGGTCGGATAGTCGACGCCGAAGAAGTTCTGCACGACGAGTACCGCGTTGTGGACCTCGCCCTCGAACTCGATCTCCTTCTGGTAGGAGAAGACGTCGTTGAGCAGGCACGCGTAGTCGATCGCCGCGTTCTCCAGGGAGCGCACGGGACCGCTGCGGTAGACCTCGGGAGGCACCGCCGGTCCGTGTCCCGCGCGGCAGAGCCCCAGGGTGAGATCGGAGCCGAAGGTGGCCCGCCGCATCTCCAGGTAGTCCACCGGGTCCGGGACGCGGTGCTGGATCTGGTTGGACAGCTCCCACACCCAGGCCTCGGTCATCGTCTCGACCGCCGCCTTCAGGGGGCGGCGGTCGTCCGGCGTCATCCCGGCCGTCGTACGCGCCCACAGGTCGGCCAGGGAGCGTTCCATGGCGTTGGCGGGCGGCGGCACCGGTCCGTCGTCGAGGGGCATGCAGGCCGCGAGGCGGGCCGTGGTCAGCCGCGCGGCGGCCAGGTCGCGGCGGTGGCCGTGAACGAGCGGGTAGTAGTCGTCTCCGTAGGTGCCGAAGGCCAGCCAGCCGGAGGCGAGGTCGAGTTGTTCCTGGGTGGCGTCCGGATCGAGGCCGGCGGCGCACAACGCCAGATCGCAGCTCTCCAGCTTGTCCTCGTCCCAGACACCCTCGCCGAGGATGCCCATCCGCCGCGACCACTCCAGCAGATGCCGCCGCGCACCGTCGAGGGCGGGGCTGAGGCGGAGCGGGTAGGGCATCTCGATCTCGGGAATGACCGACGGGCCGACCTTCGGGAACGGCACGTGCGTATGGGCGCGCAGCCGCCGGGCCCCGGTGGTGGCGAGCAGGGCGCCGATGTCCGCGGCGGACGTCCCGGGCCCGGAGGGCGACTGCCAGGGGGAGCCGGAGCGCGCGCCCTCGTTCATGTACCGGCTGGAGCGCAGATGCCATTCGTGGCCGCCGGACTGCCAGTCCTGGAGTCCCTTCGTGTACGCCGCCACGGCCGCGACCCGGTCCGGGGTGAGGCCGCTCTCCAGCGCGACGGCGGGGACTTCGGTGAACGCGGTGTGCTCGAACTGGTGGAGCCGTGAGGTGAGGACGTCGTTGACGAGCTCCGCGGCCTCCTGGGTGGTGCAGTCGAAGAAGGTCTCCAGGACGAGTACGCCGTTGCTGAGTTCGCCCTCGTCCTCGACCTCGCGCTGGTAGGAGAACAGGTCGTTGCGCAGGTGCACGGCGTCGGAGAACGTCTCCATGAGCACCCTGAGCGGCCGGGTTCCGGCGACCGCGGCGGGCACTTCGGCCGTCGCGTACTCCACGAGCCCGGCCGACCAGGGGGCACCGCCCACCTTGCGGCGCATCTCGATGTACTCGACGGGGTTGGCGATCCGCCCCTCGTTGATGTTGGACAGCTCCCACAGGGACTCGCGCAGGAGGTGTTCGGTCGCCACGGCGAACCGGCGGCGCCAGCCGTCGGACATCGCCGGCACGGTGCGCTCCCACAGGTCGGCGAGGCCCGCCTCGACCGGGTTCTCCGGCTCGGGGACCGTCGCCGCCGGGTCCAGGGGCATGAAGAGCGGCAGCCGGTCCAGGTGGGCCTTGCCGGCGGCGCGGTCCTGGCTGCGTTTGTACTTCTCCAGGAAGTGGTCGTCGAAGAAGAAGACCCACACGTACCAGTCGGTGACGAGCGAGAGGGCGGGCCCGTCGCAGTCGGGGTGGGTGTAGGCGCAGAGCAGGCCGTAGTCGTGCGCGTCCAGATCGGTCCGCTCCCAGACCCCGCTTCCCTCCAGCATGCCCATCTCGCGTGCCCACACGGTCGAATGGGCGCGCGCCTCGTCGAGATGCGGGTTGAGCCGCGCGGGGTGCGGGAGGTAGAAGTGCGGGAGTTCGAACGGCTGCGTCATGGCCGGGGACTACCCGTGGTCCGGTCGCGGCATCCCCCGGCCGGGGCGCGATCACACCATCGCGTGAACCCTCGCCCGTACGGGAGTCGTGACGCTCAGGTCCGTACCTGGATGAGCGCGTGGGTGCCGCCGGTACGCCAGCGCTGCCCCTCCGCGGCCGTCAGCGCCGCCTCGGTCCCGGCCGTCAGTCCGGTGATCACATCGGACTTGAGGGTCCGCAGGGCGGCGACCGGTCCCGGGAAGTACCGCGTCACGTCGGCGAAGGGTGTGGTCGGGGGCCAGTACCGGTCTCCGACGAGACGGCGGTAGTTGAGGTCGCCCTTGACGACGGTGACCGCGGCTGCGGCGAAGTCGGCGCGCAGATCCTCCGGCATCTCCTCGTAGGGCAGGGGTGAGCAGGAGAAGGGGTGCGCGCGGAGGGTGAGCCTGCCGTCGGAGAGGGCGGCCCACAGGTCGCGTCCGTACGCGGCCGCCGCCCCCTCGGCGTCGGTGAGCCGGCGCACCGCGTCGAGGACGTCGGCCGTGGTGGCGTCGGAGACGTAGTACGGGTACGGCTTGACGTGCAGCACCGCGCGCCCGATGCGGCCGTGTCCGAGCAGATGGGCGATCAGCAGCAGATCCGGGACGAGTTCGCGGCCCGCGTTGTCGGCGACCAGGCACAGGGTGCCCCCGGCCGAGGCGTCGAGCAGGGTCCACAGCGGCTCGCTGTCGTCGGACACCAGGGCGGGGACGGCGGCGTTCTCCTCGGCCCCCTCGGCGGACAGCCGGAAGCCGAGGTCGGCCCGGTTGCCCCACAGGGAGCCGTGCAGGAGGGCGGCCGCCCGCTCGTCCTCCGGCCGGCCGGTGAGGTCGTCGAGCGCGGCCAGTTCCCCGTCCGTGGCGGGAGAGCCGAGTTCGGCGAGTTTGGAGGGCCGGAACGGATCGATGCCCTGCCAGGGTCCGGGGCCGAAGTAGCCCACCGCGTCCAGCAGTCGGCGGTAGAACCAGCTCTCGGACCACAGCCAGGGCACGTCGTACCAGGAGCGGCCGGCGTAGGTGTCCATCCCCCACGCCCGCCAGCGCTCCCGGTCGTGCGCGCCGGCGGGCAGAGGTTCGACGGTGCCCTCGGTGCAGTTGGCGAGCAGGGCGTCGAGTGCCCGCCGGCGCGCGGGTTCGTACGGCAAGGCCGCGCGCACCTGGCGGATGATCGCGGGGTGCCGCTCGGCCAGCACGCCGTGCGGGAACGTACCGGGCTCGTCGGGGACGATCACGGGCGCGGTGGGGGTGGCGGACATGCGGTTCACGGTAACGCGCGCCCGTCGTCGCCCGCCGCATGTCACACCGGTGCGATCTCCCGCTCCAGCCGTGCGGCCAGGCTGAGGTATCGCGCGCGCCGGGTCACGGGGACCAGGCCGCGGATGAGGATCTGCCACATCTCGGCCGTGCGCCGGGGCTGGCGGGCGACGGACTCCCGGGAGCGGCCGACGACGCGGGTGCCGACGAAGAAGCAGACGAGGGAGTGCGCCACGACCTCGATGTCGACGTCGGGATGGACGTCGGCCTCCTTGACGGCGCCGAGGAGCCGGACCGTGACGATGTCCAGCCACTCGGTGAAGGGGTGACTGAGCGGCGGGCGGGGGCGGGTGCCGCCGGTGGCGAGCCGCAGTCCGGCGCGCAGCACGGGGTCCTCGGCGGACATCCTGGCTATGCAGAAGGTGAGGCGCATCAGCGCCTCCAGGGAGGTGTGGCCCCGGACCTCGGTGTCCCTGGCCAGCCGGCGGCAGGTCACGGACTGGAGTTCCAGAATGGCGTGGGCGAGGTCCTCCTTCGCGGCGAAGTGGAAGTAGAGGGCCCCCTTGGTGACCCGGGCGTGCTCGACGATGTCGCTGAGACTGGTCGATTCGTAGCCCTGTCGGTCGAACAGGTCGGCGGCGGCCGTGATGATCGTCGCACGGGTCTGCTCGGCGCGTACCTGCCTCGCCATCGCCTGAACTCCTGAGCCGGAAAGGAACGGGTCATGCCGTTTGTTTTAACGCCGGGTACACGATAGCTCACCCTGCGGACACGTCCATCCCGCGTGTACACGACCGGAGTTGCACAGACCGGACAAAGCGGGCGCGGGTCGCGAAACAAAACAGCATGCCCGGTATTCAAGTGTGGCAGGTGCCGGGGCACAAGAAGACGGCGGGGCGGCCCGGGGCCCCCCCCCCCCCCGCGGGCCCCCCCGCCCGGGGGGGCCCCCCCCCCCCGCCGCCCCCCCCCCCCCCCGGGCCCCCCGCCCCCCCCCC
>NZ_JBITRU010000038.1:30462-66030 GCF_044540255.1 Streptomyces sp. NPDC086080
TCCCCGTAAACCGCGGGCGGGGGGCGAAAAAAAAACAAGCGGGCCGTTTATACTTGGGGGCCGGGGGCGGGCCCACAACACGCGGGGGGCCCCCCGGGCCCCCCCCCCCCCGGGGGCGCCCCGCCTGCTCGTGAGGGCACCCCCCGCGGGCCGGCCGTCACGCGGCCCGGGCCCCGATGCCGCACCCCGCGCCCACGGCCTCCGGTGCCGTCGGCCCTCTCGGCGGAGGCGTACGTCCGCCGCGGGGGTGGCCGGGAGCTGGTCCGGCCCCGCTCGAACGATAGGCAGCGCGCGGGCCGGCGGGATACGGGGGAAACCCTCGATCAGGCCCGGAACCCACCCTCGGCGCCCGCCGGTTGACCAGGAAGTCGACCAGGAAAGGGACGCTGTGCCCCGCATCGGCGCGCCGGGTGAACGCGCCGCGCGGTTCATCCGTACCGCATCGAGGATTCCACGCGTGCCCGCCCTGCCGAAGGAGGCGTTCCGGATGTCCCGGACGACCGCACACCGCACCGCGCTCACGGCGGCTCTCGTGACCCCGCTGCTGCTGCCGCTGTGGACGGCTGGGCCCGCCAGGGCGCACGGGGCGCCGACGGATCCGGTGAGCCGGGTGGTGGCCTGCTCACCCGAGGGCGGCGAACGCGCCGGGTCGACGGCGTGCCGGGCCGCCGTCGCCGCGAACGGCGCTCCGTTCACGGCGTGGGACAACCTGCGGGTGGCGGGCGTCGCCGGCCGGGACCGGCAGCGGATCCCGGACGGGCAGCTGTGCAGCGGAGGGCTGCCCGCCTACCGCGGCCTCGACCTCGCCCGCGCCGACTGGCCGGCGACCCGGGTGGGACGCGGCGCGGCGCTGCCGATGACGTATGTCTCGACGATCCCGCACGCCGGCGCGTTCCGGGTGTATCTGACGAAGCCCGGCTACGACCCGGCGAAGCCGCTCACCTGGTCCGACCTCCCGGAGAAGCCGTTCGCCGAGGTGACGGACCCGGCCCTGACGGACGGCGCCTACCGCTTCCGGGTGACCCTGCCCGCGGACCGGTCGGGGCGTCATGTGCTGTACACGGTCTGGCAGAACAGCAGCACCCCGGACACCTACTACTCCTGTTCGGACGTGGTGTTCCCGGAGGCGGAGACACCGGCGGCGGGGCAGCCGGACGGCGGGAACGCGGCGGGTGGGAAGCCGGACGCGGGGACGACGGACACCGGTGAGCGGGAAGCCGGGAAGACGGACACCGGGAAGACCTCGGCGTCCCCGGCCTCGCGCCCCCGGCTCTCGGGCGCCCTCGCCGGGAGCACCCCGGCGCCCCGCGCCTCCGAGCCCGCGAGCACTCCGGCCGCCCGAACCTCCGCCGCTCCCTCCGGTCCCTCCGCCCCGCTGCTCGCGGGCGGCGCCCTCGCCGTCCTGGTGCTCACGGGGGCGGCCGCCCTCGCCCTGCGGCTGCGCCGGCGCTGAGCCCCCCCGCGCACGTCCGTGGTCGGGCTCCCGGCCCATACCGGCCATTCGGTCCGCAAACCCCGGCACGGCGCCGACGTCTTCACGGTTCATCACAATGCGGCAGCATCAGCTCACTTCACGTGGCCTTTCACTTGACTACCGGTGGTCGCACAGGGTTGGCTCCGGGCCAGTGAGAGTCACCCGGTCGGCCCACGCTCCCCGCCACGGCCGCCCGCGCTCTCCCCTGCTCTTGCTCGGCCGCACTGCGAGGTCCGCTCTCCTCATGAACACGTCTCTCCCGTCCCGCCGCTTCCCGAGACATCGCCTGGCGGCCCTGGCAGCCACAGTCGGCCTGTTGGTGACCGGCTGCTCCGCCTTCGGCGCGGCCGACGACTCCTCGGAACCGGACGACGCGAGCGGGCCCGGCGCCGGAGGGATGAAGGTCACCCTGGTCACCCACGGCAGCGAGGGCGACGCCTTCTGGGACCGGGTCAGGAAGGGCGCCGAGGCGGCGGCGGCCAAGGACGGCGTCAAGCTGACGTATGTGAGCGACCCGGACCCCGCGGGGCAGGCCGAACTGGTCCGTGAGGCGGTCCGCGACGGAGCCGACGGCATCGCCCTGACGCTGGCCAAGCCGCAGGCCATGGAGGCCCCGGTGAACGAGGCACGGGCGGCGGACGTCCCCGTCGTCGGGCTCAACTCGGGTATCGACGCCTGGAAGCCGGCGGGGCTGCTGGAGTTCTTCGGTCAGGACGAGAGCGTCGCGGGCCGGGCCGTCGGCGAGAAGCTGAACGGCCTGAAGGCCGAGAACGCCCTGTGTGTCGTCCACGAGCAGGGCAACGTCGGGCTGGAGGCCCGCTGCGCCGGAGTGAAGACGACCTTCGACGGGACCATCGAGAACCTCTACGTGGACGGCACCGACGAGCGCGCCGTCTCCGGCATCATCACCGCCCGGCTGCGGCAGGACCCGACCATCGACCAAGTCGTCACCCTCAGGGCGGACTTCGCGCTCACCGCGATCGAGGCCGCCGCCGAGGCGGGCAGTGACGCCGATGTCGCCACCTTCGACCTCAACGAAGAACTGGTGGACGCCGTGCGCGGCGGCAACGTGCAGTTCGCCGTCGACCAGCAGCCCTATCTGCAGGGCTATCTCGCCGTCGACGCCCTCTGGTTGTACCGGACCAACGGCAACATCAGCGGCGGCGGGGTCGCGCCGGTGCTGACCGGACCGGCGTTCGTCACCAAGGCCAACGCCGACGCGGTCGCCGGGTTCGCCGCCGGCGGAACCCGCTGACGGGCCGGATCGTGCGCACTTCCCCCGTCACCCGACCGCTCTAGGACCACGATGTCTCCACGGACAGGTGCCCGGCGCCGTTTCGGCTCCATTCGCCTCTCGCTGTTCCTCCTCGCACTGGTGCCCGGAGCCACCCTCGCGGGCATCTGGGGTCTGACGACCATCCAGATGTTCTCGGAAGGTCTCGAGCTGCGCGCCCAGACCGAACTCAGCCGGTCCACCGGCGCGATGGGCACACACGCCGCGCTCGCGCTGCAGCAGGAGCGCAGGCTGACCGCCGCGTGGCTGGCCGGCCCGGACCGCTCGCGGACCGACCTCGACGCACAGCGCGAGAGGACGGACGCGGCGGTCGCGAAGCTGGCCGGGCAGACCGACGCGATCGCCGAGGCGCCGGCGCGTGTCTCGGACCGGCTGTACTCGGTCCTCGGCTCGGTGGGCAGCCTCGAGTACTACCGGGACCAGGTGGACGACCCCGGCGACATCACCGCCGAGCAGGCGCTGGCCCAGTACACGTCGATCGTCGACGACCAGATCCACGCCTTCCGGGAACTCTCCCAGGTCGACGACGGAGACCTGACCTCGCAGGCCCAGCCGCTCATCGCGCTGGAGCACGCGGCCGAGCTGATCTCCCAGGAGGACGCGCACCTCACCCTCGCCTGGCCCGACGGACGCCTCGACGCGGAGGGCTGGAGCGAGTTCGCCAAGCTGGTCCACACCCGCCGCTGGCTGATCCAGGACCAGATCGTGCCGTCCCTGACCGGCGAGACCAAGATCCGGACCGAGGAGATCCTGCAGAGCCCCGAGTGGCACGCCCTGGAGGCGGTCGAGGACCAGGTGCTCGCCACCGCGGCGGAGGGCAAGGACCGCAGCGTCGAACTGCCGGACCTGCGGGAGCGGTGGGACACGGCCATGGACAAGGTCGGCCCGCAGTACGCCTCGATGATCCGGCAGCAGACCGACGCCCTGCTCACCCGCAGCGCCGACGAGGCACGCGGCCTGCTGGTGACGGCCGCCTCCCTGAGCGCCGCCGGGCTGCTCGCGCTGCTGCTGTGCGTCGGTCTGTCCTGGCGCATCACCCGTTCGCTGTCCCGGAGGCTGCGCGGTCTGCGGATGGCCACGCTGAGTCTCGCCGAGGAGCGGCTGCCCGACGTGGTGGCCCGGCTGGAGCGCGGCGAGAAGGTCGACGCCGAGGCGGCCGCTCCCCCGCTGGACTACGGGCACGACGAACTGGGGCAGGTCGCGAGCGCGTTCAACACCGCGCAGCGCACCGCCGTGCACACCGCGGTCGAACTCGCCGACACCCGGCGCGGATTCCAGAAGATCATCCTCGGCATCGCCCGGCAGAGCCAGAACCTGGTCAACCTCCAGCTCAGCAAGCTCGACGCGCTGGAACGCCGGCACACCGATCCCGAGGTCCTCAAAGGGCTGTACGAACTGGACTCCACAGCGAGCCAGTTGCGCCGCTACGAGGAGAACCTGGTCATCGTCAGCGGTGAGCGTCCCGGCCGGTCCTGGAGTGAGCCGGTCGCCCTGATCGACATCGTACGCAGCGCGGTCGGGGAGGTTGCCGAGTACCAGCGGGTGGAGGTGCTCGCCGAGGAGGAGGTGTCGCTGACCCCGCCCGCAGTGGCCGACGTGATCCACCTGCTGGCCGAGCTGATCGACAACGCGACGGTGTACTCGCCGGCGCCCAGCCCCGTCGGGGTGCGGGCGGCGATGGTCGCCAAGGGCCTCGCCGTGGAGATCGAGGACCGGGGCCTCGGTATGCCGGAGGAGGACTACGACTCTCTGAACGCCCAGTTGGCGAAGCCCCCGCAGTTCGACGTGGTGGCGCTCGCCGACGACCTCCGGCTCGGCATGTTCGTGATCTCGCAGCTGGCGCACCGGCACGGCATCGCCGTCACCCTGCGCCCGTCGCCGTACGGCGGGACGACGGCGATCGTGCTGATCCCGCACGAGATCGTGGTGCGGGACGAGCCGGGCGGCGACGGCGGCCGGGACGCGCCGGACACCGAAGCCGTGCCGGACACCGCGGCCGGTGGGCGCGAGGAGGCCGCCGTGGGCCCGCGAGCGGACGCGGGCCCGCCGGCCGCGACGTCCCGGTCGGCCGGCGCCGTACGGACCGCCCCCGCGCCGGCCGCCCCGGTGCCCGCCTCCCGCCCGGGTGGTCTCACCCCGCTCCCCCGCCGGGTGCCGCAGACCAGCCTGGCCGCCGAACTGCGCGAGGAGCCCGACCCGGACGCCGTGCAGGAGCCCTGCGACGACTTCACCGCGGAACGTGCCGCCTCCTCCCTCGCGGGCTTCCAGCGCGGCACCAGCCAGGCACGGGACGACGGAACCGGCGACGCCGACGAGGCCGTACCGGCGCATGTGCCCGCCACCACCGCCGAGTCCACGACTCCGCCCGCCGACCGCCGACCGCCGACCGCTCACGAAGGAACACCGTCATGACACGCCCCACCCCCGCCACCCATACCCAGCTGGACCAGCTGCTGACCGGACTCGTGGAACGGGTCGCCGACGTGAACCAGGCCGTGGTGCTCTCCGAGGACGGGCTGGTGGTCAGCAAGTCCACCGGATTCCTGCGGGACGACGCGGAGCGTCTCGCGGCGACCGCGTCGGGTCTGATGAGCCTCAGCAAGGGCGTCAGCATGGACTTCCGTGGCGGTCCGGTGCGCCAGGCGCTGATCGAGATGGCGCACAGCTATCTGATCCTCACCTCGGCCGGTCCCGGTGCCCACCTGGTGGTGCTGACCGGGCCGAACGCGGACGTCGGCGTGGTGGCGTACCAGATGAACATGCTGGTGAGGAAGATCGGCGAGCACCTCAGCGCGGCGCCACGGGAGGCCTCCGGGCCCGTCGTCGACCCCGGCGTGTGAGGTGGGCGGAAGCGACTCGGCCGGCCGGCTGGTCAGGCCGTTCACCCTGACCGGCGGCCGGACCCGGCCCAGCCGCGCCGACTTCGAGCTCATCACCACGGTGACGGCGGTGGATCCGCAGCCCGAGGGCGCGGCCCGCCCGCAGCCCGAGCACCTGCGGATCCTGCGGCTGTGCGGCCGGCCGGTCGCGGTCGCCGAGCTCGCCGCGCGTCTGGACCTCCCGGTGAGCGTGGTCGTCATCCTGCTCTGCGATCTGCTGGAGGCGGGCCGGATCACCGTCCGCCCGCCACGCCCCGTCACCACCCCGGATCCGGACCTGCTGCAGAAAGTGAGGGAGGGCCTTGACCGGCTCTGACACCACCGCTCAGACGTCCACCGGCCGTGCGGCACCCGACGCGGTCAAGATCCTGATCGCCGGTGGCTTCGGCGTGGGCAAGACCACCATGGTCGGCTCGGTCAGCGAGATCGCCCCGCTGCGCACCGAGGAGCCGCTGACCCTGGCGGGACTCGACGTCGACGACCTGGAGGGCGTCGAGGAGAAACGTGCCACCACGGTCGCCCTGGACTTCGGCCGGATCACCGTCTCGGACGATCTCGTGCTGTATCTCTTCGGCACGCCGGGGCAGCAGCGGTTCTGGTTCATGTGGAACGACCTGGCCCTCGGCGCGCTGGGCGCGGTGGTCCTGGTGGATGTGCGCCGGCCCAGGTCCAGTTTCGCCGCGATCGACTTCTTCGAGCGCCGGGGCATCCCCTTCGTGATCGGCGTCAACGGCTTCCACGGTGTGCATCCGTACCCGGTGGAGGACATCCGGGAGGCGCTGACGCTGCCGGAGGGCGTGCCGGTGCTGCTGTGCGACGCGCGGGAGCGGGAGTCCAGCCGGGATGTGCTGATCGCGCTGATCGACCGGCTGATCGCGCAGGCGGCCACGGCGGACTGAACCGGCCGTGGGGTGCGGCCGGTTCAGTCCGCCGCGCCCCGGGGCACGAGCTCGCTAGTCCAGTCCGGCCGACTTCAGCCAGGCCTTGGCCACGTCCAGCGGGTCCTTCTTCTCCAGTTGCACCTGGGCGTCGAGGTCGAGGAGGGTCTCGGTGTCCAGTGCCGCCGATACGGCGTTGAGCGCGTCGACGCCCTTCCGGGGGAGCGCGTCCTTGTGGACCAGCGGGGTCACGTTGGCGAATCCGAAGAGGTTCTCCGGGTCCTTCAGGACGACGAACTTCTCCTTCACGATGGTCGGGTCCGTGGTGAAGATGTCCGCGGCCTGGACCTCGTTCTGGGTGAGCGCCGCCTGGGTGAGCGGGCCGCCCGCGTCGAGGGCCTTGAACGACTTGAACTTCAGCCCGTAGACGGCTTCCAGGCCCTTGAGCCCCTGCTGCCTGGTCTGGAATTCGGGTGAGCCGCCGATCACCAGGTCCGGTGCTATGTCCTTCAGGTCGGCGAGGGTCGACTCGGCGGTGAGACCGTGCTCCTTGGCGGTCCGGGCGTTGACACTCACCGAGTCCTTGTCCTCGGCCGGTGACGACTCCAGCAGCGCCAGCTTCTTGTCGAGCTTCGCCCTGACGGCCTCGTTCACCGCGTCCGTCGACTCCTGCCGGGCCTCGGGGTCGAGGTAGGAGAGAAGTGCGCCGTTGTACTCGGGCAGAACCGTGATGGAGCCGTTCTTCATCAGGCCGTACGTCGTCTCGCGGCTGCCGATGTTGTGCTTGTAGCCGACCTTGAGGCCCTTGGCGCGGAGCGCCTCGCCGTAGATGTCGGCGAGCAGCGTGCTCTCGGCGAAATTGTTCGAGCCGACGACGACGGTGCCCGTCTCGGCCTTCTCCCCGTCCAGGGGGTTGTCGGAGGTGCCGCCGGAGGAACAGCCCGCGAGCAGGGCCGCCGCGGCGATGAGCGCGGCCACCGCCGCGCCGGTGTGCCTCGTCCTGGACCTGCTGCTTTTCGCGGTAGAAGTCATTCGCCGATCCAATCCAGCCGTTTTGTGGTCAGTCAAGAACATGGTGGTCACGGTTTGTCACATACATGGGTCCGGAGCGTCAGTTGGAGGCATCCGGAGCGTCGGCCGGGACCGGTCCGGTGCCCCCGCCGGCCCGGGTCCGGGGCGTCAGCGCCTGCGCACGCCGGGCGAGACCACCAGCCGTCCGGCGGCCCAGAACAGCGCGAGGGTGACGAGCGCCAGGACCGCCACGAGGGTGGCGCCGCCGACCACCTTCTCGTAGTCGCGCTGGTACAGCCCGTCGATGATGTACCGGCCGAGACCGCCGAGACTGACGTAGGCGGCGATGGTGGCCGTCGACACGATCTGGATGGCGGCCGACCGCAGTCCGCTGAGCATCAGCGGGAGCGCCACCGGCACTTCGACCCGGAGGAGGATCCGCGACTCGTGCATGCCCATGCCCCGGGCCGCGTCCACCGGGGCGGGGTCGAGGGAGCGGACCGCTTCGTAGGTGGTCACCAGGATCGGTGGGACGGCCAGCACGACCAGCGGGATCATGACGGGCAGCAGACCGAATCCGATCAGCAGGACGGCCAGCACGAGCAGACCGAAACTGGGCAGGGCCCGGGCGGCGTTGGCGATGAAGGCGATGGCGTTCCCGCCGCGCCCGGTGTGCCCGGTCAGCAGGCCGACGGGCAGGCCGATCCCGGCGGCGATCGCGAGGGCCAGCAGCGAGTACTGCACGTGCTCCCAGAAGCGCTGCGGGATGCCGTCGTAGCCCTGCCACTGGGCGCCGTCGCTGAAGAAGGCGTGGACGAAGTTCAGGACGTTCACCGGACCGCGCCCTCCGGGGTGGGCGCGCCCCGCCGCGCGGCGGGCTGCGGACGGGTGCCGCCGCGCGGCATCCACGGGGTCAGCAGCACCCGCAGCAGGACCAGCAGAGCGTCGCACAGGGTCGCCAGGACGGCCATCGTGAGCACGGCGTTCACCGCGAGCTCGGGCCGGTCGTACTTCTGCGCGGCCGCGAGCAGGTTGCCGAGGGCGCCCTGGTTGCCGATCAGCGCGCCGACACTGACCAGGGAGATGCTGGAGGCGGTGGCGACCCGGAGGCCGGCGATGACGGCGGGCGCGGCGATCGGCAACTGCACCTGGATGTAACGCCGTACGGGACCGAAGCCCATGGCGGTGGCGGCGGCGAGGGTCTCGTCGGGCACCGAGCGCACGCCGTCGACGATCGCCGGGACCAGTACCACGAGGCTGTAGAGGGCCAGCGGGATCATCACGGTGAGTTCGGTCTGGCCGGTGTAGTCGATGAGGACGACGAAGAAGGCCAGCGAGGGGATGGCGTACACCACGGTCGTCACCCCGAGCACGGGCGGGTACAGCCAGCGGAGGCGGCCGCACAGCAGCGCGAGCGGCAGCGCGAGGACCAGTCCGGCGGCCACCGGCAGCAGGGCCTCCCGCAGGTGCAGCCCGATCAGACCGAGCCAGCTGTGCTGGAGGTCGCTGGGGATGTCGAAGAAGCCGGTCACGGGGCTACCCCGGCCTTGTCCTTGTCCTTGTCCGTGTCCGTGTCCGTGTCCGTGTCCAGGTCCGTCCGGCCCTCGGTGTGGGCGGCGCGGATGGCCTCGCCGATGGTCTGCTGGGAGACCACACCGGTCACCCGGCCGTCGTCGTCCACGGCGACCGCCCACCCGGTGGGCGAGAGCACGGCGCTGTCGAGAGCCGCCCGCAGCGAGTCGGCACCGGGCACGAACGGCCTTCCGTACGGCAGCAGTCGGTCGGTCCCGATGTCCCCGGCGGCCAGCTCGTCGCGGCCGGCCCAGCCGAGCGGGCGGCCGTCGGCATCGGTGACGAGAAGGTGGGGCGCCGCCCCGGCCGCGGCGATCCGCTCTGCCCCCGCGTCGGCCGGGATCACGGCGTCGGTGGTCAACTCCAGTGCGGCGGACGGGAAGAAGGACAGCCGGCGGATGCCGCGGTCGGCGCCGAGGAAGTCCTCCACGAAGCCGTCCGCGGGGGCGGACAGCAGTTCGGCGGGCGGCGCGTACTGGGCGAGCCGGCCGCCCTCGCGCAGTACGGCGACCATGGTGCCGAGTCTGACCGCCTCGTCGATGTCGTGGGTGACGAAGACGATGGTCTTGCCCAGCTCGTCCTGGATCCGCAGGAGTTCGTCCTGCAGCCCTTTGCGCACCACGGGGTCCACGGCCGAGAACGGCTCGTCCATCAGCAGCACCGGCGGGTCCGCGGCGAGCGCCCGCGCCACGCCGACCCGCTGCTGCTGGCCGCCGGAGAGCTGGTACGGGTACCGCTTGGCCAGCGTGCTGTCCAGCCCCACCCGCTCCATCAGCTCCGCCGCCCGCTCCCGGGCCCGCTGCCTGCCCCAGCCGAGCATGCGGGGGACGGTGGCGATGTTGTCGACGATCGTGCGGTGCTGGAAGAGGCCGGCGTTCTGGATGACGTATCCCATGGACCGGCGCAGGGTGGTGACGGGTTGCCGCCGGGTGTCCTCGCCGTCGATGAGGATCGATCCCGCGGTCGGTTCGACCATCCGGTTGATCATGCGGAGGGTGGTCGTCTTGCCGCAGCCGGAGGGTCCGACGAGGACGGTGATCGAGCGGTCGGGAATGTCCAGCGACAACCGGTCGACCGCCACCGTGCCGTCCGGGTACCGCTTCGTGACTGCATCGATCCGTATCAAGGCGCCGAATGCCCTTCGGGTGGCGGATGTTACTGAGCGGAGCCGCGCGCACTGCCGCCGTTGATGGTAAACGGCACCACTGACAGAACCCCGGAACCCGTGCCCCGGCCGGGGCGGGCTACGCCGCCATCTGCCCCGATTCCGCCGGGGGAAAACCCCGCTGCGCGCCGCACGCGGATTCCGGCGCCGGAGGGCCGGCCGGTCCGTGCCGTACCGGCCGGAGCTGTCGATCCGCTGTCGGTCGGCTTTCAGGTCCTTGTCGATCGGGACGTGGACGCGCACCGGCCGGTGGCACGGGAAGCCGGGTGCCGCAGTATGGGCAGGTGGAAAAAGTACGACTCCTCGTCGTGGACGACGACCCGCCGATAGCCGACCTGGTGGCGACGGTCGCCCGGTACGAGGGCTGGGAGGCGGTCACCGCCCACTCCGGTGAGGAGGCGCTGCGCCGCGCCGCCGACTTCCGCCCGGACATCGTGGTGCTGGATCTGATGCTGCCGGACGTCGACGGTTTCGGCGTCCTGGACCGGCTGCGGCGCTCCGGGACGATGGTGCCGGTGGTGTTCCTCACCGCGCGGGACGGGGTCGCCGACCGGGTGGCCGGGCTGACCCGGGGCGGGGACGACTACCTGGTCAAGCCGTTCGCCGTGGAGGAGCTGATGGCGCGGCTGCGGACGGTGCTGCGGCGCAGCGCGGGCCCGGGGTTCCAGCGGGCGGTGCTGCGGGTGGCGGATCTGACGATGGACGAGGACACCCGTGAAGTGCGGCGCGGGGAACGGCTGCTGTCGCTGACGCCGACCGAGTACGAGGTGCTGCGCTATCTGATGCGCCGCTCGCCGACCGTGCTGACGAAGGCGCAGATCCTGGACCACGTCTGGGAGTACGGCTTCGGCGGCCGCTCCAACGTGGTGGAGCTGGTGGTCAGCCGGCTGCGGCGCAAGCTGGACGACACGGGTGAGCCGCTGATCCAGACGGTGCGGGGTTTCGGGTACGTGATCCGGCAGGCGCCCGAGTGACCGCGTCTCTCCGGCCGCTGCGGGAGACGTACCGCGGGATGCGGCTGGGCACCCGGCTGACGCTGGGGCTCGGGGTGCTGTCGCTCGCCGTGTTCACGGTCGTCGGCACCGCTCTCACCATGTACATGCACGACTATCTGGAACGGCAGCTGAGCGACCAGCTGAAGCTGATCCAGACCGTGCAGGCCAAGGACGCGGCGGCGCACGGCACGGTCCGGCGGAAGCCGTACTACGGCTGGTACACGGCGGTGTACGACGTCTCCGCCTCCGGCGACGCGGTCACCCTGCGCAGGCCCTCCGACGTGCCCGACGACACCCGGGCGATGGCCGAGCTCGCGCGGGCGATGGCACGCTCCGGCACCGAGCTGACGCGCACCGCGCGGATCGACGGGGAGGGCACCTACCGGCTGCGCGGCTGCGAGGTGGAACCGGGGGTGGTGCTGGTGAGCGCCGCTCCGGTGAAGGACGTCGAAGAGACCGTGGAGCAGCTGGTCACGGTGCAGGTCGTGGTGTTCGCGCTCGCGCTGTCGGCGCTGGTGGTGTCCGGCCGGCGGATGCTGCGGCGCGGGCTGAAACCGCTGAGCGACATGGCGCACACCGCGCACGGCATCGCCTCGCACGATCTGAGCGAGTCGGCGGCGCGGCTGCCACTGCGCGCGGACGGGCGGGACGGAGGGCTCGAGGTGGCGGAGCTGCGCACCGCCTTCAACACGATGCTGGAGCACATCGACGACTCCCTCGCGGTCCGCGCGGAGGCGGAGCTGCGGTTGCGCCGCTTCGTCGCGGACGCCTCGCACGAACTGCGCACCCCGCTGATGTCGGTACGCGGCTACGCGGACCTGTTCCAGTACGCCGCCGCCAACGAGCCCGCCGAACGCGAACGTCATCTGGCCCGGCTGCGGGCCGAGGCCGCCCGGATGGGGGTGCTGCTCGACGATCTGCTGCTGCTCGCCCGGCTGGACGCGGCGGAGGTCGAGACGCCGCCGCTGCGTCCGGCGGAGACCGATCTGGTGGAGCTGGTCCAGCAGGCGGCCGACGCGTTCCGGGCGGGCCATCCGGGTCATCCGCTGACGGTGACGGCCGATACCGGCCCGCTGGTCCTGCGCCTCGACCCGCAGCGCATCCGGCAGGTCCTGGACAACCTGCTCACCAACGCCGCCGTGCACACCCCGGCCGGCACCCCGGTGTCGGTGGCGGTGTCCGTGGCGGTGTCCGCAGCCGGTGACCCGGAATCCGTCCTGGTGCGGGTGACCGACGCGGGCCCCGGCGTCCCGGCGGAGGACCGGGAGCGGGTCTTCGACCGCTTCTACCGGGTCGACAAGGCCCGCAGCCGCGACCGGGGCGGCAGCGGGCTGGGCCTCGCGGTCGCCCGCTCGCTGATACGGGCGCACGGCGGCCGGATCGAGCTCAGCGGCGCACCGGGGGCGACCGTGTTCACGGTACGGCTGCCGCTGGGCGGGGCGGGTCTTACGGACCGGTGACGGGACCGGGCGCGGTCCCGCTGCCGGGCGGGGTACGGGCCTAGCGTGGGGGCATGCGTGTACTGGTCACCGGCGGTGCCGGGTTCATCGGGTCCCAGGTCGTCGAGGCGCTTCGGGCGCGCGGGCACGAGCCCGTGGTCTTCGACGTCCGTACCGATCCGACGGCGGACGTCCGCGCTCCCGGCGCGGTGCGCGAGGCGCTGTCCGGCGTGGACGCGGTCTGCCATCAGGCGGCGATGGTCGGCCTCGGCACGTCCTTCGCCGACGCGCCGGAGTACGTCTCCCGCAACGACCTGGGCACGGCGGTGCTGCTCGCCGCGATGGCGCGGGCAGGGGTGGCCCGGCTGGTGCTGGCCGGTTCGATGGTGGTGTACGGCGAGGGCCGCTACGTCTGCGCCCGGCACGGGGCCGTGCAGCCGGGACCGCGGGCGGTCACCGACCTGGCGGCCGGGCGGTTCGAGCCCGTGTGCCCGGTGTGCGGAGCGGACCTCGAACCCGGCCTGGTCGGCGAGGACGCCCCGGCCGATCCGCGCAATGTGTACGCCACGACCAAGCTGGCCCAGGAACATCTGGCCGCCGCCTGGGCCCGGTCGACGGGTGGCTCGGCGGTGTCGCTGCGCTACCACAACGTCTACGGCCCCGGCATGCCCCGCGACACCCCGTACGCGGGCGTCGCCTCCTTCTTCCGCTCCGCGCTGGCCCGCGGTGAGGCCCCGCGCGTCTTCGAGGACGGCGGCCAGCGCCGGGACTTCGTCCATGTCCGGGACGTGGCCGCGGCGAACGTCGCCGCACTGGAGGCGGAGCCCGCCGCCGGGGCGTTCACCGCGTACAACACGGGCAGCGGTACGCCCCACACGGTCGGCGAGATGGCACGCGCCCTGGCCGCGGCGTACGGCGGCCCGGACCCGGTCGTCACCGGCGAGTACCGCCTGGGCGACGTCCGCCACATCACGGCCGACTCCGCCCGTCTGCGGGCCGAGCTGGGGTGGAAGCCGGAGACCGGCTTCGAGGAGGGCATGCGGGAGTTCGCGACGGCGGACCTGCGGGTCGACTGAGCCACCCGCCGAAAGGCCGGCCACCGACCTACCCCACCGGGGACCGCCGACTGCCGAGCCGCGTGGAACTCCGGGCGGCGCAACCGGCGGACATCCGCCGCACCACCCTCGGTGGCACCGCCCCGCTCAACGTGCTGCGCCCCCACCACCCGCAGGCTGCTCCTCGACACGTTGTGGGGGCACTCCGGCACCCGGAACCCGCGGAGCGGCGGGCTCGACGGACGGCGGGACAGCCGGGCCGACCAGGCACCCGGGCTGCCGGGCTGCCGGGCTGCCCGACGGCAAGGCCGCGGGACCACGGGGCGGCCGCCGCGTGGAACCCCGGGCGGCGCAACCGGCGGACATCCGCCGCACCGCCCTCGGCGGCACCGCCCCGGTCACCTGCCCGCGCCCCCACGCCCGCAGTCCACTCCTCGACACCCCTGTGGGCGCACTCCGGCGCCCGAAGCCGGCGAAGCAGCGGGCTCGCCGGACGGCGGGACGACCAAGGCGCTGGGCGGCGGGGCGGCCGGACCTTGTGGCGCCTTGCGCGGTGCGCCGTCCGGCCGGGGCTTCGGGGTGGCCGCGCGCGGTGGGTCTGCGGAGTCGGCGGGGAGCCGCGGGGTCAGGCCTGCGTCGCCGGGAGGGTCACCTCGAAGCGGCAGCCGCCGGTGACGTTGCGGACCGTGGTGCTGCCGCGGTGGGCCTCGACGATGCCGCGGACGATGGCGAGGCCGAGGCCCGCGCCGGCCGGCGGGGTGCGCGCGTGGGTGCCGCGCCAGCCGGTGTCGAAGACGCGGGGCAGGTCCTCCTCGGGGATACCGCCGCAGCCGTCCGTCACGGACAGCACCACGCCCTCGGAGGAGCGCCGCGCGGCGACGGCGACCGTGCCGTCGGCCGGGGTCCTGCGGATCGCGTTGATCAGCAGATTGCCCAGCACCCGGCTCATCTCCCGCCCGTCCACCTCCACCGGCACCGGTTCGACCCGGTCGCCGACGAGCCGTACGCCGTGTTCACGGGCGAGCGGGTCCGCGCCGGCGAGGGCGTCGCCGATGAGGTCGTACAGGGAGACGCGGGAGGTCGAGAGGGTCAGCGCGCCCGCGTGGATGCGGGAGAGCTCGAAGAGGTCGCCGACCATGCCGTTGAGGCGTTCCACCTCGGTGCGGATCTGCTTCAGGTAGCGGTCGGGTTCGGCGGCGACCCCGTCCTCCAGCGCCTCCGCCATCGCGCGCAGACCGGCGAGCGGGGTGCGCAGATCGTGGGAGATCCAGGCGACGAGTTCCCGCCGGGAGGACTCCAGGGCCCGTTCACGGTCCCGTGACTCGGCGAGCCTGACGCTGGTGGCCTCCAGTTCGCGGCTGAGCGCGGCGAGTTCGGCGGTGGCCGGTCCGTCCGGCGCGGAGAAGTCACCGCCGTCGCCGAAGGAGCGGGCGGCGAGCGCCAGTTCGCGGCTGCGGGCGACGACCCAGCGGCCCAGCAGCAGCGCGGTGACCATGGAGACCACGGCGGCCATGGCGACGACCGTGGTCACCACGCTCAGGTCGTGCGCCGAGAGGAACATGGCCTGGGCGACGGCCAGTGTGCCGGCGAGCATCGCCAGGACCCCGACGCCGGCGACCACCGCGAGATGCGCGGTGAGCGACCGCCGCCGGATCAGCAGCAGCACGCACGCGCCGAGCAGGCCGGCCGCGGTGGCGCCGAGGAAGGCGAACAGGGCGATGAGCAGCATGTCCCGCACGGATCACTCCTCCCCGGAGCCGGCCGCGGCCGGGTCGAAGCGGTAGCCGACGCCCCACACGGTCTGGATGAGCCGGGGCCGTGCCGGATCGTCCTCGACCTTGCCGCGCAGCCGCCGCACATGGACGGTCACGGTGGACAGGTCACCGAAGTCCCAGCCCCACACCTCCCGCATCAGCTCCTCGCGGGCGAAGGCACGCCGGGGGTTACGGAGAAGGAAGGCGAGCAGGTCGAACTCACGGATGGTGAGGGCGAGTTCGGCGCCATGCTTGGTGGCCCGGCGGGCGGCGGGGTCGACGGTGAGTCCGGCGGCCCGCAGCAGCCCGGAGGCGGCGGCGGGCGCGGGGCGGGCGCGGCGCAGCACGGACTCGACGCGCAGGACGAGTTCGCGCGGGCTGAACGGCTTGGTGACGTAGTCGTCGGCGCCGACCTCCAGGCCGAGGATGCGGTCGTCCTCGTCGCCCCGCGCGGTGAGCATGATGACCGGCACGGGCCCCTGACCACGCATCCGGCGGCACACCTCCAGGCCGTCCATGCCGGGCAGCATGAGGTCGAGGACGACGAGATCGGGCCAGTGGGCCGCCGCCCGGGCGAGCGCGCCGGGGCCGTCGCCGGCCCGGTCGACGACGTATCCGGCGCGGTCGAGGTAGCCCGTGACGATCTCGGCGACGGTGGGGTCGTCGTCGACGACGAGGACCCGGGCTCCGGCCTCGGCGTGCGGTGGTCGCTGCTCCATGGGGCCAGCCTCGCACCACGCGCGCGCGAGCGGACGGGCCGGTCGCCGACGTCCGTGTTCCGTAAGGAGTCGATGTCCGTTACGCCCGTATTGTGTTCGTAGGGTGAGAGCCGTGACCACCTCTCCCTCCCCTCCCGACCGACCGGGCCCGGCGTCCGTGGACGTCGTCCTGCCCTGTCTCGACGAGGCCGCCGCGCTGCCGTGGGTGCTGGACCGCGTTCCGCCCGGCTGGCGCGCCCTCGTCGTGGACAACGGTTCCACGGACGGCTCGGACCGCATCGCCCGCGAGCTCGGCGCGACGGTCGTGCACGAGGAACGGCGTGGCTTCGGCGCCGCCTGCCACGCCGGTCTGACCGCCGCCACGGCCGACATCGTCTGCTTCTGCGACTGCGACGCCTCACTGGATCCGGCGGAGCTGGTGCCGTTCGTCCGCGAGATCCGGGCCGGCGCCGCCGACCTGGTGCTGGGCCGGCGCCGTCCGCGGACCCGCGGTGCCTGGCCGGTCCATGCCCGCGCGGGCAACCTCGCCCTGTCCCGGCTGCTGCGCCGTCGTACCGGACTGCGGCTGCGCGACCTCGGCCCGCTGCGGGCGGCCCGGCGCGCGGAGTTGCTGGCCCTGGACCTGACCGACCGGCGCAGCGGCTACCCCCTCCAGATGGTGGTGCGCGCCGCCGACGCCGGCTGGCGGATCACCGAGCACGACGTCCCGTACGAGCCGCGCACCGGCGCCTCCAAGGTGACCGGCACCTGGCGCGGCACCTTCCAGGCGGTACGGGACATGAGCCGGGTGCTGCAGGAGCCGAAGGCGCCCGCGGGGGTGGCCTCGTGACGCGGACGACTCCCGTGACCCTGCTCGTCATCGCCAAGGAGCCCCGCCCGGGCCGGGTGAAGACCCGGCTGACCCCGCCGTTCACTCCGCAGGAGGCGGCGGCGCTCGCCGAGGCCGCGCTCGCGGACACGCTGGACGCGGTGGCACGCACCCCCGCGCGGCGCCGCCTACTGGTGCTGGACGGGACACCGGGACCCTGGCTGCCCGCCGGCATCGAGGTCGTACCGCAGTGCGCGGGCGGCCTCGACGAACGGCTGGCCGCCGCCTTCGCCGAGTGCGACGGACCCGCCCTCCTCATCGGCATGGACACCCCTCAGGTGACGCCGCACCTGCTCACCGTGGACTTCGCCGACTGCGACGCGTACTTCGGCCCCGCCGAGGACGGCGGCTTCTGGGCGCTGGGCCTGGCAGAACCCGACCCCGAACTGCTGCGCGGGGTACCCATGTCGACCCCGGACACCGGCACCGCGCAACGGCGTCGGCTCGCACGTCTGCGGGTACGGGACCTTCCGCGGCTGCGGGACGTGGACACGGCGTACGACGCCACCCTGGTCGCCGCCGCGGCACCCGGCGGACGCTTCGCCGCACGCCTGGCCCGGCTGACGGCGGCCCACCGGTGAACGGGGTGCGGGCGGCGGCGCGCCTCGGACCTCAACGGGCCTGCGACACCGCTGAACACGCCTGGTCCGCCGACCCCTACGCGGACGCCCTGCGCGCCGGCCGGGGACCGCTGTTCCTGCGCCGCGCCGACGGATGGCTGCTGCCGCTGGACGTGGAACGCTGGTGCGCGGAGCCCGACGAGGCCGACCTGGACGTCCTGCGGCGCTGCGAGGGTACGGTGCTGGACGTGGGCTGCGGACCGGGGCGGATGGTCGCGGCCCTGGGCTCCCGGGGGCACCGCGCGCTCGGCATCGACGTCAGCGAGGCCGCCGTCGCGCACACCGTCGGACGCGGCGGGCAGGCGCTGCTCCGCTCCGTCTTCGACCCGCTGCCCGGCACCGGCCGCTGGGGCACCGCACTGCTCGTCGACGGCAACATCGGCATCGGCGGCGACCCGGTGGCCCTGCTCCGCCGCCTCGCGTCACTTCTGACGCCGGACGGCCTGCTGATCGCCGAGGCGGTTCCCCACCCGGAGGTCGACGAACGCGCCCTGGTCCAGGTGACGGACCTGCACGGCACCCCCGGCGCCCCGTTCCCGTGGGCCCGCCTCGGAGCTCCCGCACTGCTGCGCCATGCGAAGACGGCGGGCTGGCGGGCGGCCGGCCAGTGGTCGACGAGCGGACGCACCTTCATGACCCTACGCCCGAAGCACCCCGCCCACCGGCGGGGGGTGTAGCACAGCCCGGCGCTTGCGGGGTGCCTCCCCCAGAGGGGGCACCCCCAGCGCCCACCCGTGCCGCCCCAGCGGCACGACTGCCCGCGGCTCAGCGGTTGCGGCGTCCTGAAGGTTCGATTACCCCTGACACCAAGCCCCCCAGCCCGCCCGCCGTTTGGGAACGAGTCCCGCCCAAACCCCCCAGCCCACCCGCGGTTTGAGGACGAGGCCCACCCAAGCCCCCACAGCCCGTCCGGCGTTTGAGGACGAGGCCCACCCAAGCCCCCACAGCCCGTCCGGCGTTTGAGGACGAGGCCCGCAGGGCCGATGGGGGTCCGGGGCGCAGCCCCGGGGACGGGACGGGAAGGGGCGGCGGGGGCGACAACCCACCGGCCCGGCACCACGAACCCACCGCACCACGAACCACCGCACCGCCGACCAACGCTCAGCCGCCGCCCCTCAGCCGCCGTCGCCCCCACACCACCCGCACCGCGAACACCACCGCCGCCCCGCCGACCAGCACGGCCGTGACGATCAGCCACCGGGCCACGAAGCCGTCCGCCGACTGCCCCGCCACCCCCTCATAGCGTTCCGACACCCGCCCGGTGATCAGTGGAAACCACACGAGCAGCAACAGCCCGGACAGCACAGCCGGCACCCGCACGTAATTGACCCACACCCCTCGCCGGCCGGCACCGGCCCCCCTCACCAGCGCCCGGTCGGCCGCCCCGTACAGCGGCAGCAGCACCAAGTCGTGGATCACCGCCGCCCCCACGAACCACAGCGCGATCAACAACCAGTCGCCGTCGAACAGTCGCACCCCCGCATACCCGCAGAGGGCGAACGAGCAGAGCAGCACGAGCAGGTGGAACGGGCTGCCGAGCACCTGGCGTCGGGGGATCCGGTATCGCGTGCGCACAGGACCGAGCCTCCTCACAGCTCACCGAAGGTCAGCCGCGCCACCCACTTGGTGTTGAGCACACCGGGCGCCGCGGGGACGATGATCCGGGCCGGATGGCCGTGATCGGGGGTCAGCTCCTCGCCGTTGACGAACAGCGCGAGCAGGGACCGCGGGTCGCCCACCTGGTTGTCCCGCAGCGCCCCGCGCCGGAAGGCGCCACGGCGTTGCAGCGACTCCACGAACACGTCGGCCGGCTCGTCATGGCCGACGAGCGCCGCGAGGTCCCGCAGCCGGACGCCCCGCCACGACTGGTCGGAGGTGGACCAGCCCTCCACGCAGGCGATTGGCAGGTCGGCACTGTGCAGGGGCATGCCGAGCAGGTCGGCCCTGTCGAGCCTTACGGTGCCGGAGCGCCCGGTGACGACCAGCCGCCACGCCTCCGCGCTCGTCTCCTCCGCGCGGATCCCGGCGTACGCGGCCGTCTTGTTGATCTGGAAACCCGCCGGTCCGCTCCCGGGTTCGGGGCCGCCGTGCGGGGTGAGGAACGCGGTCTCGCGCAGCGGTCCGTCGAAGCTGCGCCCGGCGGAGCCGGCGAGCAGGAGCAGTGAGCCACCGCCGACCAGCCCGAGCGCCCCGCGCCGCGAGACGGTCGGCGGGTCGGGGTGAGGGGCGACAAGTTCATCCGCTTCACGCGCTTCACGCGCTTGCCCCGCTTCTCCCGCTTGCTCCCCGCTCCCCTCCCGCATCCTGCGCAGATTGCGCAGCGCCACCGGCGCCTTCAGCACCGTATGGGCGAGGAACGCGCCGAAGAACACCCACGCACCGTAGAAGTGCAGCGGGTAGAACGAGCCGGGGAAGACGTAGTCGAGCTGGACGTTGAGGATGCCCGTGGTGAACTCGAACAGCGCACCGCCGACTAGGAGCAGCAGCGAGATCCGCTCCAGGGCGTGGGTGAGCGAGCGGGCCGGCGGCAGGGTGAACAGCCGGGGCACGACCGACCACAGCTTGGCCAGCAGCACCGGGACGAGCGCCAGGCCGAGGGTGACGTGGACGCCCTGGATGAGCCGGTACAGCCACGGCGGGTCGGTGGGCCAGGGAAAGAGATAGAAGCCGAGGAGCCCCTTGTCGGGTGTCTTGTCGTTGACCGGGGACAGGTCCGGGTTGTACGCCGCGTACGACAGCAGTCCCGTCACGAACAGGATCGTGACGCCGGCAAGGAGGACCACCCCGAGGACCGAGGTGAACCAGGGGCCGCGCAGCGGGCTGCGCCAGAAGTCCGGCGAGAACGGTCCGCGCGCGGGACGGGTGGGGAGGAGAGACCGAGCCATGTGCCGACCGTAGGCCCGCACCACCGCGTGAACGGGTCCGGGAACGATGACGAAACGCTGACATCGGCCCTTGTCATCCGCTCGGGGTCGCCCCTGCGGCCTAGCGTGACGACTTGACATCCTCCCCGCCCTGAAGGACGGGGATTCCTGGCTCACGTTGGCCGGGGACCAGCGGTCCGCCGGCTCTTACACGATCAGCACCAGCCGGGTTGAGACCAGCCCGGACCAGCATCACGCGGGCGGAGTTCTTGTCCCTGGGGGACACGGCTCCGCACGCCGTGCAGGTGTAGGTACGTTCCGAAAGAGGAAGTGCGTGCTTGGTTCTCGCTCCGCACGACGCGCAGTCCATCGTGGTGTGCGCGGGATGCACAAGACGGACGTCCCGCCCGTGCTTGCGGCCCATCTCGATCAGGGCCGTCTTCGTGGCGCCGATCGCCGCGTCGGCGGCCTTGCGGGCCATCGTGGTCTTCGCGAGGAACTTCGGCCGGAAGTCCTCCACCGCGATCGCGTCATGATCGTGGACAACACGCCTGGCCCACTTGCGGGCGGTGTCCTGCCGCTGCCGCGCCACCTTCTTGTGCAGCTTCGCGGCCTGCCACTGCGCCTGCCGATAGCCCCTGGAGGCGGCCCGGCCCCGAGCGGGCTTACGGCGCGCCATCATCCGCTGGTACCGGGCCATACGCTGCGCGGCGTTCTTCCCGTGCTGGGCGTGCGGGAGGTCGTGGGCGTCGCTGGCGGTGGTCGCCGTTTCCCTGACGCCCCAGTCCACGCCGAGTACGGCGCCGGTGGCAGGGAGCGGCTGCACTTCGGTGGCGACGACGAACGAGGCGTACCAGTGGCCGAGACTGTCCTGGTACACGCGCACCGAGGACGGGGCAGCGGGCAGGCCGCGGGACCACACCACGGTCAGGACGATGCCGCCCGCGAGATGCAGACGGCCGTCCTTGAGGCGGAATCCGCGCCGGGTGTAGTTCAGCGTGGGCAGCGCGTCCCGCTTGCGTCTGATGCGGGGCATCCCGGCACGCTGCCGCACCGGCAGCCTCGCCTGGATGTCCTTCAGGGCCTTGGCACGGGCCTTGGCGAAGTCGCGGACGGTCTGCTGCTGCGGCACCGAGGCACCCTCACGCAGCCACGCCATCGCACCCCGGGCCCCGGTCAGCATCCCATCGAGCTGCGCCGGGCCGCACGTCACCTTGTCCTCGGGGTGCGCCCGGTTCGCGGCGTGGACCTTGCGGGACATGGCCACGCACTCGTTCCACACCCACCGGCAGCGCGCCCACTCGGCGATGAGACCGGCGCGGGCGGTCGACGACACACGGAGCCGGTAGGTGTACCGGGCATGCCCGGCCGCCGTCTCGTCCACCGCGGTCCCCGTCACGGTCCGCAAGCTAACAGCAGCCACTGACAACGGAAGAAAGTACAGGTCGGAACCGATGTGCAAAGAACTCCGCCGCTTCGCGGCTCCGGGCCGAGGACCCATTCCTCCCCGTCCTGAAGGACGGGGCACCCTGGGAGAAATCCGGTGACACGCGATCTCCCCCACCCCGGCACCCGCACCGCCGCACCCCGCGGCGGACTCGTCCGTGATCTGTCCGCCGTCGCCGCGGCCGCGCTGCTGGTCCTGGCGGCCGTCGTGGTCGGCACCCGGATCCAGGACCGGCACGGCACCCTGCGGGTGGGGTGGCCGCCGCTGGTGGGTGACTGGATGCCACACACCGGACCGGGCACCCCGGCCGCACTCGCCGTCGCCGCCGCCGTGGTGACGTACGGCCCGTCCCTGGCCGCCCGGCTGTCCTGGCGGCCCCTGCTGTTCACGGCGTGGGGGGCGGCGCTGGCGTGGACCTGGTCGCTCGCCCTGGTGGACGGCTGGTCGCGGGGCGTCGCGGAGCAGCTGACCACCCGGCACGAGTATCTGCGGGTCATCGACCGGTTCGGTGACATCCCGGCCACGCTGCGGGACTTCACCGCGCACATCCTGCTCGACACGCCGGACAACTGGCCCGCGCATGTCGCCGGGCATCCGCCGGGCGCCACCGTCACCTTCGTCCTGCTGGACCGGATCGGCCTGGGCGGCGGCGCGTGGGCGGGCGCCTTCGTCATCACGGTCGGAACCACCGCGGTGGCCGCGATCCTGGTCGCGGTGCGCCGGCTCGCCGACGAGTCACTCGCCCGCCGGGCCGCGCCCTTCCTGGCCCTGGCCCCGGGCGCGGTGTGGGTGGGCACCTCCGCCGACGGCTTCTTCACAGCCGTCACCGCCTGGGCCGTCGCCCTGCTCGCCCTCGCCGTGACAGGTCACCGGCCGGCCTGGACCGGCCTCGGCTCGGGACTGCTGTTCGGCCTGACGATGTATCTGTCGTACGGGCTCACGCTGTTCGCGGTCATCGCCGCGGCGGTGCTGCTGCTGGGCACCCGGCGGCTGCGGCCCCTGCCGTACGTGGCCGCGGGGTTCCTGGTGGTGCCGGTCGTCTTCACGGCCCTGGGCTTCGACTGGTGGGAGGCGTACCGGCTGCTGGTCACCCGCTACTACCAGGGGGCGGGCGGGGTACGCCCGTACGGGTACTGGATCTGGGCGAACCTGGCCTGCACGGTGCTGGTGGTCGGCCCGGCGACGGTGGCGGGGCTGCGCCGGTGCGGCGGGGTGCTGATCGGGTCCCGTGCCCTGCGCCCCCGCGGGGCCGCGCCCCGTCTGGCCCTGCTCGTGCTCTCCGCGTTCCTGGCGCTGCTGGTCGCCGATCTGTCCGGGATGAGCAAGGCGGAGACGGAACGCATCTGGCTGCCGTTCGCGTTCTGGCTGCTCCCCGCCTGCGCCCTCCTGCCCGGCCCGCGCGGCTGGCTGGCCGGGCAGGCCGTGCTCGCCCTGCTCCTCAACCACCTGCTGCTGACGGGCTGGTGAGGAGCGGGGAGCGGATCAGCTCGCGGCCGTGGGCCGCATCCTGCCGTTCACCGCCCCCGGCGCGCCAGCGTCGTCCCCAGCGCGGTTGCCGCCGCGCGTACCGCGTTGGCGTGGGACTCCGGACGGAACCGCCCCACCGGGCCCGAGACGCTGATGGCGGCCACCGCCGTTCGCCCATCGGAGGCGAGGACCGGAGCCGCCACGCACAGCAGGCCCGGTGTCGACTCCTCGACCTCGTACGCGACCCCCGTCTCCACCACCTGGACCAGCTGCCCACGCAGCAGGCCCGGAGCGATGACGGTCCGTGGCGTCCGGCGCTCCAGCGGTCCGGTCAGCACGGCGGTCCACTCCGCCTCGCCCGCGTGGGCCAGCAGCGCCTTACCGATCGCCGTGCAGTGCATCGGCATGCGCCCGCCGGTGCGCGAGGGCGCCTTGACCTGGCGGTGTCCCCCGATCTTCGCGATGTAGACGACCTCGTGTCCCTCCCGCACACCGAGATGCACCGTCTCGTGGGTGCGCTCGTAGAGGTCCTGCAGGAAGGGCATCGCCAGTTCGAGCAGCGTCCGCTCGGCCGCGGCCCGCAGACCCAGCTCGAAGAGCCCTCCGGAGAGCCGGTACCCGTGCGCCGTCTTGTCCAGCAGCCGGTGCCGTACCAGGTCCCCAGCCACCCGGTGCACGGTCCCCTTCGGCAGATCCGTCCGCTGGACGAGCTCGGCGAGCGGCAGTACGGAGTCCGCCGGACCGAACGCCCTGAGGATCGCCAGGGCCTTCCCCAGCACCGTGTCGCGGTCCCGGCCGGGGCCCTCCCCGGGTTCCTCCGGCTGATCCTCCATACGAAAGAGCGTACCGCTGAGTGGAACGCAACCGTGGAGCTCCCCTCCGCGTTGCCGCAGATTGGGAGCCATGGCACAGACCCACCCGGCAGTCCCCGCCGACAGCATCGCCGCCGCCGCGGCCCGGCTCCGCGAGGCAGCCGCCACCGGCATCCCCACCACTCCCGTACGCGACCTGATCGGCCGTGACGACGTCGAGGCGGCGTACGCCGTGCAGACCCGGCTCGCCGCCGAACGGATCGAGGCAGGCGCCACGGTCGTCGGTCGCAAGATCGGCCTGACCTCGACCGCCGTCCAGCAGCAACTCGGAGTCGACCAGCCCGACTTCGGCGTCCTCTTCGACGACATGGAGTACGCCGACGGCTCGGCCGTGCCGGCCGACGCGATCCTCCAGCCGCGGGTCGAGGCCGAGATCGCCTTCGTACTCAAGGCGGACCTGGCCGAGGGCCCACTCGACCACGTCCAGGTCCGCGAGGCCGTCGACCACGCCGTCGCCGCCCTCGAGATCTGCGGCAGCCGGGTGGCCGGCTGGGACATCAGCTTCGGCGACACCGTCGCCGACAACGCCTCCGCCGGCGGGTACGTGCTCGGCACCCGGCGGGTCCCCCTCACCGACTTCGACCCCGTCGCGGCCGAGATGACCATGCGGATCGACGGCGAGACCGCCTCCACCGGCAATGGCGCCGCCTGCCTCGGCGACCCGGTCAACGCCCTCGTCTGGCTCGCCCGCCAGGCCCGTGACCTGGGCTCGCCGCTCCGCGCCGGCCAGGTGATTCTCTCCGGCGCCCTGGGACCGATGCGCCCGGTGACGCCGGGCAACGCCGTCGAGGCCACCGTCACCGGCCTCGGCACGGTGTCGGTCACCTTCTCCTGACACTTCCCACCTCTCGCAAGGATCACGATGAGCAAGACGAAGGTCGCCGTCATCGGGTCGGGCAACATCGGCACCGACCTGATGATCAAGATCATGCGCAACGCGCAGCACCTCGAGATGGGGGTCATGGTCGGCATCGACCCGGCCTCCGACGGCCTCGCCCGCGCCGCCCGCTTCGGTTTCGAGACCACCGCCGAAGGCGTGGACGGGCTGCTGAAGTCGCCGCAGATCGACGAGATCGGCATCGTCTTCGACGCCACCTCGGCCGGCGCGCACCGCTACAACGACGAGAAGCTACGGCCCCTCGGCATCCGGATGATCGACCTGACCCCGGCCGCCATCGGCCCGTACGTCATCCCGGCCGTCAACCTCGACGAGCACCTGGACGCACCCAACGTCAACATGGTCACCTGCGGCGGCCAGGCCACCATCCCGATGGTCGCCGCGATCAGCCGGGTCGTCCCGGTGGCCTACGCCGAGATCGTCGCCTCGATCGCCTCCAAGTCGGCCGGCCCGGGCACCCGGGCCAACATCGACGAGTTCACCGAGACCACCTCCTCGGCGATCGTGCAGGTCGGCGGCGCCCGCCGCGGCAAGGCGATCATCATCCTCAACCCCGCCGAGCCGCCGCTGATGATGCGTGACACCGTCTTCGCCCTGGTCACCCTGCCCGAGGGCGAGGACGGCGAGGCCGCCAAGCGGGAGATCACCGCCTCGGTCGAGAAGATGGCCGCCGAGGTCGCCGCCTACGTCCCCGGTTACCAGCTCGTCCAGGACGTCCAGATCAGCGAGATCCCCGCCGACCAGCCGGTCGAGACGCTCCTCGCCGACGGCGACGACACCCGGCCGACCCACCAGGTGTCCGTCTTCCTCAGGGTGGAGGGCGCAGGCATGTACCTGCCCGAGTACGCAGGAAACCTCGACATCATGACCTCGGCCGCAGTGCAGATGGCCGAGCGCATCGCCGCCGCGAAGGAGACCGCGAAGTGAGCACCGAGATCTTCGTGCAGGACGTCACCCTCCGGGACGGTATGCACGCCGTCCGGCACCGGATCACGCCCGACGACGTCAAGCGCATCGTCACCGCCCTCGACGAGGCCGGCGTGGACGCCATCGAGGTCGCCCACGGCGACGGCCTCGCCGGAGGTTCCCTCAACTACGGCCCCGGCTCGAACACCGACTGGGAGTGGATCGAAGCCGCCGCCTCCGTCCTGAAGACCGCCCGCCTGACCACCCTGCTGCTCCCCGGCGTCGGCACCATCGACGAGCTGAAGCACGCCTACGACCTCGGGGTCCGCTCGGTGCGCGTGGCCACCCACTGCACCGAGGCCGACATCTCCGCGCAGCACATCGCCGCCGCCCGCGAACTGGGCATGGACGTCTCCGGCTTCCTGATGCTCTCCCACATGGCGGAGCCCGAGAAGCTCGCGAAGCAGGCCAAGCTGATGGAGTCCTACGGCGCCCACTGCGTCTACGTCACCGACTCCGGCGGCCGCCTGACCATGAACGACGTCGCCGCCCGCGTCCGCGCCTACCGGGACGTGCTCGACCCGGCCACCGAGATCGGCATCCACGCCCACGAGAACCTCTCGCTCTCCGTGGCCAACTCGGTGGTCGCCGTCGAGAACGGCGTCCGCCGTGTCGACGCCTCCCTGGCCGGCCACGGCGCCGGCGCCGGCAACTGCCCCATCGAGGCGTTCATCGCGGTCGCCAACCTCTCCGACTACAAGCACGGTTGCGACCTGTTCGCCCTCCAGGACGCCGCGGACGACATCGTCCGTCCCCTCCAGGACCGCCCGGTCCGCGTCGACCGCGAAACCCTCACCCTGGGCTACGCCGGCGTCTACTCCAGCTTCCTCCGCCACGCCGAACTCGCCGCCCGCCGCTACGAGGTCGACGTCCGCGACATCCTCATGGAGTGTGGCCGGCGCCGTCTGGTCGGCGGCCAGGAGGACATGATCATCGACATCGCCCTCGACCTGGCCGCCGCCTGACAGGGCCGGTCCGCGGCTCACGCGGCGCAAGCAGAACACCTGACTCGGCCGTGTCCTCGGACTCTGGCATGCCGTACCGGTCTGCCAGGGTCCACCACATGATCGACTCGCTGTCGCCTGTTCCGGTGCTTGGGGCGAGGCGGTGCGCAGGCTGCTCGGTGTCACCCTGGACGGTCGCACGTTCGGAGACCTCTTCCTGATCTGTGACATCAGGGCGGACCTCGGTACGTGGGCCCAGGAGCGGCGCTTCTCCTTCGACTCTGTCTGGAACCCAGGGCGTCAGGTGCTGATACACCCCTGCCCGGATTCGACCTTCCGCATCGACTGGCAGGTGCCGGAGGACTTCGACATCGCCGCTGAGGAAGCGAGCGGCGGCCTGGACAGACGGATCCGCCGGATCGTCGATGAGAAGCCGTACGAGATCGTCTGGAAATCGGCCTACCGGACTCCGGCCGGCCGGCCGAGCCGCTCTGGTACGACACGTCGCCTCTGACGACACCGTCACCCGAACGTCCCTGCACCGGCCGCCCCGTGAAAGGACAGGCACCGGCCGTGGCTCCCGGCGTACTCGTCCCGGAACACCGATCGTTGGTGGTGGCCGCCTGAGACTGCTCGCCCGCCGCGGAGTCACCGTGCTGTGCGGCGAGAACGTCGACCTGGCCGGCCTGTCCGAGCTCACCCTCGGTGAGCCTCCCGTCTCCGTACACCGGCTGAGCGCCCTGCACCTGGACGCGCCGGCTGTCCTCGGCCTCCGCGGGGACGAGACATGGGTGGTGCGACCGGATGCCCATATCGCCGCCACCCTGACGGCCGCCGCCCCGTCAACCGTCCGGGCCGCTGTCCGACGTGCCGTCGCTCTGGACACCGGGCAACGGCCTGAACAGAGGAAGGGACACCGACCGCCGCACTGCCCGCTGTACGTCGACGCGGAACTCGACGACTTCGCGAGCCGACGGATTCACTGGGGCGCCGGCCTCCCGCACCTCACACCTCACACCTCGTCCGACACCAGACGCAGCGAAATCGAGTTGATGCAGTACCGCTGATCGGTCGGAGTGGGATAGCCCTCGCCCTTGAAGACGTGCCCGAGGTGCGAGCCGCAGCGGGCGCAGCGGACCTCGGTGCGCACCATGCCGTGCGAGCGGTCCTCGACCAGCTCCACGGCGTCGGTGTCCCGCGGGTCGTAGAAGGACGGCCAGCCGCAGTGCGACTCGAACTTGGTGTCCGAGGTGAACAGCTCCGCACCGCAGGCCCGGCAGGAGTAGACGCCTTGGTCCTTGGTGTCGGTGTACTCACCGGTGAAGGCGGGCTCCGTGGCTGCCTCGCGCAGAACTGCGTACTCGGACGGCGTCAGTTCCGCGCGCCACTGCTCGTCCGGCTTCTCGACGTCGTACGGCATGAGCCTTCAGCCCCTCACTTCGACAGACGGTCCAGGATGCGCGGGCCGAGGTCGGTGACATCGCCCGCTCCCATGGTGAGAACGAGATCACCGGCCCTCGCCATTCCCGCGACCACATCGGGGAGCTCTGCCGTGTCGTGGACGGCCGTGACCTCCGCGCCGGCCGCGCGGGCCGCCTGGACGATCAGCTCGCTGGTGACGCCCGGGATGGGGTCCTCGCGGGCCGGGTAGATGTCCAGCACCACCGAGGCGTCGGCCAGGGACAGGGACTGACCCATCTCCTTGGCCAGCTCCCGGGTGCGGGAGAACAGGTGGGGCTGGAAGACGACGAGGATGCGGCCGTCACCGGCGGCGGCGCGCATGGCCTCCAGGTCGGCGGTCATCTCGGTCGGGTGGTGCGCGTAGGAGTCGATGACCTGCACGCCCGCGGCCTCGCCCTTGAGCTGGAGGCGCCGCTTCACGCCGGTGTACGCGGCCAGCGCGGGCGCCAGTTCGGCGGCGGGGATGCCGAGCGCGGCTCCGGCGGCGAGTGCGGCCACGGCGTTGTGCGCGTAGTGCCGGCCGGGCACCGACACCGTGAAGGTGAGGGGGGCGCCGTCGAACTCGACGGTGACCTCGCTCTTCAGCCCCTGCGGGACGACCGACAGCACCCGCACGTCGGCGTCCTCCGCCTCGCCGTACGTCACGGTCCGCACCGAGCCGTCCAGCCGGCGGGTCAGCTCGCGGGCGCCCTCGTGGTCCGCGGAGATCACCAGCGTGCCGCCCGGCACGATCCGGCCGACGAACGTCTCGAAGGACTCGTGGATCTCCTCCATCGACGCGTAGTTGGCGTGGTGGTCCAGCTCCACGTTGAGGATGATCGCGACCTCGGGCGCGTACGTGTGGAAGCTGCGGTCCGATTCGTCCGCCTCGGCGACGAAGATCTCGCCCTCGCCGTGCAGCGCGTTGGAGCCGGGGGCGTCCAGGTCGCCGCCGATCGCGTACGACGGCTCCCGGCCCAGCTCGGTGAGGGAGACGGCCAGCATGGAGGTGGTGGTGGTCTTGCCGTGGGTACCGGCCACGGCGATCGGGCGCAGGCCGTGCATCAGGGCGGCGAGGGCGTCGGACCGGTGCACCACCGGGATGCCCAGTTCGGCGGCCCGGACCAGCTCGGGGTTGTCCTCGCGGATCGCGGAGGAGACGACCACACAGCTGGCGTCGTCGGCGAGGTGCCCGGCGGCGTGGCCGATGTGCACGGTGGCGCCGAACGCGCGCAGGGCCTCGGCGGTCGGGGAGTCCTTGGCGTCGCTGCCGGCCACCTTGGCGCCGCGCTGCGCGAGGATCTTGGCGATGCCCGACATCCCGGCGCCGCCGATGCCGATGAAGTGCGGTCGGTCCATGGCGGTGGGAAGGCCGGGTGCCATGCGTGTTCTCCCAGTGGTGCGACGAGCGGGACGGCGGTCTGCGCGCCCTCGCCGGAGAGCGGGGAGAGCGCCGCCCCAGCCTATGCCTTGCTGTGGGAGAAGAGTTTCAGCACCGGCACGCCGACCTTGTGCCGGGCCCGGGAGGCCCAGTCCCGGTGGAAGAACTCCTCGACGTAGTGCGGGTCGGTCAGCACGATCACCTCGTCCGCCCCGACCTCCGCCACCAGGGTCTTCAGCGCGTCCAGCGGGTGGTTGTCGATGAGCCGTCCCTCCGCCGTGTCGCCGGTGGTGCGCAGGGCCTGCAGGGACACCTCAAGGGCCCGCTCCCCCATGCTCCTGGCCTCCTCGCCCTCGGGGGTCTCGCCCTCGCGGACGGCGTCGTCGATCTCACCGAGCGCGACGTCGTCGATGGCTCTCAGCAGCCGGTCGGCCTGTTCTCCGCGCGGCTGGAGCAGCACATGGAAGGAGACCGGCTCCTCGCCGTGCAAGGTGGTGACGAACTCCACGTCGGCCGACGTCAGGGCCTTCTCGATCATCAGTACGCTGGTGAACACCAGGCGCCCCTTCTCCTCGGAGGGCCCGCGGGCCCTCTCCGCTCCGTGGGCCGAGCCGGGCCCGCGGAAACCATCCTGCCCCGTGTGCCCACGGGTACTGCCGGATTACCTCCCGCCTGTCGCCACATCGGGCGCACGAGCCGCACCCGCCGCACGAGCCGGGTCCGCCGATCGCCGGACGGACCGAGGGCCGCCGTCGGGCATGGTTCCGTCTCCTTCCGGTCCGGACCCGGGAGCGCCGGGTCACGCCCGCCGGTACCGCGTGAACAGGAATCCGTCTTCTTCCAACATCGAGTTCAGCGTGAAACGCACCGGAATCGTCACTGAGGGCCCCCCGGCGATGCGCTGAGCGTCACCGGCGGTGAGCATCGGTGCCACGGTCAGACAGAGCTCGTCCAGCACCCCGGCCGCCACCGTCTGGCCCAGCAGTCGCGGCCCGCCCTCGGTCAGCAGCCTGGTGTGTCCGAGGTCCGCGAGCGCCCGCACGGCCCGCGCGGGGTCCACCGCGGCTCCCTCACCGGCCACGACCACCCGGGCGCCCGCCTTCTCGGCGGCGGCGACCCGGTCCGGTGCGGCCCCGGCCCCGGTCAGGATCAGCGTGGGCAGCAGGGGGGTGGTGAACAGGGGCAGCGAGAAGTCCAGGTCCAGGCTCGCCGTCACCACCGCGATCACGGCCGCGGGCCCCTGTCCGGCCGCTTCCCGGTCCGCGGCGAACTCGGCCCGCGCGCGTGCCGGACGGTAGCCCTCCTGCCGTACCGTCTCCGCGCCGACGACCACGACGTCCGCGAGGGCCCGCAGCACACCGAAGATCCGCATGTCGGCCGGGCAGGAGATGGGCTGTGAGCGGCCGTCGTGCTGGGCCGCGCCATCGAGGGTGGACACCATGTTGCCCCGCAGCCACGGCTCCCGGCGTCCGGCAGGCCCCGGCCCGGGGTAGGCGTACGCGGCGGCCAGCTCGGCCAGGCTCCACTCACGGCCGTCCACCCCACCGGGAGCTGCTGTTTCGTCGGTCACGTCGGTCACGGGGAACAGGCGTCGCATGTCGTGCAGTCTTCCACGCACGTAGCATGGGGGACCGTGTCGTCCTCCTCCCCCGCATCGCGTCCCGGTCCGATAGCCGACGTGGCTCCGCTGTCCCTGTGCGCCCGCGAGCCGCGTGTCCCTGCGGACCGGCTCGTCGCCGAGATGGTGCCGCCGCCGCGGTTCGACTCGGTCCGCTTCGGCACCTACCTCCCCGACCCGGACCAGCCGAGCCAGACCGAGGCCGTACGCGTCCTCGAGGGCTTCGCGGCGGGCCTCGACGGGGCGGTGGCCGCTGACCCGGGCCGGCGCCGGCTGTTCGGCTCCGGCTTCGGCTTCGGCAAGGCGCCGAAGAAGGCCCCGGCCGGGCCGCGCGGGGTCTACCTCGACGGCGGATACGGCGTCGGCAAGACCCACCTGCTGGCCTCGCTGTGGCACGCCACCCCGGCGGAGCCGTCGCGCAAGGCGTTCGGCACCTTCGTGGAGCTGACCAACCTGGTCGGCGCCCTCGGCTTCCAGCAGACGGTGACGACCCTCTCCGGGCACCGGCTGCTGTGCATCGACGAGTTCGAGCTGGACGACCCGGGCGACACCGTGCTCGTCTCCACCCTGCTCGGCAAGCTCGTCGAGGCCGGTGTCGCGCTCGCCGCCACCTCGAACACACTGCCGGGCAAGCTCGGTGAGGGCCGGTTCGCGGCCGCGGACTTCCTGCGGGAGATCCAGGGCCTGTCGGCCCACTTCCGCGCGCTGCGCATCGACGGCGAGGACTACCGCCACCGCGGTCTGCCCGAGGCGCCGCCGCCGTACTCCGACGAGCTGGTGACGCGGACCGCGCACGCCACCGAGGGCGCCTCCCTCGACGCCTTTCCCGACCTGCTGGACCATCTGGCGAAGGTGCACCCCAGCCGCTACGGCGCCCTGACCGACGGACTGAGCGCGGTGTGCCTCACCGGGGTGCGGCCGGTGCCGGACCAGTCGACCGCGCTCCGGCTCGTCGTCCTCGCGGACCGGCTCTACGACCGCGAGGTGCCCGTGCTCGCCTCGGGGCTGCCGTTCGACCGACTGTTCAGCGAGGAGATGCTGAAGGGCGGTTACCGCAAGAAATACTTCCGGGCGATCTCGCGGCTCACCGCGCTGGCCCGTGACGCGAAACGGCTCGCCGACACCCCGTAATACGGGTGTGCGAAAACCGATCGAATCACCGTCGATTCAGGGCGCGTTCGCGCCAATGCACCCTTTCTTTTCAGGCGCTCTCCGCCACGATGCACCGAGTTGACCCTGCAAATGACTTTGCGGGGTTAACGTGTTTCTTGACCAATCGTTGACCAAGCATTGGCGTGCCGGAGAGGCGTGAACCGCCTTGACGTGGACGCATGTTCCAAGGTCGGGCGACCGTGGCCGCACCCAGGGCCCTTGGCGTCGCTTTACCTTCGCCGCGCTTTCCGTGTCCCATCGCGCTTTTGCGTTCGCGTATACGGATCGTGAATCAGGGGCCACGGGTCAGGGTTGTCCCGCGTCGGCGCGACAGGCTTGTTTCGCGCCCCCGCCGCCCCTTCCCGTCCCGACCCCGGGGCTCCGCCCCGGACCCCGCTCCTCAAACGCCGGAGGGGCTCGAAGCACCCCCGGGCTTGAACCGCCCCTCCGCCCCCCATGCGCGCCAGGAGGAAACGCCAGATGCAGCCCCTCATCGACAACGCCCGCACGTTCGGACAGCGCCCTGAGGAGTTCGCCCGCCTCGCCGAGGGGCAGTCCCCCGACGTCCTGTTCATCACCTGCTCCGACTCCAGGGTCGTACCGGCCCTGATCACGGGCGCCCGCCCCGGGGAGCTCTTCGAGCTGCGCACCGCAGGCAACATCGTCCCGCCGTACGCCCCCGGACGCCCCACCGCCGAAGCGGCCACCATCGAGTACGCGGTGAACGTACTGGGCGTGACCGACATCGTGGTGTGCGGCCACTCCCACTGCGGGGCCATCGGCGCGCTGGTGCGCGGCGACGACCTGGACGCCGTACCGGCCGTACGCGACTGGCTGGCGCACGCCGCCGGCGCGCCCGCACCGGCCGACGCGGCGGACCCGGCCTGCGCGGAGGCGGTACAGCACCACATTCTGGCGCAGTTGCTGAGACTGCGCTCGTACCCGTGTGTCGGCCCGCGATCGGCCGCCGGGCGACTCCGGCTGCGCGGCTGGTACTACGAGGTGCACACCGGGTCCGTACGCGAGCACCGCGCCGGCAGCGACGCGTTCGAGGCGTTGTGAGCACGTCCGTACCCAGGTTCCCCCACCTCCGGCAGGACGTCACCGCCTCGCTCGTCGTGTTCCTCGTCGCCCTTCCGCTGTGTGTGGGCGTCGCCGTCGCCTCCGGTGTCCCGGCGGAACTCGGTCTGGTCACCGGCATCGTGGGCGGCCTGGTCACCGGACTGCTGCCGGGCAGCAGCCTTCAGGTGTCCGGCCCGGCCGCCGGGCTGACCGTGCTGGTCTTCGAGGCGGTCGGCACCTACGGGCTGCCCGCGCTCGGCGTGATCGTGCTCGCCGCCGGAGTCCTCCAGCTCGCCATGGGAGCACTCCGGCTCGGCCGCTGGTTCCGCGCGATATCGCTCTCGGTGATCGAGGGCATGCTGACCGGCATCGGCCTGGTCCTCATCGCGGGCCAGCTCTACGCGGCGGCCGGGCTGGAGGCGCCCTCGACCGGCGTCGGCAAGATCCTCGGGATGCCCGGCGCCGCGGCGGACGCGCTCGGCAGCACCGAGGCGCTCGCCTCGCTCGCGGTCGGCACGGGCACCGTGGTGGTGATGGTGCTGTGGAACCGTGTCCCGGGCCCGGCCCGTGCCGTACCGGGCGCGCTCACGGCGGTCCTGCTGGCGACGGCCGTCACCCTCGCGTTCAGCGTGCCCGTCGCGACGGTCGAGGTACAGGGTCTGTTCGACGCCGTCCAGCCGCCCGGCGCGGACGCCTTCGGCGCACTGGCGGGTGTCGGCTTCCTCGGCACGGTCGTCGCCTTCGCGCTGATCGCCTCCGCCGAGAGCCTGTTCAGCGCGGCCGCAGTCGACCGGCTGCACACCGGTCCGCGCACCCGGTACAACAGGGAACTGATGGCGCAGGGCGCGGGCAACACGGTCTGCGGGATCCTCGGCGCGCTGCCGATGACCGCGGTCATCGTGCGCAGCTCGGCCAATGTCCGCGCAGGCGCCAGGACCAAGGCGTCCCGGGTGCTGCACGGCGTCTGGCTGCTGCTGTTCGCGGCCCTGCTGCCGTCCGCGCTGGCCCTGATCCCGCTGCCCGCACTGGCGGGCATCCTGGTCCACGCCGGCTGGAAGCTGATCCCGTTCCGCGGCCTGGTCACCCTGTGGCGGGGGCACCGCGGTGAGGCACTGGTCCTGGTGGTCACCGCGGTGTCGATCGTCACGGTGAACATGTTCGAGGGCGTACTGATCGGCCTGGCCCTGTCCGTGGCCAAGACCGCCTGGGAGGCCTCGCAGGCGAAGCTGGAGGTCATGGACAAGGGGGCGGGGCCCGTCCAGGTGTACCTGTCGGGCAACGCGACGTTCCTGCGCCTGCCGAAGATCCTGGACACCCTGGAGTCCCTCCCCCGGGACCGCCCCGTGGAACTGGACCTCACCGGCCTCCACCACCTCGACCACGCCTGCCACACCGCCCTCCAGCACTGGGCGGAACGCCACAGCACCCCGGAGACACCAGCAGTGAAACTGACCCCCTCATAGGGGCGCGGTCCTGTATCGACTGGCGGCTCCACCGCGCGGGCGCTTCAGGGGCGCGGGGCTGTGCCGACATGCGGCTCCGCCACGTGGGCGCTTCAGGGGCGCGGGGAACTGCGCGAACGGGGGGTCTGGGGGGCGGAGCCCCCAGGGACGGGAAGGGAAGGGGCGGCGGGGGCGAAACACCCCACCCCCCCCCCCCCCCCCCCCCCCCCCCCCCCCCCCCGCCCCCCCCCCCCCCCGGGGGGGTGGCCCCCCGAGGCCCGAAGGGCCGAAG
>NZ_JBITRU010000039.1:0-63331 GCF_044540255.1 Streptomyces sp. NPDC086080
GATCATCAGGAGTCGCGCTCGTCTGGCAAACCGGCCCAGCCCACCGACACATCACCGGGCAAACCACATCAACCCGGAACTACGCCGGGGCCGTGCGCCGACACCACCGCGGCTTACTACAAGGTGAGCATCAAAATGAAGCGGGAGGCCATCTACACCATCAAGAGTCTGACTACCGACCGCTTCGGCACTCCTGCTCCAATGAGATCGAGCACGGCGTACGAGATGCGGTCGGTAGCGGTGGCATTCGGAAACTGCATCGAACCCACCAACGTGAAGGCCGGCGGGAAGGCGTGCCCCATCCGGTTCCAATGCGCTGGCTGCGGCTCGTACCGACCCGATCCCTCCTACCTACCTGCCGTTGAGGAGCACATCCGTGCGTTGAAGGCGGACCGTGAGGTCGCTGCCGCCGCCGGAGCAGCCGAGTTCGTCATCCGGAACCTGGACGACCAGATCGCTGCGTTCCAGGCCGTCCGTGAAAACCAGAAGGAGAAACTGGCTTCGATGCCCGATGAGATGCGACACGAGGTCGAGGAGGCCAGCAAGGTTCTGCGAAAGCTCCGTGCTGGGGCCTCGAAGGGCGCTGTGAGCCTGGGCATGCCCGCATTCGGTCCTCCGGGGGTAGTCGCATGACGAAGAAGCCGCGTACGCCAGCTCAGGTGCTGCTTGAATCTCGGCAGAAGGCCAGCCGGGAGAAGCGCGCAAGGGTGCTCGCTGTAGTGGATCAGATGAAGGCCGACGGCGACCCGATCACGTTCCTCACAGTCGCCAAGCGGGCTGGCGTCTCAAACTGGCTTGTCTACGCCGAAGGGGTTCGCGAGCACATCGAAGTCGCTCGCGCGGGCCAGGCAGTCGGCGTAACTCGGCAGCGCAAGGAAGGAGCGGTGGCCAGCGCGGCGAGCCTGGCGACCGATCTTGAGTTTGCGCGTGCCCAGGTCCGGACGCTCACCGAAGAACGTGACCGGCTCAGGGCCGCAGTGCAGCGCAGCCTCGGCGAGCGGGTCGACGCCGTCTCGACCAAGGAGTTACTCGCCCGTGTTCAGGAGCTGTCCATCGCCAACCAACGGCTCGCCTCAGAGTTGGCCCGAGCCGAAGCAGACCGCGACAGCCTGCAGGATGATTTGGCCGAGGCACAGGACGACCTGGCCGGCGCCCGGACGGCCCTGCGGAACATGATGCGCGACCAGAACCGCGACTCAACGTAATCGCCCCTCAGATTGCTCGCAGGCGACCCTGGCCGTAGCAGCAGCCATGCGAAGCTGGGGCGTTGTTGTCGATGCTGATCACGCACATGCAACGATGTCACCCTTCCCCGCACGAAAGACACGCCAATGAGCCGTCCCGCGATACCCGACCTGGCCTGGTGGCGCGGGGACCCCGAGCGATGGAAACTTCTGGAGTTCGACGGGCAGCACACTGAGGATGGGCTGCCCATGGACGCCCGCTGGGAGGACAGGCAGCAGGTCCTCGAAGCCCTGGTCGGGGACCCTTGCGAGGAAGACGGGAACTTCGCCCGGTTCCTGCTCCTTCAGGAGACACGCTGGCATGGGCATTCCTGGGGATTCAGCCACAGCATCGAACTCGCCGCCCTGCGGGTCACCGAAGAGCGCCGCGTCGAGGACGTCTGGCTCCTGTGGGAAGCCGTCTGCCGGAGCTTCGACACCTGGTGCGGGCTTCCCCACCACCTGCTGCTCACTGCCGGAGTGTCCACCACCACGGAGTACGTCAAAGACTCTGACCATCCCCAGCGGGACAACCTCTTGGAGCACCTCGGGAAAATATCCCAGGTCACAGACAAGGAGGTCGCCCAGACACTGAGCCAGCGGCGCCGCTACTACGGCGAGATCCTCGACGAGCTGAGCGGGGAGTGAGACGGCGTGGAGATCACTGTGCAGTGGGTACGGACCTCGTGGACCAAGGAGTCGCGGGGAGGTGAGAGTGCCGCGCGCAGGAATGCCGCCCCGATCGGGTTCCCTCTTCCACATGCGTCGAGTTCGCTGGCGCACGTGGTGCGCATGCGTGAGGAGAACGGCTTTCAGCCTCATGACACTCTTGAGGACCTCGGCAAGGTCGATGTCCAACTCCGTGAAGTCGAAGGACGCCTGCGGGTCGTCCCGCGAGTGCAGCCTTTGTTTGCCCTGCCGCCGCGGCGACGACGCCTGCCGGCCGTGCGACTTGTTCCCGGGCAGTGGGTCCGTTGGCAGCTGAACTACCGCTTCAGCAGCGCACTGGGGATCCGGGACTGGTCCTACTGGTTGGACACCTTCAACATCGCCTACGGACCGGTGACCACTGACCTGTTCTGTGGAACGCCTGACTTCTTCATCGACGAGCAGGGCCCCGTCCGCTAGCGCTGGCTGACTTGACCAGCGAGAGGTTGCGGCTCCCTGCCATCATGTGCCCGTGGTCACCATGGATTCGTCAAACGCCCCCGACCAACTACTCCGCGCCCAGCTGATGCAGGTGCTCAGCGGCATCGAGCCCTGGGACGATCAGGAGCAGACACACCTCGCTGCAACAGCAGAGTGGATCACCAGCGGAGCGCCTCTCTACAGGACGCTTAAGCCTGCCACCCCCGCGAAGCACCTGGTCAGCTACTTCGTCGTGCTCGATGAGACGCGCAAGGAGCTCCTACTTGCTGCCCACCGCAAGGCCGGCTTGTGGCTTCCCAGCGGCGGTCACGTCGAGCCGGCAGAGGATCCATGGCACACGGTCCGTCGTGAATGCCGCGAAGAGCTGCGCATCGAAGCCGTACCTGCCTCGATCACCGGGGACCGCCCGACCTTCCTCACCGTCACACGGACTCGCGGACAGGGGCAGCACACTGACGTGTCCTTGTGGTACGTCCTGCGGGGAGAGGCAGGCCAGGTCACTTCCTTCGACGAAACCGAGTTCGACGCGATCAAGTGGCTCTCCTTGGACCAGGTCCTCGCCACACCAGAGGACACCCTCGACCCCCACATGCACCGATTCACTCGCAAGCTGATGAGCTTGCTTGCCCTGCAGGAGCACGCGGTGATGGCCTCCGGTCACCAGGAGAAGACGTGCCTCACGTAACTGACATCTGTAGATCGCTCTGACCAGCGTGTATTTGAGTAAAACCCCAGATAACACGTGTGTGTGGTGCCCTTGCGCGGGTTCTGGCCGGTCGCACCGATCACGGCCTGGGCGACCTCCCCGACCTCCTCGGACAGTTTCAGGATGCGCAGCAGCACGCCGTCCGGGCCGTCGACGGGACGGTTCGCGTCCAGCCAGCCGTGCAGACCGTCGATGGACTCCCACAGATCGGCTCCGGTCGACCGGGGCGGGGGCGAAGACAGGTGATCGCTCATGGCGCAGAGCCTGGCACGAGCCACTGACAGTGCACGGCCGGGCCGCCCCCGGCCGCTTCCACCCGCTCGCCCGCTACTCGAACAACGCCTCCTGCTCGCCCTCCCTGGCCCTGCGCAGCCGCCGGTTGCGCGCCCCCAGTATCACCGCCGTACCCGCCCCGATGGCCGCGAAGGCCACCGGGAGCATCCAGTTCCGGTTGGCCGTGTGGCCGAGGACATGGTCCAGGGAGAGCCGGCCGGGCCCCGTCACGGCGAGACCGGCGGCCGTCAGGCCGAGCGATGCCGCGTACTCGAAGCCGCCCTCCTGGTTGAAGAAGCCGTTGGGCGCGTGCACGGCGGACGCGCCCGCCATCGCTCCGGCCGCCGCGGCGCCCGCCGCCGGAGTCGCGAGGCCGAGCGCGAGCAGTGTGCCGCCGCCCGCCTCCGCCAGGCCCGCCACCGTGGCACTGGTCCTGCCGGGTGTGTAGCCGATGGACTCCATGAACTGGCCGGTGCCCGCGATGCCGCCACCGCCGAACCAGCCGAAGAGCTTCTGCGTGCCGTGCGCCGCGAGTACCCCGCCCGTTCCCAGCCGGAGCAGCAGCAGCCCCAGATCGCCTCGGTCGTAACAGGTCACGTCGTCTCCCCGGGAGCGGTGGCTTGACCCGACCACCGTCGCACCCCCACCACGGGCCCGGCCCGCCGCCGGTCGCCGTTCGGGTGACGCGGGTGGCGGTGCCCGGCGGCCGGTACGACGCTGGCGGACATGACCATTCAGATCACCCGTCTCAGCGACCCGGCCGTGCGTGCCTTCGTCAAGGCGGTCAACCACCACGACCGGGAGGGCTTCATGGCCCTCCTCGCGCCCGGTGCCACCATGGCGGACGACGGCACCGAACGGGACCTCGCCGACTGGACCGACCGGGAGATCTTCTCCTCCAACGGTCACCTGGAGGTCGACAACGAGTCCGACGGCGGCCGCCGCCTCGTCGCCCGCTACAGCAACGACACCTATGGGGAGATGCGCACCCGCTGGAGCTTCACGGTCGACGACGACGGCCGGATCTCCCGCTTCGAGACCGGACAGGCCTGACACCGGCACGCCGGCACCGGCAGCCCGGACGAGCCGCCCGGGATCACGGGACAGGGTGCGCAAGCCCGGGTGAGGGCCCTTGGCATGTGTGAGGGGCCGCAGAGCGGAGAGACGTTCCCCCGCGGCCCCTCACACACCCCGGTGGCCAGGTGTGAGTGGCCCGGGTCACATGGCGTACCGGACCTGCCACCGACACGATGGTCTTCGTCACAGGCAGGCTGAAGGGATCGAGAATGTTCCGCAAGGTGCTGGTCGCCAACCGCGGTGAGATCGCGATTCGGGCGTTCCGCGCGGGCTACGAACTGGGCGCCCGAACCGTCGCCGTCTTCCCTCACGAGGACCGCAACTCGCTGCACCGCCTGAAGGCGGACGAGGCGTACGAGATCGGTGAGCCGGGGCATCCCGTACGGGCCTACCTCTCCGTGGAGGAGATCGTCCGCGCCGCGCGACGGGCGGGCGCCGACGCCGTCTACCCGGGCTACGGCTTCCTGTCCGAGAACCCGGAACTGGCCAGGGCCTGTGAAGAGGCGGGCATCACCTTCGTCGGGCCCAGCGCCCAGATCCTGGAACTGACCGGGAACAAGGCCCGCGCCGTGGCCGCCGCCCGCGAGGCCGGAGTACCGGTCCTCGGCTCCTCGGCGCCCTCCACGGACATCGACGAACTCGTCCGCGCCGCCGGTGACATCGGCTTCCCCGTGTTCGTCAAGGCCGTCGCGGGCGGCGGCGGGCGAGGGATGCGGCGCGTCGAGGACCCCGCCCAGCTGCGGGAGTCCATCGAGGCGGCCTCCCGGGAGGCGGCGTCCGCGTTCGGCGACCCCACGGTGTTCCTGGAGAAGGCCGTCGTCGAACCGCGCCACATCGAGGTGCAGATCCTCGCCGACGGGCAGGGCAACGTCATTCACCTGTTCGAGCGGGACTGCTCGGTGCAGCGCCGCCACCAGAAGGTGATCGAACTCGCGCCCGCGCCGAACCTCGACCCCGCGCTGCGCGACCGCATCTGCGCCGACGCCGTACGGTTCGCCCGGCAGATCGGCTACCGCAACGCCGGCACCGTGGAATTCCTCCTCGACCGCGACGGCAACCACGTCTTCATCGAGATGAATCCGCGCATCCAGGTCGAGCACACGGTCACCGAGGAGGTCACCGATGTCGACCTGGTCCAGTCGCAGTTGCGCATCGCCGCCGGCGAGACACTCGCCGACCTCGGTCTCACGCAGGACGGCATCACCCTGCGAGGAGCCGCACTGCAGTGCCGTATCACCACCGAGGACCCGGCCAACGGCTTCCGCCCGGACACCGGACGGATCAGCGCCTACCGCTCTCCCGGCGGCTCGGGCATCCGGCTGGACGGCGGCACCACCCACGCCGGTACGGAGATCAGCGCCCACTTCGACTCGATGCTGGTGAAACTGACCTGCAGGGGCCGGGACTTCAAGGCCGCGGTGGGCCGGGCCCGGCGCGCGGTGGCCGAGTTCCGCATCCGCGGCGTCGCCACCAACATTCCCTTCCTGCAGGCGGTCCTCGACGACCCGGACTTCCAGGCCGGACAGGTCACCACCTCGTTCATCGAACAGCGTCCGCAACTGCTCACGTCGCGCCACTCCGCCGACCGCGGCACCAAGCTGCTCACCTACCTCGCCGACGTCACGGTGAACAAACCGCACGGCGAGCGGCCCGAGCTGATCGACCCGCTGACCAAGCTGCCCCCGCTGCCCGACGGTGAACCACCGGCAGGCTCCCGGCAGCGGCTCGCCGAACTCGGCCCCGAGGGCTTCGCCGCATGGCTGCGCTCCTCCCCGGTCACCGGTGTCACCGACACCACGTTCCGTGATGCCCACCAGTCGTTGCTCGCCACCCGGGTCCGCACCAAGGACCTGCTCGCCGTCGCACCCGCGGTGGCGCGTACCCTGCCCGGACTGCTCTCGCTGGAGTGCTGGGGCGGTGCCACCTACGACGTCGCCCTGCGCTTCCTCGCCGAGGACCCGTGGGAGCGCCTGGCCGCCCTGCGCGAAGCCGTGCCCAACATCTGTCTGCAGATGCTGCTGCGCGGCCGCAACACGGTGGGCTACACCCCGTACCCGACCGAGGTGACCGACGCCTTCGTCCAGGAGGCGGCGGCCACCGGCATCGACATCTTCCGCATCTTCGACGCGCTCAACGACGTCTCCCGGATGCGGCCGGCCATCGACGCGGTACGCGGGACCGGCACGGCCGTCGCCGAGGTGGCCCTGTGCTACACCGCCGACCTGTCCGACCCGTCCGAGCGCCTCTACACGCTCGACTACTACCTGCGGCTGGCCGAACAGATCGTCGAGGCGGGTGCCCATGTCCTGGCCGTCAAGGACATGGCGGGACTGCTGCGGGCGCCCGCGGCGACGACGCTGGTGTCGGCCCTGCGGCGGGAGTTCGGCCTGCCGGTGCACCTGCACACCCATGACACCGCGGGCGGCCAGCTCGCCACCTACCTCGCCGCGATCCAGGCGGGCGCGGACGCGGTGGACGGGGCGGTGGCGTCCATGGCCGGCACCACCTCGCAGCCGTCGCTGTCGGCGCTCGTCGCGGCCACCGACCACTCGGAGCGGCCCACCGGCCTGGACCTGACGGCCGTCGGCGACCTGGAGCCCTACTGGGAGAGCGTCCGCAAGGTCTACGCCCCGTTCGAGGCCGGCCTGGCCTCGCCGACCGGCCGCGTCTACCACCACGAGATCCCCGGCGGCCAGCTCTCCAACCTGCGCACCCAGGCCATCGCGCTCGGCCTCGGCGACCGCTTCGAGGACATCGAGGCGATGTACGCCGCCGCCGACCGGATGCTCGGCCGCCTGGTGAAGGTCACCCCCTCGTCGAAGGTGGTCGGCGACCTGGCCCTGCACCTGGTCGGAGCGGGCGTGTCCCCGCGCGACTTCGAGGAGGAGCCGGACCGCTTCGACATCCCCGACTCAGTGATCGGCTTCCTGCGCGGCGAGCTGGGCACCCCGCCCGGCGGCTGGCCGGAGCCCTTCCGCAGCAAGGCCCTGCGGGGCCGCGGCGAGCCGAAGCCCGTCCAGGACCTGTCCGCCGACGACCTGGAGGGCCTGGCGAAGAACCGCCGGCCGACCCTCAACCGGCTGCTCTTCCCCGGCCCCACAAGGGAGTTCGAGACGCACCGGCAGACGTTCGGAGACACCGGCGTCCTGGACAGCAAGGATTTCTTCTACGGGCTGCGCCCGGGCAAGGAGTACACCGTCGATCTCGACCCCGGTGTCCGGCTGCTGATCGAACTGCAGGCCGTGGGCGATGCCGACGAACGGGGCATGCGGACCGTGATGTCCACGCTGAACGGGCAGTTGCGGCCGATCCAGGTCCGCGACCGGTCGGCGGCCTCCGACGCACCGGTCACCGAGAAGGCGGACCGCGCCAACCCCGGCCATGTCGCGGCACCGTTCGGCGGTGTGGTGACGCTCGCGGTCGCCGAGGGCGACGAGGTGGAGGCCGGTGCCACGGTGGCCACCATCGAGGCGATGAAGATGGAGGCCTCGATCACCGCCCCCAGGTCCGGCACGGTCGCCAGGCTGGCGATCAACCGAATTCAGCAGGTGGAGGGCGGCGACCTGCTGGTGGAACTCGGCTGACGGCGGAGCTCGCCGGCCCTCGCGGTGCCCGGAGGATAACGCCATGGACCCTCTGCCGCATCTCGACCGCACCCTCGACGAGCCGGATCCGCCCCGCTGGGCGGATCCGGCCGCCAGGCGGTCACCGCCCCCGCCCCGGCGTGGGCCGAGCTCCCGGAGCTCGCGGTGCGGCTGCGCGAGGTGATCGGGGAACGGCCGGAGGCGTCCCTCGCGGATCCGCCGTGCGGCGCGGCGGAGGACCTGGTGCGTTTCGCAGGCCGGACACCCTGAAGTCGCCCCGTGTCCCTGCCGAACAAGCCTGCGCCGACGTGCTGTGGGAACGTAGATTGTGCGTTGGCCAGAACAGCCCTCGAACGACTACGGACGGTACTCATGACCGACCCTGCCACGGCGCCCGGATCAGCGCAGCAGAACATCGACACCTCGGTGCCGCACTCGGCCCGTATCTGGAACTACTGGCTGGGAGGGAAGGACAACTATCCCGTCGACGAGGAAGCCGGTGACGCCTACACCGCCGTCTTCCCCGGCATCGTCACCATCTCCCGCAGCAGCCGTGCCTTCCTTCGGCGCAACATCACCTATCTGGCCGAGAAGGGCATACGGCAGTACCTCGACATCGGCACCGGGCTGCCCACGGCCGACAACACCCATCAGGTCGCCCAGCGGATCGCGCCGGACTCCCGGATCGTCTACGTCGACAACGACCCGATGGTCCTGGCCCATGCCCGCGCGCTGCTCTACTCCACCGCGGAGGGGGCCACGGCCTACGTCGACGCGAACGTCCTGGAGCCGGACCGTATTCTGGAAGCCGCCGCCCAGACGCTGGACTTCACGCGTCCCACCGCCCTGATCCTCAGCAACATCCTGGGCCACATCGCGGACTACGACCAGGCGCGGTCCATCGTCACCCGGCTGATGGCCGCACTGCCGTCCGGCAGCTATCTCTCGATCAACGACGGCTCGCGCGGCTTCGACCCCGACTTCGAGCAGGCCCAGGACGCGTACAACGAGAGCGGCGCCGTTCCGTACAACCTGCGCACCGTCGAAGAGATCACGGCGTTCTTCGACGGGCTGGAACTCGTCGACCCCGGCGTCGTCTCGGTACAGCAGTGGCGTCCGGAGGCCACCTCGCCCGCACCGGAGGTCATTGCCGAGCACGGCGGCCTGGCCCTCAAGCCCTGACGTAATCCATTGGACAACACCCCGGCCGACGGGGAGCGTTGACGGAATGAACCAGGAGGAGATCTGGAACGCGGCCGCCGCCCGGCGCTATGACACGCCGGGCACCGGCATGTTCGCCCCCGAGGTTCTGGGGCCGGCCGTGGACCGGCTGGCCCGTCTCGCGGGAGAGGGCGCGGCCCTCGAGTTCGCCATCGGCACCGGCCGGGTGGCCGTTCCGCTCGCCGAGCGCGGCGTGCCGGTGACCGGTATCGAGTTGTCCCCGCCCATGGTGGAGCAATTGCGCACCAAGGCCGACGAGTCGAGGATCCCGGTGGTCATCGGCGACATGGCGACCGCCGTCGCCCCCGGTACGTACACCCTCGTTTATCTCGTCTACAACACCATCTCCAACCTGCTCACCCAGGCCGAGCAGGTCGCGTGCTTCCGCAACGCCGCCCGCCACCTGGGGCCCGGCGGACGGTTCCTGGTCGAGCTGTGGGTGCCCGAACTGCGAAGGCTCCCGCCGGGCCGGAAGGCCACGGTCTGGGAATGCTCCCCGGGCTATATCGGCCTGGACACCTACGACGTCCTGCGCCAGCACGTCGTCTCGCACCACTTCCGGTTCGACGGGACCGAACAGGCCCGGTTGTACCGCAGCCCCCACCGCTACATCTGGCCGGCCGAACTCGACCTCATAGCCCAACTCGCCGGGTTCGAGCTGGAGTCCAGGCATGCGGACTTCAACGGCAATCCCTTTGAGGCCGATTCGGGCTCACACGTCTCCGTCTACCGGCTTCCCGCAGCCCCGTAGGGGCGCACCGGGCGGCAGCAGACCCATGTCATCGGGACATGCTGCCCACGGGAAGGACTTTGAACTCATCGATGACAAAGTATGGACGAGTTCAGTAGAAGTCTCCTAGCGTGTCGGCCGCAACCGTTGACGTTTCGCCTATTCGGCACCGGAGTTATCCGGCCCTCCGGTCGACTCAGCAGGAGGAAGCATGGACGCACGGCTGTACCGGCGTGCCCGAAGATGTCTGACCGGGCTCGTCGTCGGCACGTTCGTCGCAGGGGGGCTCTGGGTGTCTCCGGCGGCCTCGGCCCGGCCGGGCTCCGCGGCGGGGGACGATGTGCCGCCCCAGGAACCCGGTGTCACCCTGCGCGTCTTCGACGTCCAGGTCCCGCTTGAGGAGATCTGCACCCTCAAACCCGGCCAGACCCCCAACGTCGACAGGCTGATGCCGGTCGTCGACTACAGGTCCACCGACGACTTCGGCGGGTTCGGCGACAACTTCGTCACCCAGGTCACCGGCAACATCCATGTGCCGGCGGACGGTTCGTACACCTTCAGGCTCTCCAGTGACGACGGCTCGCGCCTGCTGATCGACGACCGGCTGGTCATCGACCACGACGGGCTGCACGGCGCCGACCCCAAGGACGGTACCGTCGAGCTGAGCCAGGGAATGCACGCGCTGCGCATCGACCACTTCGAGCGCGGAGGAGACCAGCAGCTCACCCTCGCCTGGCAGCCGCCGGGCGCCACCGGCTTCGTGACCGTGCCGAACACGGCACTGAGCACCGACGCCGGCGTGGTCCGGGTGACCGCCCCGGGCCGCAAGGAGTGCGAGGGCATCACCGACTCACCGGGCGACGGCCTCCCGCTCAACGGGGTGCGCCCCGACCACACCCTCACCGACCTGCGGCCGGCAGGCTTCGAACCACAGGTCACCGGCATGGACTGGCTGCCCGACGGCCGACTGGTGGTGAGCACCTGGGGCGGCACCGACAACACCGCCGGCGAGGTCTACGTCATGGACGAGGTCACCGGCACCACGGGCCCGGACAAGGTGAGGGCCACGAGGATCGCGGAGGGCCTCAAGGAGCCGATGGGCCTCAAGGTCGTCGACGGCACCGTCTTCGTCTCCCAGAAGCACGAGCTGACGGAGCTGGGCGACAGCGACGGCGACGGTGTCATGGATGAGTTCAAGACCGTCGCCACCTGGCCGTACGGCGGCAACTTCCACGAGTTCGCCTTCGGACTGCTCTACAGCAAGGGCAACTTCTACCTGAACCTCTCCGTCGCCATCGATTACGGCGGCGCCACCACGGACCCGCAGCCCGCACCCGGCCGCGGTACGACCGTCAAGGTCAACAAGAAGACCGGCAAGGTGAGTTACATCGCCGGTGGCCTGCGCACCCCGAACGGCATCGGCTGGGGCCCCGGTGGCGACCTCTTCGCCACGGACAACCAGGGTGGCTGGCTGCCCTCGTCGAAACTGGTCCACATCAAGCAGGACCGCTTCTTCAACCACTACACGAACCCCGCGGGCCCCTTCGACACGGAGCCGGTGACCCGGCCGGTGCTCTGGCTCCCGCAGAACGAGATCGCCAACTCGCCCAGCACACCCCTGTACCTGACCAAGGGCAGGTTCAAGGGACAGATGCTGTTCGGTGACGTCACCTACGGCGGTCTCCAGCGCGCCTGTCTGGAGAAGGTCAAGGGCCAGTACCAGGGCGCCGTCTTCCGCTTCACCCAGGGTCTCGAAGCCGGCGTCAACCGGATCACCATGGGCCCCGACGGCGCGATCTACGCGGGCGGTCTGGGTGCGGACGGGAACTGGGGACAGGAGGGCAAGCTCAGGTACGGCCTCCAGAAGCTGACGCCGAACGGCGGCAACACCTTCGACATCCAGGCCATGCGGGTGAGGAGGGGCGGCTTCGAGCTGGAGTACACCCAGCCGCTGTCGCAGGAGACCGCCGAGGACCTGGTGAGCCACTACGAGGCCGAGCAGTGGCGCTACACCCCGACGCGCGACTACGGCGGACCCAAGATCGCCGAGGAGACCCTGAAGGTGACCTCCGCCGAGCTGTCGCGCGACCGCAGGAAGGTGACCCTGGCGATCGAGGGACTCGAGCCGGGCCGCGTCGTGCACCTGCGCTCCCCGCGGCCTTTCAGCTCGGCGTCGGGCGAGACCCTGTGGAGCACCGAGGCCTGGTACACACTCAACGCCATGCCGGGCGGACAGCCCGCGCAGGGCCCGCTGTACGAGGCCGAGGAAGCGTCCCTCACCGGGGCGGCCGGCATCAACACCGACCACCGGGGCTATTCCGGCAGCGGGTTCGTCGACCGGTACGGCACCCTGGGCGCCACGACCACCTTCGACATCAGTGTGCCGCGGCGGGGAACGTACGACCTGGGGCTGCGCTACTCCAACGGCCCGAACCCCTTCCAGGGCACCAAGTCCCTGTCCCTGTACGTCAACGGGAAGAAGGTGGGACAGTCCGGGTTCCGCAGCACCGGTGACTGGGACACCTGGTCGACACAGACCGAGGCCGTGCCCCTGCGGGCCGGGAGCAACACCGTCGCCTACCGGTACGACGAGGGTGACACCGGCCATGTCAACCTCGACCTCCTCACCGTCCAGCGGCACGGCAGCCCGGTCACACTGTTCGACGGCGGCGGACTGGAACACTGGCAGCACACCGACGGACGCCCGGTCGAGTGGCCCGTCACCGGCGGGGCGATGGAGGTCTGCTGCGGGGACATCCGGACCAAGAACGGCTTCGACGACTTCAGGCTGCACCTGGAGTACTGGCTGCCGGAGCTGCCCCCGGACGTGACCGGCCAGGACCGGGCCAACAGCGGCGTCTACCTCCAGGACCGCTACGAGATCCAGATCCTGGACTCCTACGGCGACACCTCACCCGCCACCGACGAGGCGGGAGCGATCTATCAGAAGAAGGCCCCCGACGTGAACGCCGCGAGGGCGCCCGGGACCTGGCAGTCGTACGACATCGTCTTCCACGCGGCGCGTTACGACGCCGACGGCGCCAAGACCGCCGACGCGCGGGTCACCGTGGTGTGGAACGGCGAGAAGGTCCACGACGACGTGGCGATCGACGGTCCTACGGGAGGCGGAAAACCCGAAGGTCCCGCAGCCGGGGCCATCCGGCTGCAGGACCATGGGAACGCGGTGCGCTACCGCACCATCCGTATCGAACCGCTGGGTTAGCGAGCGGTCACCGGAGCCGGCGTCCTTCCGTCCGCAGCGGACGACGGGGCGCCGGACTCCTCGTCCTCGCGGCCCTGCGTGTTCTTGATGCCGATCATGCCGAACGCGGTCAGCGCGGCGGCGACGACGGCCGCTATGGCGCACACCACGTACGCGGTGCTGAAGCCGCTGCCCAGGGCCTCCAGGGCGACGCCGTGCGCCGCGGAACCCGGGGCACCGGGCGGCAGGCTGTTCACGGCGATCGGCCCGCCGGCGTTGGCGATCTCACGCGCCGCGGCCATCTGGCCGCCGTTCAGGCCCGCGCCGCCCAGGTTGGCCATGAACGCCGCGCCGGCGCCGCTGAAGGCGACCGCGCTGACGACCACGGGGCCGAGCACGAAGCCGAGGTCGCGCAGCATGTTGGTGGTGGCGCTCGCCATACCGGCCAGATGCGGCGGCACGCTGTTCAGCGCCACGGCCGTCACGGAGCTGACGGTCAGGGCGAAGCCGATACCGATCAGCAGGGAGGGCGCGACGAAGGCACCGAGCCCGGTGTCGGTGACGTCCATCCGGGAGAACAGCAGGCTGCCCGCCGCTATCAGGAGGAACCCGGAGGTCAGCAGCCAGGTCGCGGCGATCCGGTGCAGAAGGCGCGAGACGACGGGGATGAGCAGGAAGGCGGGGCCCTGGAGCAGCAGGAACGGAATCGCCACCCGGATCGGGTCCTGGTGCTGCACCGGACCGAGCCACATGCTCGTGGCGAAGCAGGCGCCCAGGAAGGCGAGCATGCCGATGACCGCCACCACGGACGACACGGTGAACGCCCGGTTGCGGAACAGCTTCAGGTCGAAGATCGGGGACTCGGCGCCCAGCTCCACCAGGACGAACGCGGCGAGGAAGCACCCGCCGATACCGAAGGCGAGCATCACGGGCAGGGTGGTCCAGCCCGACTCGGGGCCCTCGACGGCGCCGTACAGGACCAGGATGAGGCCGATGGCGAAGGTGATCTGACCGGGGATGTCGAGACTGCGGCCCTCGGGGGCCTTCGACTCCGTGGCCAGGATCAGGGTGAGCACCATGCTGGCCAGGGCGAGTGCGACGAGCACCCAGAAGGAGCCGCGCCACGACCCGACCTTGGCGAAGATGCCGCCGATCACGGGGGAGACGGCGGCACCGGCGGACAGGAAGCCGCTCCAGAGGGCCACTGCCTGCGCACGTTCACGCGAGGTGCGGGTCACGGCACTGATCGCGGTGAGCGAGCCGGGGAACATGGCGCCGGCGCCCAGACCGTTCAGGGCGGCGCCGATCCACAGGACCTGGACGCTGGGGGCGAGCGCGGCCACGGTGCTGCCCGCGACGACGAGCGCCGTACCGGCCACGACGAGCCTGCGCCGGCCGAAGAGGTCGCCGAGGACACCGAAGGTGAACTCGAAGCAGACCACGGCGATCATGAACGCCGCGGTGATCCAGGTCAGTTGTGAGCCATGGGTGTTCAGGTCCTGCTGGAACAGACCGTTCAGCGAGACCGGCAGGGCGTTCGCGACCTGTGCCACGAAGACCGCTGCGCAGGCGGCGGCCAGTGTTCCCGCGTAGCCCGGCGTCCGGGCCGCCCCCGCGGTCGGGCCCTGGGACATCCGCGCCCCGTTGTTGAGCGTCATTGCTGTGTCTCCCTGGCTGGGAAAGCGGGTGACCCGGAGAAACGGGCACCCTGAGAGCGAGAAGGCGCTCGGCTCCGCGTACGTGGTGGGGAGAAAGGGCACGTCGCGCGAGTCCGGCGTGGTGCCGTGGAGAATGGCACTTCGCTTTACGGCATGTCAATGAAATCTTCACAACTTGAAGTGAGTGACCAATATGTAAGATCGTTTCGCCGTCCGGAGTGCGGGTCAGTGCCGCTCCAGCAGGTCCTTCTCCAGGGCCCGCGCCGCGGTGTCCAGGATCGCCACCAGGTGCTGAAGGCGGTGCGGGTCGTAGCGCACACCGGGCATGGACACCGACAGGCCGGCCGTCGCGGTGCCGTCCCGGTCGCGGACCGGCACTCCGACGGCGACCAGGCCGCGCTCGGACCGTTCCTGGTTGACGGCGAAACCGTTGCGGCGCAGCCGCGCCAGCTCGGCCCGCAGCCGGGGGAGGTCGGGGCGGTCGCCCGGCCGGTCCAGGTAACGCTCGGGGGCGTACACCTCGTCCAGTTCCCCGTCGGAGAGATCGGCGAGCAACAGCAGTCCCGCCGTCGTGCGGTGGGCAGGGAAGACCATGCCCTCGCGGGAGCCGACCCGCAGTGCCTGCCGGCATTCGACGCTGGCGATGAACCGGGCGGTGTCCCCGGAGCGCACGATCAGGTTCGTGGTCTCGTCCAGCAGATCGACCACCCGGCGCAGATGCGGCAGGGCCGCCGCCCGCAGCCGCGACACCAGGGACTGCGAGTGGGCGGCGAGCTCGAGCACCGGTCCCGCCCGGTAGACCCGGTCCTCGCCCTGCACCGCGAAGTCCCGGTAGACCAGCATCGCCAGGACCCGATGGGCGGTCGAGCGGGCGACACCCAGTCGCTCCGCCATCTGGGAGACGGTCGCGCCGCCCTCCATCTGCAGGATCGTCGCCGCCCGCAGCGCGTGGTCCACACTGGCGATGGGGTAGGGCGGCGGTGTCTTGAGCGGCTTGTCCATGACGAGACCTCCGGGGGATTCTGCTCTCCAGAATCTACATGTTCTTCAGGAAGACACGGTGCACCCTGAGGGTGTGACTCAGTCCTCCTTCGCCCAAGACACCGCCACGGGTTCCCCGGTCCGGCTGCAGGCCGTATCCGCCGAGGGGCATCCCGAGGTCACCCCGGCGCTCGAAGAGCTGTACCGGGGCTTCGAGCAGGAACTGCTCGTCCCGCTGTGGACCGAGATCGGCGACCTGATGCCGGCCCACCCGCGCTCGCGTGCCGTGCCGCATCTGTGGCGCTGGGAGAAGCTGCGGGAGCTGGCGGACCGGGCCGGCGGCCTGGTGCCGGTCGGCCGCGGGGGCGAGCGCCGCGCCATCGCGCTGGCCAACCCCTCCCTCGGCGGCAGGCCCTTCGCCACCCCGACCCTGTGGGCGGCCATCCAGTACCTCATGCCCGGCGAGGACGCCCCCGAGCACCGCCACACCCAGCACGCCTTCCGCTTCGTCGTCGAGGGCTCGGGCGTGTGGACGGTCGTGGGCGGTGACCCGGTGCCGATGAACCGCGGCGACTTCCTCCCGCAGGCGGGCTGGAACTGGCACGCCCACCACAACGCGACCTCCGAGCCCATGGCCTGGATCGACGGCCTGGACATCCCCTTCCAGTACGTCACCGAGGCGCAGTTCTTCGAGTTCGGCCGCGACGAGATCACCGACGCCGAGCGCGTCACCCCCGAGCGGTCGCGCTCCGAGCGCCTCTGGGGCCACCCGGGCCTGCGCCCGCTGTCGGCCGCACCCGCCGCGCCGGGCAGCCCGCTGCTGTCCTACAAGTGGGAGTACACCAACGCGGCCCTGCGCGACCAGCTGCTGCTGGAGAAGGAGGGCTTCGGCGGCACCGTCGAGCCCGGCCACGCCGCGGTGCGCTACTCCAACCCGCACGACGGCTCGGACGTCCTGCCGACCATCCGCGCCGAGTTCCACCGGGTGGCCCGCGGCGCCGAGACCGCCCCGGTGCGCGAGACCGGCTCGTCCGTCTACCAGGTGTTCGACGGATCCGGTGTCGTGACCGTCGGCGACACGTCCTGGACGGTGACCCGCGGCGACCTGTTCGTCGTCCCGTCCTGGGAGCCGTTCTCCGCCAGGTCCGAGGCCGGTGCCACCGACTCCGACGAGGGCGCCTTCGACCTCTTCCGCTTCTCCGACGCGCCCGTCTTCGAGGCGCTCAAGCTCGACCGCACCCAGAAGGACGCCTGACATGAAGCTCGCCACCATCCGCACCGCCGACGGCACCCGGGCGGTCCGCCTCGACGGCGAGACCCTCGTCGACCTCGGGTACACCGACCTCGGCGAGCTGTTCGCCGAGGACGACTGGCAGGCCAGGGCCGCCGCCGCCTCCGGCACCACCTACCCGGCCGACGGCGCCGACTTCGCGCCGGTCGTCCCGAACCCTTCCAAGGTCGTCTGCGTCGGCCACAACTACACCAACCACATCAAGGAGATGGGCCGGGACCTGCCCAGCCACCCGACCCTCTTCCCGAAGTTCGCCGACACCCTGCTGGGCGCGAACGACGACATCGTCAAGCCGGCCGAGACCGAGGCGTTCGACTGGGAGGTCGAGCTGGCCGTCGTCATCGGCAAGCAGGTGCGCCGCGCCGACGAGCAGCAGGCCGCCGACGCCATCGCCGGCTTCACCGTCATGAACGACATCTCGGTGCGTGACTGGCAGTTCCGCACCATCGAATGGACCCAGGGCAAGATCTGGGAGGCCTCCACCCCGGTCGGCCCCTACGTCGTCACCCCCGACGAGGTCGGCGGCGTCCGGCCCGCGCTCGAGGTCAAGACGACCGTCGACGGCCAGGTCATGCAGCAGGACGACACCGGCACGCTGCTCTTCGACCCGGTCTTCCTGGTGCAGTACATCTCCACCGTCATCACCCTGCGCCCGGGCGACATCATCGCCACCGGCACCCCGGCCGGTGTGGGCAACGCCCGCGACCCCAAGGTCTTCCTGCTCCCCGGCCAGACCGTCGTCACCGAGATCTCCGGCCTGGGCGCCTGCGCCAACAAGGTGGTCGAGGCGTGACCGGGGCCGCGCGGACCTTCGCCGACGCCCGCGCATGGGCCCGCACGGGCACCGAGCTGATGCTCGACGCCGTCGCGGGTCTCGACGAGGCCGGCTTCTCGGCCCCGAGCCTGCTGCCGCAGTGGACCCGGAAGCATCTGGTGGCGCACGTCGCCGCCAACGCCGACGCCCTGGGCAACCTGGTGCACTGGGCGGCCACGGGCGAGGAGACGCCGATGTACGCCTCCGCCGAGGAGCGCGCCGCCGGCATCGCCAAGGGCCCGGCCCTCTCGGCCGACGAGCTCTGCTCCTGGCTGACCGACTCCGCGCACAAGCTCGCCGCGGGACTGGACGGACTCACCGACGAGCAGTGGCAGCACGAGGTCGTCACCGCTCAGGGCCGTACCGTTCCCGCCACGGAGCTTCCGTGGATGCGCGCCCGTGAGGTGTGCGTCCACGCCGTCGACCTCGGCAGCGACGTCGTCACCTTCGCCGATCTCCCGAAGGGCTTCCTGACCGCCCTGATCGCCGAGATCAGCGCCAAACGCGGGCTGACCGCACTCCCCGGCGGTCCGCTGCCCGAGGTCGCCGCCTGGCTGGCCGGCCGTCCCCATTCGCTCGCCGACGCTCCCGAGCTCGGCCCGTGGCTGTAGAGAAGTGAGTTCCATGTCCAACCCTGATGTGATCGTGGTCGGTGGCGGTATCGGCGGCCTCGGCGTGGCGTTCTCGCTGACCCGCCAGGGCCGGCGTGTCCGCCTGCTGGAAAGCGCCCCCGCCTTCGGCGAGGTCGGTGCCGGCATCCAGCTGGCCTCCAACTGCACCCGGATCCTCGACGACTACGGCCTCCTGGAGGAGGCCAAGAGCCTCGGTGTCGTCCCGGACGCGATCGTCATGCGTGACGCCGTCGACGGCGCGGAGCTGACCCGTCTCGACCTGCGGGACGTGGAGAAGCGCTACGGCTACCCCTACCTGGTCATCCACCGCAGCGACCTGCACGGCCTGCTGCTGCGCGCCTGCCGCCGCGCCGGCGTGGAGCTGATCAACGACGCGCACGTCACCTCGTACGAGAACACCGACGGCGGCGCCCGCGTGACCGTCGCCTCCGGCGAGACGTACGAGGCAGACATGGTGATCGCGGCCGACGGCCTGCACTCCCCGGCGCGCAAGCTGTTCGTCGACGACGCGCCCGTCTCCTCGGCGTACGTCGCCTATCGCGGCATCGTTCCCGCCGAGGAGCCGCGGGTGAAGTCCGTCGACCTCAGCGAGGTCGTGGTCCACATCGGTCCGCGCTGCCACTTCGTCCACTACGGACTGCGCGGCGGCGAGATGCTCAACCAGGTCGCCGTCTTCGAGTCGCCCAAGGCGCTGGCCGGCGAGGAGGACTGGGGCACGCCCGACGAGCTCGACGCCGCCTTCGACGGGACCTGCGACTTCGTCAAGGACGGCCTGCCCTTCATGTGGCGGGAGAAGTGGTGGCGGATGTTCGACCGTGAGCCGGTCATGACATGGGTGCACGGCCGGATCGCACTGCTCGGCGACTCGGCGCACCCGCCGCTGCAGTACATCGCGCAGGGCGCGATCATGGCCCTGGAGGACGGCTGGGTGCTGGGCGAGCACGTGGCCCGCAACCGCGCCGAGGACGGCACCGTCGACTGGAGCACCGCGCTCGCCGCCTACGAGGCGGTCCGCCCGGAGCACTGCCGCCGGGTGCTGACCACCTCCCGCAAGTGGGGCGAGCTGTGGCACCTCGACGGTGTCGCCCGTGAGCAGCGCAATGTGCTGCTGCGCGCCCGGGACACCCACGACTACGCGTTCACGGACTGGCTGTACGGCCCGACCGCCCTGACGCCGGACCAGGAGCCGGAGATGTTCACGCCGATCCCGCTGGACTCGGTGCCCGTCGGGGAAGCCATGCCGGCGGGCGGGGCCGTATGAGCGACGCCTACCTCTACGCGACGGCCCGCACTCCGTTCGGCCGGTTCAACGGCGCGCTCGCCGGGGTGCGCCCCGACGACCTCGCGGCCACCGCGCTGACCGGCCTGCTGGCCAGGGCCCCCGGTCTCGACCGCACCGGGATCGGTGACGTGGTGTGGGGCAACGCCAACGGTGCCGGCGAGGACAACCGCAACGTCGGCCGGATGGCCGCGCTGCTGGCCGGGCTGCCGGTGAGCGTCCCCGCCACCACCGTCAACCGGCTGTGCGGCTCCAGCCTGGACGCGGCGATCATGGCCTCGCGCACCCTGGAGTCCGGCGACGCGGACATCGTCGTCGCCGGCGGCGTGGAGTCCATGACCCGCGCGCCCTGGGTGCTGCCCAAGCCGGACCGCGCCTTCCCCGCCCGCGATGTCACGGCCGTCTCCACCACCCTCGGCTGGCGGCTGGTCAACCCCGCGATGCCGAAGGAGTGGACGGTCTCCCTGGGGGAGAGCAACGAACTGCTCCAGGAGAGGTTCTCGATCTCCCGGGAGCGGCAGGACGAGTTCGCCGCGCGCTCCCACCGGCTCGCGGCCGAGGCCTGGGACGACGGCTTCTACGACGACCTGGTCCTCCCCGTGGAGGGCCTCGCCCGCGACGAGAGCATCCGCCCCGGCACCGACCCCGGGAAGCTGGCGGCCCTGAAGCCGTCGTTCCGCCCGGACGGGACGATCACGGCGGGCAATGCCTCCCCGCTGAGCGACGGGGCGTCGGCCGTCCTGCTGGGCACCGGGGCGGCGGCCGGCCGGATCGGGCTGGACCCGGTCGCCCGTGTCGCGGGCCGCGGTGTGCACGCGGTCGAGCCGCAGATGTTCGGCTTCGCCCCCGTGGAGGCGGCGGAGAAGGCGCTGCGCCGGGCCGGGATCACCTGGGGCGACGTCGGCGCGGTCGAGCTGAACGAGGCGTTCGCGGTGCAGTCGCTCGCCTGTGTGGACGCCTGGGGCGTCGACCCGGAGATCGTCAACACCCGCGGTGGCGCGATCGCCCTCGGGCATCCGCTGGGCGCCTCGGGCGGCCGGCTGCTGGGCACGCTGGCGAAGGTGCTGCGCGAGCGACGGCAGCGCTGGGGCGTCGCCGCGATCTGCATCGGCGTGGGCCAGGCTCTCGCCGTCGTCCTGGAGAACGTGACCGACGAGGTGAGCCAGGGATGACCACGATCATCGCCGCCACGACCGACGAGGCCGTGGCGGGCATCGAGGACGGCTCGACGGTCCTGGTGGGCGGATTCGGTCTGGCGGGCATGCCGTTCGACCTCATCGACGCCCTCATCCGGCAGGGCGCCACGGATCTGACGGTGGTGTCCAACAACGCCGGCAACGGCGACGTGGGGCTGGCCGCGCTGCTCAAAGCGGGCCGGGTGCGCAAGGTGATCTGCTCCTTCCCCCGGCAGAGCGACTCCTATGTCTTCGACGACCTGTACCAGGCCGGACGCGTCGAGCTGGAGGTCGTACCGCAGGGCACCCTCGCCGAGCGGATGCGGGCCGCCGGAGCGGGCATCGGCGCCTTCTACAGCCCCGTCGGTGTCGGCACCCCGCTGGCCGAGGGCAAGGAGACACGGGAGATCGACGGCCGCGTCCACGTCCTGGAGTACCCGATCAAGGGCGACCTCGCCCTGATCTCCGCCCACCGCGCGGACACCATGGGCAATCTCGTCTACCGCAAGACCGCCCGGAACTTCGGCCCCGTCATGGCCACCGCGGCGACCACCGTCGTCGCCCAGGTCACCGAGATCGTGCCGGTCGGGGAGATCGACCCGGAGACCGTGGTCACCCCCGGCATCTACGTCGACCGACTGGTGCGGGCAAAGGCCCGCCGGCTGACCGTGCAAGGAGCCCGCTGATGACCACCACCGTGCCGGAGCGGACGGACCGGGGGCCGCTCACCACCGACGAACTCGCCGCCCGTATCGCCCGGGACATCCCCGCCGGTTCCTACGTCAACCTCGGCATCGGACAGCCGACCCGGATCGCCGAGCACCTGTCGCCCGACGCCGGGATCGTGCTGCACACCGAGAACGGCATGCTCGGCATGGGCCCGGCCGCGACCGGCGACGAGGTGGACCCCGACCTCACCAACGCCGGCAAGGTTCCGGTCACCGAACTGCCCGGAGCGGCGTACTTCCACCATGCCGACTCCTTCGCGATGATGCGCGGCGGTCATCTGGACGTGTGCGTGCTCGGCGCGTTCCAGGTCTCCCGGCACGGCGACCTGGCCAACTGGCACACCGGTGACCCCGACGCCATCCCCGCCGTGGGCGGGGCGATGGACCTCGCCGTCGGAGCGCGGCAGGTCTGGGTGATGATGAAGCTGTTCGCCCGGGACGGCTCCCCCAAGCTCGTCCCGGCATGCACCTACCCGCTCACCGGGCCCGGCTGTGTCCACCGCGTCTACACCGACCACGGCGTCTTCGCCGTCGGCCCGGACGGGGTCCGGGTTCTGGAGACGTACGGTGTCACGGTGGCGGAACTGGAGCAGCGGCTCTCCGTCGACCTGCACGGATGAGTACTTTACGTAAAGTAAAGATCGCGTCTATTGTGTCAAAAATATGGTCTGCCGAACGGTTCGCCGTGCGGAGACGGCGATAGGATCTCCGGCATGGCGAACCTTCGTGCGGCCCAGAAGCAGATGACCCGACGTCTGCTGCTGGAGTCGGGACTCGAGCTGTTCAAGGCGAAGGGGTATGCCGCCACCACGGTCGACGACATCGCGACCGCCGCGGGCACCACACGGGTGACGTTCTACGCGTACTTCCCCTCCCGCAGCGAGCTGATGAAGGCGCTCATCGACGAACAGCTCAACGAGGCGCTGCAGCGCGTCCGTTCTCCCGAGCACGGTTCCACGGCGCGGGACCTCGTGGCCACCGTCGCCGACGGATCACCTGAGGCGATCATGGCGTGGCTGCGGCGGACCTCCGACATATGGCCCACCATCCGGCCCATCATCCGTATCGGCCGCGACGCCTCGGTGGTCGATCCCGAACTCCCCGACCTGGTCGAGCGATGGCTGGAGGAGGCCATCAGCGACATCGAGGACGGCCTGGCCATGGCCGGACGCCTCGAGCCCCATCAGCGTCACTTCCGGGGCGTTCTCGCGATGGCGGAACTCGACTACGTCGCCCAGCACTGGAACGGTTCGGACTGGAAACTCACGCGCGATCAGATGCTCGACGAGCTGGGCGCCAGCTGGGTACGGCTACTGTCCTGAGGCCGGCCGCGGCGGCCTCAGAGAGGCTTCGCCGCGTCGAACAGCAGCGCCCGGAGCCACTCGACGAAGTACTGGTCGCTCAGCCGGGGATTCCACACCATGTCGATCCCGAGGCCGGGAAGCGGGAACGGGAACTCCTCGATCCGCAGATCGGCGAGCGTCCGCATCGTGACGGCGACCCGGTGGCGCATCAGCGCGACGCCGCCCCCGCGCGCGACCAGGAAGGGCACCAGCAGGTAGTCCGAGCTGAACTGGCCCACCCGGTAGGGGATGCCCTTGTCCTCCAGTACCGCATAGGGGAAGACCCGCCGTTCGGTGTCGACGACGACGTGCGGCAGGGTGGTGATGAGGTCGAGCGCGCCTGCCTCCGGCGGGGCGTCCGCCGAGGCCACCACCACACAGCGGTCGTCGTACAGCCGCTCGCGCGGGTACGGCGAGAAATGCCCCTCGGAGATCAGCACCACGTCGACGCCCTGGTCGCTGAAGGTGGCCTCGGACGGCACCGCGATGGTGCGCAGCCGCAGTGTGGCGTGCGGGGCGCGCTCGGCGACCTGCCGCATCAGCCGGGGTCCGATGACGAACGCGGTGCTGTTGGTCATGGCGACGGTGATCACCCGCTGGTCCGTGGCGGGGTCGAAGGAAGGGAAGTTCACCACGCGGGCCGTCTGCTGCAGGGCGCTGCGCAGCGGCCCGAGCAGTTCCAGCGCGCGCGGGGTCAGCGTGAGGCCCGTCCCGTGCCGGACGACGAGGTCGTCACCCAGCATCCGCCGCATCCTCGTCAGCGCGTGGCTCATCGCCGGCTGTGACAGACCGACCCGCTCCGCGGCCCGGGTCACCGAACGCTCCTCCAGCAGAGCGAGCAGGGGCACCAACAGGTTCAGGTTGACCGACGCCAGCCGGTCGAGACCCGAACCCGTGGTGCCCTGCGTCTCCTCGCCCATGCGGCGAACCCTACGCGGCCGCCCGGGTCATCCGGCGCAGCCGGGGGATCGGTATCCGGTAGTCGAGCGCCACGGCGTCAGCGGTGCCGTCCTCGTGCGACCAGCGCATCAGCGCCGGACCGCCCCCCGGACTTCCGTCGACGTACTCCGGTGCGCCGTCGACCGGAAGGTGGCCCACCGCCTTCAGACTCAGTCCGAACTGCTCGGTCCAGAAGTACGACTGGAAGTCGAGCGGGGGCGCCTCGTCGCCATGGACGAGGGCTCTCGCGGCCACCTTCGCCTGCTCGATCGCGCTGCTCCACAGGGGGACGCGGCGCACGCCCTGCGCGGTGGGGAACGCCGCGAGGTCACCGACGGCCGCCACGTCGGGGCGGACGAGTCCCCGGCTGTCGACGGCGATGGCCCCTTTCGCGGTGAGTCCCGAGCCGGCGAGCCACTCCGTGTTGGGAATGTCGCCGGCCGCGGTGATGATCACCTCGGCCTCCAGGACCGGAGCCTCGGCGAGGACGACCCGGGCGTTTCCGGCGTCCCCCTCGATCCGGGCGGCGTCGGTCTCGACGACGGTGAGGCCCTGCTCCCGCGCGGCCTTCACGAAGACGTCGGCGAGGTACGGACCGAGCTGGAGGACCAGCGGGACGCCCTGGGAGACCACGGTGACCTCGCAGCCCGCGGCCAGGCACCCCGAGGCGATCTCCATGCCGAGCGGGCCGCCGCCCACCACGACGACGGACGGCTTGGCCGCCAGCCGGTCGCGCAGGGACAGGGCGTCGTCGAGTCCGCGCAGGGTGAGCTCCTCGGGCAGAGCGGACAGCCGCCTCGCCCGGGAGCCGGTGGCCAGCACGACACGGTCGTACGGCAGCGCCGTGCCGTCGTCGAGCGTGACGCGCCGCCGGTCCGGGTCGAGCCCGGTCGCCCGTACGCCCAGCAGTTCCGTCGCGCCGTGCCCGGCCGGCGGGAGCTCGTGCGAGGACACGTCGTCGCCGTCGAGCAGCAGCGCCTTCGACAGGGCCGGGCGGCTGTACGCGGGGTGTGGTTCGTCGCCGACGACGGTCAGCTCGCCGTCGAAGCCGGCCTCGCGCAGCGTGTCGGCCGCGGTGAGCCCGGCGATCCCGTTGCCGACGACGACCACGCGCCTCAAGGCGCCGGCGCTCATTCGACCCTCAGGGCCGCGACCGGGCACACCCGGGCGGCGGCCTGCGCCCGGGCGATGTCGGCGCCGTCGACCTCCTCGCGGTCCAGCACCAGCTCGCCCTCGTCGTCGAGGTGCATGAGCTGCGGTGCGGCCTCCTCGCACAGGCCGTGGCCCTCGCAGCGGGGGCGGTCGAGAACGATCCTCATGCGGGGATCACCTCCAGGATGGGGAGCTCTTCGATGCTCCGGGTGGTGTTGCTGGGGATACGGACCTCGGGTCCGGCGACGAGGCGCTCGACGCGTCGGGAGAGTGCCTCGATCACGGCGTGCGCCTCCAGGCGGGCGAGTCCCTGGCCGGCGCAGCCGTGCGGGCCGTAGCCGAACGCCAGGTGGTCGACCGGGTTGCGCTCGACGAGGAAGGCGTCCGGGTTGTCGTAGTGCCTCGGGTCGCGGTTGCCGGCGCCGAGCAGCACGGCGACCTGCGAGCCCGCCGGGATGAGGACCCCCTCGACCTCGACGTCCTTCGTGGCGAGCCGGCCCCAGGTGTTGATGGGCCCCCAGAAGCGCAGCACCTCGTTGAACGCCGCCGGGACCAGTGAGGGGTTGGCGCGGACCAGCGCGAGCTGGTCGGGGTGCTGGGCGAAGAGGGCGACGATGTTGCCGATCGCCGCGATGGTGCTGTCGACACCGGCGCCGAGGTACTGGTGGATGATGTGGCCGGCCGTGTTCGGCGGAATGGCGCCGCGCGCCTCGGCGTCGAAGATGCCGCGGCCGACGGAGCCCTCGGCCAGGTCCTCGGCCGTCACCTGGGAGCACCAGGCGTAGAGTTCGCCGGCGATGGGGAAGTTCTCGGCCGTGCGCTGGTTCATCGGGCCGAGGACCTGCATGGCGGCCTGTCCCCAGCGCAGCATGTTGTCGCGCACATGGCCCGTGAAGCCGATCAGGTCCGCGACGACCTCCAGGGGGAAGGCCCGGGCGAGTGCGTCGATGGCCTCGAACGAGCCCTTCTCGACGAGGGAGGCGACCAGGGCGTCCGCCTTCGCCTCGATGCCGCCCTTGAGGCCGCGCAGGGCCCGCGGCGAGAGGTTCTCGGTGAGCGTGGCGCGCAGCTGCGTGTGCACGGGCGGGTCGGAGGCGAGCGAGGTGCCGGTGAGTGCCTCGTTGGCCATCGGATTGAATGCGATCGAGGCCGACGAGAACGACTCCCAGTCCGCGAGGGCGTCACGGACGACGTCGTACCGCGTCAGCGCGTAGACGTCATTCTGGGGGAGATGGACGACGGGGCCCCGTTCCCGCAGTTCGGCGTGGACGGGGTAGGGGTCGAGGACGACGTCGTCGGCGAAGAGGTCGACGTCGGAGGTGGGAGGGGTACTCATGCCCTCAGTGAAGTCCCCGCCATCACATCGAACAAATGAATGATTTACATGCCCCCGCATGCATGACGTGCATGTGGCGCGCCGCGGGAGTCTCCTGTGACATGAAGGGCGGCCGGGCGTGCAACTGTTGAGACATTGTTTTTTCGTGGCGTTCGTTTCATTGACGGCGTGTAAAGCCAATGGTTACCGTGACCGCAGCCACAGGGTGTGCTGTGCGCACCCCACACAGGAAGACGTGAGGCAGGCATGAGCGTCAGCAGTAACACCGTGAACACCGTCCTGGGCCCGGTGCCGGCCGATGAGCTCGGCGTCATCTCGGTCCACGAGGCGCTGCTGTCGGTGGTGCCGGGCGCCGAGCACGCCTTCGACATCCGTATCGACCGCGCGGAGATCTTCGAGACGCTCGCGGCGAAGCTCAAGGACTTCCGCGCCCACGGCGGCGGCACGATCGTCGACAGCACCGGCATGTTCCACGGCCGGGACGTCCGGCTGTACGAGACCCTCGCCCGTACGACCGGTGTGCACATCGTCGCCTCGACGGGCCAGGGCCCGGAGGAACTGCTCGGCGGCTACTTCCTCACGCCGCAGACCAACCCGCCGACGCCGTGGCCGGCCGAGAAGTTCGCCGACCTCTTCACCAAGGAGGTCACCGAGGGCATGGTGGTCCCGCGGGTCGAGCGCCGCGGCGCGGCGGGCCTGGTGGCCACCACCGCCACCCGTGAGGGCATGACCGCCACCGATGAGAGCCTGTTCCGGGGTGCGGCCCGGGCGGCTCTCGGCACGGGCGTCGCGGTCTCCGTCCGCTACGGCAGGGACGCCCTCCACGACCTCGGCGTCGTCCTCGACGAGAAGCTTCCCGCCGACCGTGTCGTCGTCGGCGGTCTCGACCGCCGGGACGCCGTCGCCGCCGGGGCGCCCCTCGAGGTCGCCCGCCGCGGCGCCTACGTCGCACTCGACCACGTGGGTACGGAGGACGACACTTGTCTCACCGACGCCGAACGCGTCGCTCTGGTCGCCGCCCTGGTGGAGGCCGGTTTCGCCGACCGCGTCCTGCTGTCGGCCGGCGCGACCGGCGTGGCGAAGGGCCACCCCGGCAACGACGTGCCGTACAGCTACCTCCTGACCACCTTCGTCCCGCTCCTGAAGACACGGGGTCTCAGTGACGAGGACACGCGACGGATCCTCGTGGAGAACCCGCGCGACCTGCTGTCGGTGCGCTGAGCGCGCCGGCACCGACGACCATCAAGTCTCTTATCCCGAAGGTGAGTGTTGTGTCGAGAGTGAACACGGTCCTGGGGCCGGTCCCGGCCGAGGAACTGGGACTCGTGGCCGTCCACGAGCACATCGGATACGGCATGCCCGGCTCCGAACTGGACACGAAGTGGTGGAAGACGCCCGAACAGCGGTACCAGGAGACCGTCCCGAAGCTGCGCGCGTTCCACGAGTACGGCGGCGGCACCTTCGTCGACGCGACCGGCATCTGCAACGGCCGTGACGTCGATTACTACAAGTCGCTGTCCGCGAAGACCGGGGTGCACCTCGTCGCCTGCACCGGCTTCGTCGGCGGTGACACCGCCCTGCCGCACTTCGCCAACGCCGACGTGGACTACCTCATGCGGCAGTTCGTCCACGAGATCACCGTCGGCATCGGGGACACCGGCAGCCTCGCCGGTGTCATCAAGGTCGGCGTCAGCCGCGGCGGCCGCATGACGGACCTGGACAAGCGCATCTACCGGGCCGCGGCCCGCGCCTCGCTCACCACGGGCGCGCCGCTGCTGACCCACCTCGCGATCGACGCCGAGAACGCGATTTCGATCTTCGAGGAAGAGGGTCTGCCGCTGGACCGCGTCCTGTTCGGGCACGTCGACGACGGTGTGAACGCCCAGAAGACGCGCGACGTCTGGATCGCCGAGAAGGGCGGCCGCATCGGCTTCGACACCTTCGGCTACGAGACCGAGCTGCCCGACCCGCCGTTCTGGGCCCGCCCCCGCCAGGAGCGCCTCGACCACTTCCTCCGGTTCATCGACGGGGGCCGCCGGCTGAAGCAGGTGCTCGCCTCCGCCGACGCCAACTGCAGCCCGCTCGGCTGGCCGGGCGTGAAGGGCCACACCGTCAACTACATCTTCGAGGACCTCATCCCGGACCTCCGAACCGCGGGCCTCGACGACGCCGCCATCAAGACGATCTTCGTCGACAACCCTGCCGATTTCCTCACCCTTCAGAAGTAAAGCGAGAACCATCATGCAGTCCTCAGAGCTGAAGAACCTGAAGATCGCCGTCGTCGGAGCGGGCTACGGCGGCGCGGCGGCGGCCAAGGCGCTCAGCCTGCTCGGTGCCGAGGTCGACGTGTACGAGCAGGCCAACCAGATCCGCGAGGTCGGGGCCGGCATCGGCCTGCGTCCCGCCACCATGAACAAGTTCCGCCAGTGGGGGATCTTCGACGCGGTCGCGAAGGTGAGCTCGCCCAGCGACTACTTCGAGATCCTCACGGCCACCGGTGACCCGATCATGAAGGAGCCGTGGCCGGCCGACGGCGAGCAGACCCACACCCACCTGATCCACCGCGGCGACTTCATCGACGCCCTCCTGGGCGTCCTCCCCGAGGGCATGGTGCACCTCGGCCACAAGCTGGAGACCGTCCAGGACAAGGGCGACAGCTCCGTCCTCACCTTCGCGAACGGCAAGACCGTCGAGGCGGACCTGGTCGTCGGCGCCGACGGCATCAAGTCGGTGGTCCGCCACCAGCTCTTCAGCGACAAGGGCCCGGTGTTCTCCGGCGAGCACGCCTACCGTGCGGTCCTCTCCGCCGACGACGCCCACGGCATGGTCGTCGACGACAACCTCCGGATGTACATCGGCCGGGGCACCAAGGTCTACCTGCTGCCGCTGCGCCACCGCAACCAGGTGTCGTTCGACATCACCGCCCTGTGTTCGGACAGCACGTGGTCGCCCCAGGCCACCAAGGACGACATGCTGGCGACGCTGGAGGGCTTCGACGAGCGCCTCGTGGGCATCGCGCGCGACCTCGACATGAGCACCGTGAACGTGCGCGCGGTGTACGACATCGATCCGGTCGACACGTGGCACTCGGACTCGGTCGCCCTGGTCGGCGACGCGGCCCACTCGATGCTGCACCACCAGGGCCAGGGCGCGAACTCGGCCATCGAGGACGCCGCCGGGCTCGCCGACGCCCTGCGCGAGGCGGACTCCCTGAAGGAGGCGCTGGTCCTGTACCAGGCCAACCGCAAGCCGGTGACCGACGAGCTGCAGCGCATCTCGCGCCAGGGCTGGACCGAGGACGAGATCAACGACGTCTTCCCCGGCCAGAAGCCCGCGGGCGTCACGCCGAAGGAGTAGGAACATGCCGCTGCACCCCGAGATCGCCGGCTTCCTGGCCGGCCTGCCGGCCGCGCCGGAAGGGCCGCTCGATCCGGTCGCGATGCGTGCCGCGGAAGAAGGGCAGGTCGCTCCCCTCGGGGAGCGCCTGCCGCTCCACGCGGTCGAGGACCTGACGGCCCGGACGGCGTCCGGCGACGTACCGGTGCGGATCTACACACCGGTCGAGGCCGACGACCACGGCGTGCTGGTCTACTTCCACGGCGGAGCGTTCTTCCTCGGCAGCCTGGAGACCCACGACCACGTCGCCCGCTCGCTGGCGAAGGAGACCGGACTCAAGGTCGTCTCCGTCGGCTACCGACTGGCTCCCGAGGCGGCCTTCCCGGCCGGCCTCGACGACTGCTACGCCGTCGTACGCTGGGTCGCCGACGAGGGTGCGGGCCTGGGCTGGGACGGCAGCACCCTCGCCGTCGCCGGCGACAGCTCCGGCGGCAACTTCGTCGCCGCCGTCGTGGCCAGGGCACACGACGACGGCTTCGACCGGATCACCCACCAGATCCTCTACTACCCCTCGCTCGACCTGGACTTCGACGTCGAGCGCTATGCCTCGCTGCGGGAGAACGCCAAGGGCTACGGCCTGGAGACGGAAGGGCTGAAACCCTTCAACGCCTTCTACCTCGACAGCGGCGCCGACCCCGCGGACCCGCTGGTGTCGCCCATCAAACGGGCCGACCTCACCGGGCTGCCGCCCGCGCTGGTCGTCACCGCCCAGTACGACCCGATGCGCGACGAGGGCGAGCTGTACGGGGAGCGGCTGCGTGAGGCCGGAGTGGCGGCGACGGTCACCCGGTACCAGGGCGCGGGCCACGGCTTCGTCCAGCACTTCTCCTGGATCCCGGAGTACCACAAGGTCTTCGGGGAGACGCGCGACTTCATCGGCCGGCGCTGAGCCGGCCGGCCCGGTACGAGTTCGGAAAGAGGACCATGACGCAGGCAGTCGACGTCCACCCCCTGGTGTCGCCGTGGGGACGGTTCGGTCTGTACAGCTTCTTCATCGACGCGCCCGAACCGGCGATCGTCGACACCGGCATCGCCTCCTCGCCCGCCGAGGGGATGGCCCCGGCGCTCGAGGCGATCGGGCGCCGCATCGAGGACGTGCGCTGGATCCTGCTGACCCACGGTCACATCGACCACGTCGGCGGGGCGCACGCCCTGTGGGAGCTCACCGGGCGGCGCGCACAGGTGGTCATCCACGAGGCCGACGCGCCGATGCTCCGCTCGCGCCGGGCCCATGTGGAGGAGTACCTCACGGGCCGGGGCCGGTACCTCGACGATCCCGAGGGCGAGGCGAAGGTGACGGCCGCCACCCAGGCCGTCATCTCCGGGGAGATGGAGCCGTCCTTGCTGGTCAGAGGCGGCGAGACCCTTTCCCTGGGCGGTGATGTCACCGTCTCGGTGCACGCGGTACCGGGGCACACGCCCGGATCGGTCGCCTACGTCGTCGACGGGCAGCGCTCGGTGTTCACCGGCGACGCCGTCCAGGTTCACGGGGCGGCCAACGGCTTCCCCGGCTACACGGACCCGGTCGCCTACCGCGCGAGCCTCGAGCGTCTGCGCGACGAGATCCGTCCGCGCCATCTCTACCTGGGGCACCCCTACCGCCGCACCGACGGCACGCCGTACGGCGTCGAGCTCGACGAGGCCGAGGCCCGGGAGGCCATCACCCAGAGCCTGGACATCGAGGCCCGGGTCGCCACGGCCGCCTGCGGATGCCTGGAGGCGGGTCTGCGGGAGACGGATTCGCCGTACTCCCCGTTCGCCGGTGCCGCCGAGGAACTCGGCTACACCGGCGACCCCACCCTCGAGCCCTCGCCGTTCTTCACCTCGATGGCCGGCTACCGCACGCACCTCGAACAGAACGTGTACCGCACGTCTGGGGAATGCCCCCCCGGACCCCCACAGGAGCTTCATCCTCATGACTGACCTTCATACGATCCGGGCGGGCGCGCAGTCGATCGGCGTCCGCAAGGATCTCCGGGTGCCGATGCGCGACGGTGTCACGCTGGCGGCCGACGCCTACGGCGGCGTGGACGACACCCCGCGGCCCGCGCTGGTGGCCCTGAGCCCGTACGGCAAGGAGCTCCAGGCACTGGCCCTGACGACCCCGCCGCAGCGCAGGCCGAGCCCCATGTGGGACGGCTGCATCGAGGCCGGCGACATCGCGCGCGTCGTCGGCGAGGGCTATGTCCACGTCATCGGCGACCTGCGCGGCTCCGGTGCCTCCGAGGGCGAGCACATCGGCAACTACAACGCCGGCGGTGTCTCCCTCGGCCAGGACGCCCACGACCTCATCGAGTGGGTCGCGGCCCAGCCGTGGTGCGACGGCAACGTCGGCATGATCGGCATCTCCTACTTCGGCTCCATGCAGGTGCTCGCGGCGGCCGAGCGGCCGCCGAGCCTCAAGGCGATCTTCGTCAGTGGCGGCCACTACGACTTCTACGAGACCACCTACCACGGCGGTGTCATGTGGTTCATGCCGCGCGCCGCCCGTGAGGGCCGCGGCGGCGACTCCGGCTGGGCCTTCACCGACGGTGTGAAGTCCCGCATGCTGGAGACCTACGCGCCCGAGGAGATCAAGAGGCGTGTCGCCGAGCGCCTGGAGGACCCGGACGTGGCCGCCTGGCCCAACCTGGTCCATGTGCTCAACTACCCGAAGAACCACGAGGCCTGGTTCGACATCGTGATGAACGAGGTCGACGGCGAGTGGTACGAGGAGCGCAACCCGGTCACCCTCGCGCCGGACATCGACATCCCGGTCTGGCTCCAGATCGACCAGGGCCGCGGCTGGACCCTGGACGGCACCATCGAGCTCTACAACCGGCTCCAGGGCCCCAAGAAGCTGGACATCGGCCCCTACCCGCCCATGCAGTCGCGCCCCTTCATCGAAGAGCACGACAAGATGTTCCGCTGGTACGAGTACTGGATCAAGGGCATCGACAACGGGATCATGGACGAGCCCGCGGTCACCGTCCATGTCGAGGGGGCACGGACATACGTCACCGGCGCCCAGTGGCCGCCGAAGGACGTCGAGCACAAGCCGCTCTACCTCCGCCCGCGCCACAAGCTCTCCGTCGAGCCCGAGCCGATGGGCGCCGAGCACGCCGTCCCCGACGGCTTCTACCAGGCGCCGCTCACGGTCACCGACACGGTGCAGATGCTCAGCTGGAGCACCGAGCCGTTCACCGAGCCCACCGAGATGATCGGCCAGGGCGCCGCGCACCTCTTCGCGGAGATCGACCAGCCCGACACCAACTTCATCCTGCGCCTGTGGGACGAGGCCCCGGGTGGCAAGCGGCAGCTCATCACCACCGCCTACCTCAAGGCCTCGCACCGCGAGATCGACGAGGAACGCACCACCGAGGGCGACCCGTACCACCCGCACACCCGCGCGGTGCCGGTCGAGCCGGGGAGGATCGAGGAGTACGTGCTGCGCGTCTACCCGTTCGCGGCGACGTTCCTGCCGGGCCACAAGCTGGTCGCGGAGCTCTCCAACAACGAGCCACTGGCCGACGCGCACAACGCGCTGCTGCCGCCGGACGCCTTCCACCTGCCGGTGGGCCGCCCCGTCACCCACAAGATCTACCGTGACGCCGCCCACCCCTCGCGGCTCGTGCTGCCGTTCACACGGTCGGAGGCGGTGGAGGGGGCGTAGCGCGCCCGGGAACGCCCGGACGGCGAAGCCGGAGGGCGAGTGTCAGTGCCCGGTGGCACGCTGAGGCCACACGGCATTCAGCGAAAGGACACCGCGATGATCACCACTGACTTCGCCCCCGGCTCGCCCTGCATGCTCGACCTAGGCACCCCCGACGTCCCGGCCGCGGCCGCCTTCTACGGCGCGGTCCTCGGCTGGGACTACGAGCCCATGGGCGACGGCGAGGACATGGAAGGCGGGATGTTCAACCAGGACGGCAAGATGGTCGCCGGCCTCGGCAAGCTCACCGAGGAGGGCGCCCGTCCGGCCTGGATGATCTACTACACGGTCGCCGACGCGGACGCCACCACCCAGGCGGTGGAGCGGGCCGGCGGCACGGTGCGGGTGCCGCCGATGGACCTCGAGCAGTGGGGCCGCATGGCCCAGTACAGCGACCCGCTGGGCGGTCAGTTCGCCGTCTGGCAGCCGCGCGACAGCAAGGGCGTCGACCTGGTCGACGAACCGGGCTCACTGTGCTGGACCGAGCTGTACACGAGCGACGCCGCCGCCGCGAAGGAGTTCTACGGCGGAGTCCTCGGCTGGCGGTACAGCGACATGAAGATGCCGGGTGGCGAGGGCACCTACACCATGATCACTCCGTCCGGTCTCCCGGAGGAGCGGATGCACGGCGGTCTGATGGAGGTCCCCCCGGAGGGCCTCGCCCTGGCGGGGGGCCGGCCCTACTGGCACCCGGTCTTCAACGTCCCCGACTGCGACGCGGCGGTGGCCCGGGTCACCGAGAACGGCGGCAGCGTGCAGATGGGGCCGGAGGACGCGGAGGGCGTCGGTCGCATGGCCGTCTGCCTCGACCCGTTCGACGCGGACTTCGTGGTCCTCACACCGTCCGGGAGCTGAGGACCGGGGCGCTGCCCGCCCCGTCCGTCACCGCACCGGCCGTCGCGCGCACACCGCGATCTCGGTCCTCGTACGGGAATCGGCGATCGCGCACATGAGCACGGTGGCGGACGTGCGGACCTCGCCGAACCGGGCTCGGCCACGCCGTGATTACCGGCCTTCCGCCCGTCGCCGTCACAGAATCCCACGGGTGTGCCGGGCGTGCGCCCACGACGGCCGGGACAGCCTCCTCACCGGCACCGAACCGCTGGGCGCGGTGAGTTCGTACACCTACGACGGCGCGGACACCGGATCGCGCAGAGCGACTTCGCACGTCCGCGACGCCCGGAAGGCCCCCGGCCAGTACGGAGACCGGGCTCCGCGTCAGGCACTCGACCCGGTCCAGGGACTGTCTGCCCACCCGCACCGACCCGCCCGACGAGGTGCGGACGGGTGGGCCGCCCCGCACGCCCACGCGATGACCGTCCTCGTCGTCGACGCCGCGTTCCGGCTCATCGGCGCTGTCCCCCCCCCCCGCGGGCAATCTCACCTCTGACAACACCTGATCAGCCGCGTCCCCGGCGCGGAGCCGGCGGGCGGGTGCCGGCCGGGGCGACGATGCCGTACAGCGCCAGGGTCACCAGCGTCCCCACGCGCCCCGCCGGATCGTCGGTGCGGCCCTCCGCCCAGGCGCGCATCCCGGTCTCCAGCGCGCTGTGCACATGGGCGCACACCAGGTCGATCGGCACGTCATCGCGGAGCTCGCCGCGTGCGGCGGCGGCCTCCAGCAGACGGTGGATCCTGACGAACACAGCCGGCGTGGACGGCGCATCCGGCCTGAGCAGCGACTCGTGGCGCACGGGAAGGCTGTAGACGAACCGGGCGAGGTCCTCCTGCTCCACCATCCTGCGGACGGCGTCCTTCACGACCACGTCGATGCGCTGGAGCGGCGGCATGTCGTCCGCCACCTGCGGTTCCGCCTCCTCGCGCACCAGCAGCCGCTGGAAGAGCGCGCCGAGGACCTCCTCGCGCTCGGAGAAGTGGTTGTAGAAGGTGGCCCGCGAGACTCCGGCCGCACGGGCGAGGTCCTGCACCCGCACTGCGTCGTACCCCTGCTCGGCGAAGAGCCGCAGCGCGCTGTCGAGGATCGCGTCGCGGGTCCCGTTCCTCTTGTCCGGTCTCATAAGGCTCAGCTTACTTGACACGTGTCCAACTCGTCGTAGCCTTGACACGTGTCCAATTGGACATGTGTCAAGCAGCAGGGAGTTTCACCATGAAGTACCCCAAGGCCTCCGCGGCCGTCGCCGTGGCGGTTGCGGCCGGCATCGGCGTGACCGCCTGGACGTGGTCCGGTTCCGAGGGCAAGGCCGAGCCGCACCAGAAGGAAATGACCGGCTCCAGGGTGACCGAACCGCTGCGGGCGGAGCACAAGACGCTGCTCCCGCACATCGAGGCACTCGCCGACGCGGGCGACGCCATCGGTACCGCGCCCGCGGAGGAGCAGCGCGAGAAGGTACACGCGTCGTACACCTTCCTCACCAAGCAGCTCATCCCTCACGCCGTCGCCGAGGACAAAGTGCTCTACGTGAAAGTGGACAGCCTGATCGGCGGTAACGGCGGTAACGGCGGCAACGTCAGCACCAAGGCGGCCGACACGATGCGCCGTGACCACGTCGAGGTCGGCACCCTCACCGACGAGCTCGGCGAGCTGGGCGAGAAGCTGCACGAGGGCAAACTGACCCCGGCCGAGCAGCAGGAGCTCCGCCGCGTCCTCTACTCGCTCAACGGCATCGTGGGCCTGCACTTCGCCAAGGAGGAGGAGGTCTTCCTCCCGCTGCTCGACCAAAAGCTGAACGCGGCCCAGGCGCAGCAGATGTTTGAGGAGATGGAGAAGGTCACGGAGGAGTCCGGCGGTGAGGGCGGACACGCGCACTGACCATCCGCCCCTGCGGCGCGCGAGTCCGCCGCCTCCGCGCGCGGCGGCAGAGTACCGCCCCGGGCTTCTGAGCCCGGGGCGGTGCCGTGTTTCCGTGCGTGCGGGCCCGCTGTGGGGTCCGGCCGGACGCCGGATGGGACCGGGCGCGGGCTCAGGCCGGGCGTAGGACGGCCGGTCGGGACACGCCGGGTCCGGACGCCGCAGACCCGTGGAGTACCCGCAGGAGACCTGTGCCCCACCAGGCGAGGGCGGTGAGTTCCAGCAGTCCGCTGATCCCGACGACGGAAAAGAAGAACGGGTGCCAGTCGGTGAGGGTCTGCAGGGAGACCCGCAGCGCGCAGCCGGTGTTGAGCAGGATGAAGGGGCCCGTGAGCGAGCCGAGCGTGCCGGGTTGGATGCCGCGCAGGGCGGGCACCACCCGGGCCGAGATTCCCATGATCATCATCGAGACGAAGCCGACGGTGATCGCGTGCCGGATCGCGCCGTAGTACGCGTGGCTGAAGGCGATGCCGCTGATGAACTGGTAGACGGGCATCAGCAGCAGCATCACGAGCGAGAGCGCCAGCCATCCGTAGGCGGCCCGGACGAATTTGCCGGACCGGTGGTCGGTCCGGGGCAGTCGTCGCCAGAGGCGCCAGGGCAGCACCATGGCCGCGACCCCGCCGGCGATCATCAGCCAGGGCAGCATCAGGAGGGCGGCGAGCCGGTGGTCGTCCGCCCAGCGGTAGGCGATGAAGACGACGACCTCGATGACGACGCCCGCGTTGATCAGCATCAGAGCGGACCAGGCCCGGCGTTCCGGCGTCTTTGCCACCCCGAACATCTGCGGCAGCAGATGACTCGACAGCCCGAGGACCATCAGCAGCGCCATCCCATGGATCTGGACATCGCGCAACGGGGCCTGGTAGGCCGAGATGTACCACAGCAGGTCGGACCGCTCGGTGGCCATCATGGTCATCCCCGTGTGCCAGAGCCCGAACGCGGCCTGGGCGACGAGCCACAACAGGCCAGAGCCGATGAAACCCGTCACCGCGCGCATCGGGGCCCCGCTCCGCAGGTACGTCGCGAGGAGCTGCCCGGCGAAGATGAGGGAACCGGCAAGCACGATGGCGTTGCCGACCAGCGCTGCGGACACGGTCCAGCCTCCGTCGACGCGGTATCCGGCCGCTCCCATGCCGATGACGGCCATGACCAGTCCGCAGACGGTCGCCGTCAGGACGACCGGAACCAGACGCGGAGCGGCCAGGGAGGTGCGCCACAGCCGGGGGAACGCCTGGTAGCCGAAGCCCATGACGAACAGCCCGACCCACCCCGTGATCTGCGCGTAACCGTGCGCGTTGATCTCGTGGACGGACACCCCGGTGAAGCTCTCGTCGAAAGCGATCCGCCACAGGATGAGGACGCCCCACGACGCGCCGACCGTGAGTACGGACAGCACGGCTGCGGTGAAGAACGGCGCGTGGACGGTGCCCCGGTACTTCGATGGGGGTTCCGGGCGGGTGGTGGACAGCGTGACCGGCATGGCAGCCGGCGAAGGGTTGGCCGATCGGCCTGATGCTGGGGGACGGTGGCGGTGCACAGTGCTCCTCCGAGCGAGGCCGTGGCCTCTTGGGGGCATCGGCCCGGCGGCGGAACGCGGCCGGGATTACCGCTCGACGCTAGCCCGGGAGGCAGGCTCGCCGGATGGGTCCCCCAGAGTACTCACCGGGCCCTTCGGCCTCTTCCGGTCCGGGCCGAGCCGCGTTCCGGCTTCTCTGCCCGGCGAGCCCCTCACTCGATGCCCGGTCGGCGAACCCGTACGGCAGGGAACGCTCCGCCCCACCGTGTGAGCGGGGGACGGGTCAGGTTGATACCCCAGCGGTTGCCTCAGGGCGGGGACATCAGCAGACCGCGGCCCGATACGGCCTCCAGGGCACCGGCCATCACGCCGGCGCCTGGTGCCCGCTCCTGCCTCGGATCGCACAGTGGATGATCCGCACCGTGTCCAGGACGAGCGTCAGCCGGAGGCCGCCGCACGCCAGGTGATCATCGGCTGTGTCCCCGTTCATGGGCGCTCACCGGCCGGGTGCAGTTCCCGCAGGGCAGCCAGCACTTCCTGGTCGGAAACCTGAGGGAAGTCGTCGTACCACTCATTCACGGAGCCCAGCCGCTGCGGCTGGTGCAGCGCCACGACGTCGTCGGCATCTTCCCGCAGCGCGATGGCGGTGGCCGGCGGGCACACAGGAACGGCCAGGGTCAGCCGCAGCGGACCACCACGCCGTAGATGCCGCAGTGCTGCGCGGGCGGTGATCCCCGTGGCCAGCCCGTCGTCCACGACCACCACGCTGTGCCCGCGGACGTCCGAGGCGGGGCGTCCACGGTGGTAGACCTCCGCACGCCGGCGTACTTCGACGCGCGCCCGGGCCACCTCTGCCGAGAGCTCGTCCTCGGTGAGGTCCAGGGCACGCAGTCCCGTGCGGTCGAAGACCGGCGGATCGTCCCCGGCGACCGCCCCGATCCCCACCTCAGGGTGCCCCGGCACTTCGATCCTGCGGACGACCAGGACATCCAGAGGGACGGCCATCACCCGAGCGACCTCCGCCCCGACCGGGACACCGCCGCGCGGCAATGCCATGACGATCACATTCGCGAGATCGCCACTGCTCGCCCACTCCAGCATCCTGACGGCCAGCTCCTGGCCGGCTTCCTCGCGGCTTCGGAATCGCACGGCTCGCTCCCTTCCTCGGCCCCCGGGTGCCGGGTAACCGAGGGCGTCCCCGTCACTCACGTGCCCCCGCGCGGCACGGTGGGGAGAGGACCGCACGCGAGGAAGCGCCGCCGGCCGGGACCCGCGCAGCGACCGGGCTCCTCCCACCTGAGGGCCGGCGGACCCGGTCCGGCCGGGACCCGCCTTCCTCCGCCGGGACGGCGGTCAGCGGTCCTGGGACAGGCGCAGGAGGCCGGCGAAGGCGCAGGGCGCCCCGGTGACCCTCCAGGGCGGGGACGGTGGTGTACCCCTCGGGAGTGACAGGAGTCCGCGCGGGCATGCGTGGTGTCCTTTCGCCGGTGTTCGGATGCTCGGCAGGCCAGGGACGTGGCAGGGCGGCTCCTGTCCTACTCGGTGCCACCGGAACCGTCGGCCGTCAGGTCGCCGCCGAGGTGCTCGCCCGCGGCCGCGAGGTCCGCGCCCGACCCGGGGTCCGGCGTAGGCGGGCCTGCCGTCCGGAGCCGAGTGGGCGGCAACCGTGTCCGGCTCTTCCCGCCGGCCCGGCGACCTGCCCGCACGCGGTGCGCGGCCTCGCATGACGTCGCAGGTAATCGACCCGGCTCACCGCCTCCGTGAGGATGGGGCACGTCCCCCGAAGCCCCCGGCCGGAACCGGCCGCAGCCGTGAGGAGAGCGTCATGTCCACCCACTCCGCCACCGTCCCCCCGTGTTCCGTCGCCGAGGGCACCCGGGCCGTGGTGCGGGGTCCTCGCCGCCCGGCTCGCCGGGGACACCGGGCGGCTCGTCGGGCTCTTCGCCGACGAGGTCGACTGGATGCTCGCCGACAACCCCGCCGTCCCGTGGATCCGCCCCCGCTCGACCGCCGCCGAATGCGCCGCCCAGGGCACGGAACTGGCGGAACACACCGTGCCCGAGGACGCGCGGGCCACGATCGACGCCCTCCTCGTCGACGGGCCGGACGCGGTCCTGACGGGCCATCTGTCCGGGACGGTCCGGGCCACGGGACGCTCCTTCCAGGGCCCGTTCGCCCTGCGTCTGACCGTGGTGGGCGGCCGGATCACCCGGCACCACCTCTACGAGAACAGCCTGTCCATCGCCGAGGCCTGCGCCACCCCCTGACGGCCGGGTGCGGGCCGGGGCCTGCTCAGCCGAGGAGTCCGGCGACCATGGCGGCGAACTCGTCCGGGGTGGCCAGACGGACGCCGAGCCGTTCCGCCTTGGCGCGCTTCGACCCGGCGCCCTCTCCCGCCACCACCAGCGTGGTCCTCTTCGAGACGCTGGAGGAGGAACGGCCGCCGGCCCGCTCGATGAGTTCGTTCATCTCGTTGCGGGAGAGCTTCTCCAGGCTGCCGGTCATCGCGCCGGTGACCACCACCGCCATGCCCTCCAGCGGTCCTCCCGATGCCGGTGCCCCGGACGGGCCGTCACCGTCCGGGGCGGCATCGGCGGCCGGTGGGGGAGTGGCTCCGGGCTCGCTCATGGTGACGCCGGCGGCGACGAGTCTGTCGATGAGCGGGGCCAGTTCGGCCATCTCCGCCACGATCGAGGGCGCCTTCTCCGACCCGATGCCGTCGACCTGCTGCATGGCCGCGGCATCGGCCGCGCGGATGTTGTCCATGGTGGCGAAGTGGCGGGCGATCCGCCGCGACATGGACCGTCCGGTGCCCCGGACACCCAGCGCGCACAGGACCCGGGACAGTGGCTGCTCCTTGGCCCTGGCGATCGCCGCGAGCAGATTGTCGGTGCTGGTCTCACCCATCCGCTCCAGGGCGAGCAGTTGCTCGCGCCGGAGCGTGAACAGGTCGGCGAGGTCGGCGACCAGGCCCGCGTCGACGAGCTGGACGACGCGGGTGGCGCCCAGGCCCTCGATGTCGAGCTGGTCGCGGCCCGCGGCGTAGGCGAGGGAGGCGACCAGGTGGCAGTTGCGGCCCTGGGCGCACCGCCAGCGTTCCTCGGTGGTGTCGATGTCCGAACCGCAGCGCGGACACTGCGCCGGGAACTCGATCGGCCGCTCCTCACCCGTGCGCAGGTGAGCGACCGGTGCCTCGATCCGGGGGATGACGTCGCCGGCCCGGTGCACCATGACATGGTCGCCCAGGCGCAGGTCACGACGGGTGATGTCGGCCGGGTTGTGCAGCGTCGCGTACGTGATGGTGGATCCGTCGATGACGACCGGCTCGAGGACACCGCGCGGCGCGATGATGCCCGTACGGCCGACGTTCCACTCCACCTCCAGCAGCCGGGTGATCTTCTCCACCGCGGGCAGTTTGTAGGCGACCGCCCAGCGCGGCGCGCGGGAGCCCGATCCGGCGGCCTCCCGGTCGGCGGCCAGGTCCGCCTTGATGACGATCCCGTCGATACCGAACGGCAGTTCGGCGCGGAGCGCGGCGATCTCCTTCACCCGGACCAGGACCTCCTCGGGGGTCTCGGCGAGGGTGTCCGGGACGGCGGTCCGCTCGCTGGTGTGCACACCGAGGCCGGCGGTCAGCCGCATCAGCTCGCTGTGGGCCATCCCGCTCATCCGCTCCGCCGTCGCGGAGCCGGTGCCGGGCAGCGGCAGCAGTCCGTAGCCGAAGAACGTCATCGGTACCGTGTAGGCCCGCTCCCTGGCCCGCAGGGTGCCCGCGGCCGCGTTGCGCGGGTTGGCGAACGGCTGCCCGCCGTGAGCGGTGCGCACCTCGTTGGCGCGCTCGAACTGAGCCGACGTCATGAGGACCTCACCGCGCACCTCCACGGTGACCGGCTCGTTCAGCTCCGGGGGAAGCCCTTCGATGGTGCCGATCGCGTGCGAGACGTCCTCCCCGGCCGTCCCGTCCCCGCGGGTGATCAGCCGGCTCAGCCGGCCGTCGATGTAGCGGGCGGCGACCGCCAGCCCGTCCAGCTTCGGTCCCACACTGAAGCGTGTCGTGTCCCGGCCGGTCCGGCGCGCCAGCGACGCCGTCCAGGCGGTGAACTCCTCCTCGGAGAACACATTGTCCAGGCTCAGCATCGGCACCGTGTGCGGGACGTCGCCCTCCACCGCGCCGCCGGCCACCTTCCCGGTGGGGGAGTCGGGGAGTATCCCGTCCGGGTGCTCCGCCTCCCAGTCGGCGATGCCCCGGACCAGCCGGTCGTACGTGTCGTCGTCCAGCGGCGAGGTGCCGCCCCCGTAGTAGGCGGCTGCCGCGCGCACGGCGTCCTCGACCGCCTGCGCGTAGGCGGCGGCATCGACGATCACTGCTGCAGGTGTTGTCATGCGTCACATCCTGGCGCCCACCACTGACAAACGATCACGACGATTAGGCATTTGCCTAAAGGCATTAGGCAAATCCATACTGGACGTGATCCGACCGGAAGGATGGGCATGGCACGCGCACGACTGACCCCGGAACGGCTGACCAGGGCGGGTGCGGAACTGGCCGACGAGCTCGGCTTCGACCAGGTGACCGTCTCGGAGCTCGCCCGGCGCTTCGACGTCAAGACGGCCAGCCTGTACTCCCACCTGAGGAACTCGCACGACCTCAGGACGAGGATCGCGCTGCTCGCCCTGGAGGAACTCGCCGACCGGGCCGCGGACGCCCTGGCCGGGCGGGCGGGCAAGGACGCCCTGACCGCCCTGGCCAATGTGTACCGCGACTACGCGCGCGAGCACCCCGGACGCTACGCCGCGGCCCAGTTCCGGCTCGGCCCCGAGGCGGCCGCCGGCAGCGCCGGAGTACGGCACGCGCAGATGACCCGGGCCCTGCTGCGCGGCTACGACCTGACGGAACCGGACCAGACCCACGCGGTCCGGCTGCTGGGCAGCGTCTTCCACGGCTACGTCAGCCTGGAAATGGGCGGCGGATTCAGCCACAGCGCCCCCGACACACAGGAAACCTGGTCACGCGTCCTCGACGCGCTGGACGCCCTGCTGCGCAACTGGCCCCCGGCCCCCTGACGGCCGGCCCCCGCTCCCGCGCCCTGATCGGCCGGTCAACCACCCACACCGCAACCGGACGGACGACAGATGCCCTCCACCCCGTACAGCTGGATCACCACGCCCATCACCGCAGGCCTGGTGCGTGGCGCGCTCGACCTGGAGCCCACCCCGCGAGGGCTGCTGCCGCACCGCCTGCCCGCCTGGGCCCGCGCCCAGAACAGCGACGGGCAGCTCGCCATGGCCGAGTCCCAGCCCTCCGGCGTACGACTGGCCTTCCGCACCCGCGCGACCGCCGTCGAACTGGACACTCTGCCCACCAAGCGGATCTACGTCGGCGCGCCGCCCCGCCCGGCCGGCCACTACGACCTGGTCGTCGACGGACGCCCGGCCGGCCGGGCCACCGCGACCGGCGGCAACACCCTGACCATCGACATGAGCACCGGGACCGTCGAGCGCGGCGCCGGCCCCGCGGCCACGCTCCGCTTCACCGGCCTCTCCGAGGACGACAAGGACGTCGAGATCTGGCTGCCGCACAACGAGACCACCGAACTCCTCGCCCTGCGCACCGACGCCCCCGTGGAACCCGCGGACATCTCCGGCCGCCGGACCTGGCTGCACCACGGCAGCTCCATCAGCCACGGCTCCGACGCGGCGAGCCCCACCACCACCTGGCCCGCGCTCGCCGCGGCCCACGGCGGGGTGGAACTGATCAACCTCGGACTGGCCGGCAGCGCCCTGCTCGACCCGTTCGTCGCGCGCACCATGCGCGACACCCCCGCCGACCTGATCAGCGTCAAGATCGGCATCAACCTGGTCAACACCGACCTGATGCGGCTGCGCGCCTTCGCCCCCGCCGTCCACGGCTTCCTCGACACGATCCGCGAGGGCCATCCCACCGCACCGCTGCTGGTCGTCTCGCCGATCCTGTGCCCCCTCCACGAGGACACGCCGGGCCCCACCGCCTACGACTTCAGCCGCCTCGGCGAAGGACGACTCCTGTTCACCGCCGCCGGTGACCCCGCGGAACGCGCCGGGGGCAAGCTGACGCTCAACGTCATCCGCGACGAACTCCGGCGCGTCGTGGCGCACCGCGCGGCGGACGACCCGAACCTGTACCACCTCGACGGCCGCGAGCTCTACGGCGAGGCCGACCACGGCGAACTGCCCCTGCCCGACCGCCTCCACCCCGACGCGGCCACCCACCGCCGCATCGGCGAACGCTTCGCCGCCCACGCCTTCGCGCCCGGGGGCGGCGGCCCGTTCACCCGGTCCATGGACTGACCCGCGCGAAGAGCCCGGGGCGTCAGCCGGTGTCCGCACACCGGTGAGGTCCGCCCCCGTGCGCGGCGCGCCGTCGGCGACGCGTGAGACCTCGCGGTCCGGCGGCCGCCCCGCCGGTACGTCGTGGCGGGGCGCGGCGTACCGCCTGCCAGGGCGTTCTCACGGGCACACCCATCCCCACCCGCACACACGTCTTCTGACGGAACGTCAGCTGTGTGCAAGGCCTGGACAGTCGTCGGGAGGCGTGTTGTCATTCCGCTGCACGGCGGATTTCCAACGTTGGAAGGAATCACTGGCCGAGCCGACGGCCGTGCCCGCTCCACCTGGCCCCATGCCCTCTGTGCGAGGAAAGGTCCGATGACAAGACAACACTCCCGTCCCAGAGTCCGATGGTGGGCTCTGCTGACCGTGACGGCCCTGGCCCTGTCCACCGGCGCCCTGGCACCCGCGGCGACCGCCGCGGCGCCGGCGGCCGGCGTCCCCGCCCGAGCGGCCGCCGAGGCCGACGTCCAGGTGCACGGCCTCAAGGGCGAGTACTTCAGCATGTCGGCACCCGGTGCCCGGGACTTCGCCGAACTCGGTGGCACCCTCCTGGAGCCGCAGATCAACTTCTCCGGCCTGACCAGTACCTTCGAGGAGCTGACCGGGCGCACGGAGCACACCACCGCCCGCTGGACGGGACAGATCGAGGCGCCGGAGGACGGTGACTACACCTTCTACGCCATCGGCGACAACGGCTTCCGGCTCTTCATCGACGGCGAGCCGGTCATCGACCACTGGGAGCCGGACTGGGACCGGGAACAGACCAGTGCGCCCGTCGCCCTGAAGGCCGGCGAGAAGCACGACTTCCGCCTGGAGATGTTCCAGGATTTCGGCGGGGCGAACATGTTCCTGCGCTGGTCGACGCCTTCGACGAGCAAGCAGCTCGTCCCGGCCTCCGCCTTCACCCCGCCCGCCGGCTTCGAGGTCTTCCCGGTGGAACTGACCGTCGGCGAGGACGGACGGAAGCTGCGCGCCCGGTTCGAGGACCGGGTCAGTGATCTCGCGCAGGTGGCGGACCACCTCAAGATCGAGGCCGACACGACCGCCATGCCGGTCAGGTCGGTCGCCGCCGCCCGCGGTGACCGGGGCGAGCTCGTCGTCACCCTCTCGGAGCCGATCCAGAAGAACCAGCAGGTCCGGTTCACGTACGACGGCGAAGGGGGCCTCAAGGCCGGCGGCGAGGCCGTGCCCAGGATCGTCCGCTACGCGTCGAACGTCTCCACCCACCGGCTCACCACCCCGTGGGGCGACAAGGTCGACACGAGGAACCCGCTGCCGGAGTATCCCCGCCCGCAAGCGGTCCGCTCCCAGTGGAAGAACCTCAACGGACCCTGGCAGTTCAGTGGCGCCGAGGCCGGTGAGCAGCCGGTCTTCGGCAAGAAACTGAACGAGAAGATCCTCGTGCCGTTCCCGGTCGAGTCGCAGCTCTCCGGGCTCGAACGGCACGAGGACCACATGTTCTACCGCAAGCTCGTGGACGTACCGAGGAACTGGAAGGTCGGCACGAGCGGCAACGGCAACCGGCTGAAGCTCAACTTCGGGGCCGTCGACTACCAGGCACGTGTCTGGGTCAACGGCAGGAAGGTCGCCGAACACACCGGTGGCTACAACGCCTTCAGCGCCGACATCACCGACGCCCTCACGCGCAAGGGGCCGCAGGAGATCGTGGTCGCGGTCACCGACACCGGCGGCGCCGACCAGCCGACGGGCAAGCAGTCCACCCACCCCGGGGGCATCTTCTACACCCAGTCGTCCGGTATCTGGCAGACCGTCTGGATGGAGCCCGTCGCCGACACCTCCATTGACAACGTAGTCACCACCCCCGACATCGACAGCGGCACCCTGGCCGTCACCGTCGAGTCCGAGGGTGCCTCGAAGCGGGCCCGGGTCGAGGCAGTGGCCCGCGACACGCGCGGCAAGGTCGTCGGCAGGGTCAGTGGACCGGCCAACAGCGAACTCCGGCTGCCGGTCGCAGGACAGCACCTGTGGAGCCCGGACGACCCCTACCTCTACGACCTCGACGTCAAGCTGAAGGACGGCAGATCGACCGACAGGGTCGGCAGCTACTTCGGTATGCGCGAGATCGGGATCGAGGAGGTCGGCGGCTTCCCGAAGCTGGTGCTCAACGGCGAGCCCGTCTTCTCCCTCGCCACCCTCGACCAGGGCTTCTGGCCCGACGGCCTCTACACCGCGCCCAGCGACAAGGCACTGGCCTTCGACCTCGAGGCGCACAAGAAGCTGGGCTTCAACGCCGTCCGCAAACACATCAAGGTGGAGTCGCCCCGCTGGTTCTACCACGCGGACCGGCTCGGCCTGCTCGTCTGGCAGGACTTCGTCTCCGGCAACCTCACCAACGAGACCGGCCGCAAGGCGTTCGTGGACCAGGGCCGGGAGATGATGCGCCAGCACCACAACGCGCCCTCCGTCATCGGCTGGATCGTCTTCAACGAGGGCTGGGGCGAGTGGAACCGCGAGGAGAGCGGCCGGCTCGCCGAATCGGTGAAGGCCGCCGACCCCTCCCGCGTCGTCAACGCCCACAGCGGTGTCAACTGCTGTAACTCCAAGGGCGATTCGGGCAAGGGCGACATCATCGACCACCACGACTACAACAACGACGACCCGCCCTTCCCGGACCACCGCGCGGCCATGGACGGCGAGCACGGCGGCTTCACCCTGCGCACCCCGGGCCACATGTGGCCGGGCGCACCGACCGTGATCTACAGCGGTGTCGCCGACAAGGAGGCGCTGACCCGCAAGTACGTCGAGAACACCGAGAGGTTCTACCTCGATCAGGCCGGCGCGGAACTCTCCGGCTCGGTGTACACCCAGATCACCGACCTGGAGAACGAACTCAACGGCCTTTACACCTACGACCGCCGGGAGATCAAGGTCGACCCGGTCCGGGTGCGGGAGATCAACCGGAGGGTCATCGCGGCCGGCGCCGGGGCGGGGGACCGGGAGCAGTTGAAGGGCGGCGGCTCCTGGACCCTGGACGAGGGCACCGGGAGCACCGCGAAGGACGACGGCCCGGGTGACCGGCCGCTGAGGCTGTCCGAGGGAACCACCTGGACGGACGGGGTCAGCGGCAGCGCACTGACGTTCGACGGCCGGGGCCAGTACGCCCGGACCGACGGACCGGTGCTCGACACCACCGGCAGCTACACCGTCTCCGCCTGGGTCAGTCTCGATTCCCTCCCCGGCAACTACGCCACCGCCGTCAGCCAGGACGCCCTGCGTCAAACGAGCCCCTTCTACCTGCAGTACGGGCAGGGCGCGTTCGCCTTCAGCACCCCCGACGGACGACGCGCCCGTCTGGAGACCACTCCTGAGACCGGCCGCTGGTACCACCTGGCCGGTGTGCGGGACGACACGACGGGCGAGATCACGCTCTATGTCGACGGCGAGCGGGCGGCGACCGTCAGGGGCGGCCCGAACTACGTCGCCTCCGGGCCCTTCACGGTGGGGCGCGCCCAGTGGAACGGCCAGAACACCGACTTCTGGGACGGAGCGGTGGACGAGGTCCACGCCTACGACAGGGCGCTCACCGCGCAGGAGGTGAGTGCGCTGTACGCCGCGGAGCGGCCGTAACCGCCCCGAACAGCGCGAGGTGCGGACGCCGGGGCGTCCGCACCTCGCCGTGGGACGGTCAGCGCGCGGGCCTCGCCGCGGTCACGGCGCCCAGGGCGATGCCACCGCCCAGGTGGTGTCCGCCGTGAAGTGGGCGGAGGCGTCCCAGGCGCGGGTGCCCCCCGGGACGGCCAGCCACAACTCGGCGTCGTAGTGGCGCAGATACTGCTCGGGGAAGTTGTAGGCGGACAGCCTGATCCCGCCGCCTGTGCCCCGGACCGTGCAGAAGGTGGCGTCCGCGCGGAACAGATCGCCGCTGCCACCCTCCTTGTACACACGGGAGTTGCGGTGGCGCAGATACTCGCCGGGATAGTTCCGCGACTCGAACGAGTAGCACGAACGGTCGGCCAGACCCGGGACGATCCGCCACGTCGCGTCGTTCTTCAGCAGCGTGCCGCTGCCGCCGGTAACGACCTCCGTGAACACCGCGCCGTCCCGGTGCCGGACATAGCGGTCGGTGTAGCCCGGCGTCGTCACGCGCAGGGACGTGTACTGCCCGGTGGGCAGGGTCACCGGCGCGGCCGGGGAACGGGACGCGTCGATCAGCGCCCGGTTCGCGGTCCTGACCCTGGTCTCGTCCACCTTGACGACCTGACGGTCGTAGGTGAGCAGGCCGTTGGCCTCGTTCTCGACATCCGTGATCTCCGTGTAGACCGACGCGGAAAGACCCTTGGGCATCCGCACCTCACGGATGCCGTCCAGCAGTCCGACGAACCGGTCGTTCAGATGCGCGAGGTCCGGCTGGTCCTCGTAACTGAAACCGCCGCCGGGGTACCACTCGTGACCGGCCACCTTCAGTCCGAGCCCGCCGAACTCGCCGAGCACGGCCGCGCGCGTGGCGCTCGGCACCGTGGTGCCGGGACCGACGTAGACATGGTGGTCGACGACGTCACCGTTGCCGCCGTCCACGGCCCCGCAGCAGTTGACACCGCTCATGTTGTCCACCAGGCGGGACGGGTCGTACGCCTTGACCTCGTCGGCGATGCGCGCCTGGTCGTACTGGCCCCACCCCTCGTTCTGGTTGACCCACATCACCAGGGACGGCGAACTGCGGTGCTGGTCGATGATCCGGTCGTACTCGGCCTCCCACTGGGCGCGGGCGGCGGCGTCGGGGGTGCGTTCCATGGAGGGCATGTCCTGCCAGACCAGCAGCCCGAGCCGGTCCGCCCAGTGGAACCAGCGCTGCGGCTCGACCTTGATGTGCTTGCGGACCATGTTGAAGCCGAGGTCCTTGTGCTTCTGCAGGTCGTACCGGAGGGCGGCGTCGGTGGGGGCGGTGTAGATGCCGTCCGGCCAGTAGCCCTGGTCGAGCGTGCCCGTCTGGAACACGAACTCCCCGTTCAGGACCGGGCGGAGGACGCCGTCGACGCGGGCGATGCCAATGGAGCGCATGCCGGCGTAACTGCCGACGGAGTCGACGGCGGTGGTGCCCGAAAGAAGGTCGGCCCGGACGTCGTAGAGGAACGGGTCGTCCGGGCTCCACCGGCGCGGATCCGGTACGGGAACGCTGAACTCGCCGCCGACGGGACCGGTGGCGGTGCCGACGGTGGTGCCGCCGGCGGTGACGGTGACACGGGCCCGGTGGCCGTTCGTGCCTGCGCCCCGCACGGTGACCTCGAGACGGCTGTTCGCCAGATCGGGTACCAGGTCGAGGCGGGTGATGTGCGCGGCGGCCGTGGGCTCCAGCCACACCGTCTGCCAGATGCCGGACGCGGCCGTGTAGAAGATGCCGCCGCCCGGATGCGGTGTCACGTCGCCCAGCCGCTGCTTGCCGACGGCCTGGGCGCCGGTCTGGGTGGGGTCCCACACCGAGACGACGAGGGTGTTGGTGCCGCCGTTCAGGAGATCGGTGATGTCGTAGGAGAAGGAGTCGAAGCCGCCGCTGTGGACGGCGCCGGCCTGCCGGTCGTTGACCCACACGGTCGTACGCCAGTCACTGGCACCGAAGTTGAGTTGGACGCGGCGGCCGTCCCAGTCCGACGGAACGGTGAAGTCGCGCTGGTACCAGAGCTTGTCGTTCTGCGTGATCCTGCGCTGGATGCCGGACAGAGCCGACTCGGCGACGAACGGGACCCGGATCTGCTCGCTGAACGACGCGGGCCGCCCGGCGTCCGCCGATGTCACGGCGAAGTCCCAGATGCCGTTGAGGTTGGCCCAGTCGAGGCGGGTGAGCTGCGGCCGCGGGTACTCGGGCAGCGGGTTGTCGACGGAGACCTGGCCGGTCCAGGGGGTGGTCATCGGCGCGGGTTTGGGCGCCCAGGCCCGGGGCACCGCGGCCGCGGTGCCGGAACCGGTGAGGGCGGTGCCGGCGAGCAGGGCCAGCACCCCCGCCAAGGCGGTGAGCCACCACCGCCGGAACCGGGGGAGGGGCGGTCGTGGGACGGGTACTCGACGCATCGTCACTCCTTGGGGTGTGGGGGTGGGAGACGTGCGCGTGCGAGAAGCGGCCGGTGCACGCCGGAGCGTGACCGGCCGCCCGGTGAACGAGGTACCGGCGGTCCGGGGTCTTCGGTGGACCGGTGCCGCGTCCGGAGCTCTACATCAGGTGCCGTCGGCGGCCGAGCCAGGTCTGGGCGACGACCACGACGGCCAGGAAGGCGCCGCTGACGACCTGTTGGTAGGAGGAGTCGAGCGAACCGATCTGGTTGATGACGTTCTGGATCACCTTGAGCAGCAGCACACCGACCAGCGCGCCGCTGACGTAGCCGAGCCCGCCGGTGAGCAGGGTGCCTCCGATGACGACGGCGGCGATGGCCTCCAGCTCCATGCCGTTGCCGAGAATGGTCACCCCCGAGGCCAGCCAGGCCGCGTTGAGCGCGCCCGCCAGTCCGGCCGTCACCGCGGACAGGGTGTAGACGAGGATCTTCGTACGGGCCACCGGGGCACCCATCAGCGCCGCCGCGTCCTCGTTGCCGCCGACCGCGTACACATGCTGCCCGAACCGGGTACGGCGCAGGACGACGGCCCCGGCGACGAACAGCGTCAGCGTGATCCACACCGGGTTGCCGAGACCCAGCGTGCTGCCCTGGCCCAGTTCGGCGAGGAACGAACCCTTCCCGATCAGATAGGTGTTGGCGCCCTCGTCGGTGAGCGCCAGCATCAGGCCGCGCGCACCGAGCATGGCCGCCAGGGTCACGATGAAGGGGGCCAGCCGGGAGCGGGCCACGAGCAGACCGTTGACGACACCGACCGCCGCGCACACCACGAGCGGCAGCAGCAAAGCCACCAGGGTGCCGTGCCGGGACCCCCAGGCCGCCAGGACCCCGCCGAGCGCGAACAGCGAACCGACCGACAGGTCGATGCCCCCGGTGATGATCACGAAGGTCATGCCGAGCGCGACGATGGCCAGGAAGGCCGAACTCGTCGCCATATTGCTGACGTTGTCGCCAGTGGCGAAGGAGTCGAAGCCGAACGACGCCACCAGTGAGACGATCAGCAGCACCGCCAGCGCGCCGTGCTGCTGGACCAGCGCGCTCACCCGCTCGGAGCGTGCGGAACCCGCCGGCTCACCGGCCGGCGCCGGCCGCTCGTCACGCGTCGCGGTCACCGGGGCGTCCGTCTTCGTGGCGGTCATCGCTTCCCCCGTCCCCGTGCCGCGTAGACCGCGCACACGATCACTATGGCCTGCGCGATCTGGGTCCAGGAGGGCGGCAGATCGTGCTTGATGAGGGTGGCGGTGAGCAACTGGATGAGGACGGCTCCCGCCACGGTGCCGGCGATGTTCACCCGGCCGCCGGTCAGCGGTGTCCCGCCGACCACCACGGCGGTGATGGCGGACAGCTCCATCAGATTGCCCAGCGACGTCGGGTCGCTGGCCTGCAACCGTGCCGTGGCCAGAACGCCCGCCACGGCGGCGAGCAGCGCGCAGACGACATACACCACGATCAGCACCCGGCGCACCGGCAGTCCGGCGAGCTGCGCCGCCGGGCGGCTGTCGCCGATCGCGAGGAGCTGCCGCCCGAACGTGGTGCGGCGGACGACGAAGGCCACCAGCAGTGCCAGCACGGCGGCGATCAGCATCGGATACGGGATGCCCAGCAGGTCGCCGGAGCCCAGGGAGGCCAGCGCCGGGTTGCGCAGGTCTTCCAACTGCGGCAGCAGCACCAGGGCGAGGCCGCGGCCGCCGACCATGAGCGCCAGTGTCGCCACGATCGGCTGCACCCCGACGAACGCGACCAGCGCTCCGCCCGCGAGCCCCACTCCGGCGGCGAATACGGCCACCATGAGCAGTGCGGGCAGGAGTCCGTAACCGAGATAGAGGGCCGTCACGGAGGCCGCGAGGGCCATCACGGCACCGACCGAGAGGTCGACGCCCTCGGTGCCGATGACCAGGGCCATGCCCAGCGCGACGATGATGACGGGGGCGACCTGCACGGCCTGGGTGCGGAAGTTCTCCGTGGACAGGAAGTGCGGCGTGATGACGGTGTTGACGACCATCAGCAACGCCACGCCGGCGTAGACGCCGTACGTCTGCAGCCATGACAGGAGGCGGGTCCTGTCCAGCGGGACGGTCTTGAGAGCGGCCTCAGCCATCGGTGGCCGCCTCCTCCACCACGTCCCCGTCCGGGGCGGACCCGGCGATGGTCCGCATCAGCTGGTCCTCGGTGACCTCGTCGCCGGTCAGTTCACCGACGACGGCACCGTCCTTCAGTACGACCACGCGGTCGGACCCTTCGATCAGTTCCTCCAGATCGGAGGAGATGAGCAGGACACCCAGGCCGTCCGCGGCCAGTTCGTCCACCAGTTTCTGCACCTCGGCCTTGGCCCCGACGTCGATGCCCCGGGTGGGCTCGTCCAGCAGCAGCACCTTCGGGTTCATCGCCAGCCAGCGGGCGAGCAGCACCTTCTGCTGGTTGCCGCCGGACAGTTCACCGACCTTCTGGTGCGGCGAGGACGCCTTGATCCGCAGCCGCTCGATGAACGTGTCCACGATGCTGTCGACACGTGCCTCGGAGACCAGGCCGAAGCGGGAGAGCCGGGGCAGGACGGCCAGGGAGATGTTCTCCCGGACCGACAGACCCGGCACGATGCCCTCGCTCTTGCGGTCCTCCGGCAGCAGACTGATGCCCGCCCGGATGGCCGCGGGCGTCGAGCCGGCGCGGAGCGGCACCCCGGCCACCGTCACCCTGCCCGAACTCGTCGCCAGCGCACCGGAGATGGCTTTCGCGGTCTCGGTGCGTCCGGAACCGAGCAGGCCGCCCAGTCCGACGACCTCGCCGGGACGGATGCTCACGGAGATGCTGTGCAACTGGTGCGGGACCTTCAAGTCGACCGCCTCCAGCACTGGTTCGGAGTCGGTGGCGTGATGGTCGCCGGTGAACTTCGTCAGACCCTCGTCGCGGACCTCGCCCAGTTCCCGGCCGAGCATGGTGGACACCAGGGAGAGCCGGTCGAGTTCGGCGAGGCGGCCGTGGTGTACGCGCCGGCCGTCGCGCAGCACGGTGACCGTGTCGCACACCGCGTACAGCTCGTCGAGGCGGTGACTGACGTAGATGACGGCGATGCCCTCGTCGCGCAGCCGGCGGATGACCGAGAACAGCGTCTCGACCTCCCGCGGTTCCAGGGAGGAGGTCGGTTCGTCCATGACGACGATCCGCGCCTCGCTCGCCACGGCACGGGCCAGGGCCACCATCTGCTGCGCGCCCACCCCGAGGCTGCGCAGCGGCCGGCGGACGTCCACCCGCACGCCGTAGGCGCCGAGCGTCTGCTCGGCCTCGCGGTTCATGCGGGCGAGGTCCAGCAGGCCGACACGGTTGCGCGGCTCGCGGCCCAGGAAGAGGTTGCGGGCCACGCTCAGCAGCGGAATGAGGTTGACCTCTTGGTAGATGGTCGAGATCCCGGCCTTCTGGGCCTCCAGGGGGGTTCCGAAGGAGACCGTACGGCCCTGGAAAACGATGTCACCGGCGTCGGGGCGGTACACCCCGGTGAGGAGTTTGATGAGCGTCGACTTGCCGGCGCCGTTCTCGCCGATCAGGGCGTGCACCTCACCGGCGTGCAGGGTCAGGTCCACGCCGTCCAGGGCCCGGACGCCGGGGAAGGTCTTGCTCAGTCCGCGAACGGCGAGGACTTCGGCGGGGGGAGCCACCTGTGCCTCCAGGAAGAATGGGGTGACGGACGGACAGGGGCCCGAAGGTCCCGGGCCCCGTGACGGGATCAGTAGGCCCTGCCGAGGTCCTGCTCGGCGTTGTCGCCGTTGTAGGCGCTGTCCTGGATGACGATGTCCTGCGGGACTTCCTTGCCCTGGGTGAAGGTGTCCAGCGTCTGGAACGCCAGCGGGCCGAACCTCGGGTTGGACTCGATGACACCGCTGATCCAGCCGTCGACGACGCCCTGTACGGCGTTGCGCGTGCCGTCCACGGTGACGATCTCGATGTCACCGGCCTTCTTGCCGGCGCCCTTCAGCGCGGCCACCGCACCCAGGCCCATCTCGTCGTTCTCCGCGTAGATGCCCTTGATGCCGGGCTTGGACTGGATGAGCTGCTCGGTGACCTGCTGGCCCTTCTCGCGGGTGAAGTCACCGGTCTGCTCGAAGACGACCTTCAGGCCGGGAGCCTTCTCGGCGACGCGCTCCTTGAAGCCCTGGGTGCGCTCGGTGGTGACGTTGTTCCCGGCCGAGCCCAGCAGGATGGCGACCTCGCCCTTGCCGCCGGTGGCCTCGATCATCTGGTCGGCGGCCCGCCGGCCCTGCTCGACGAAGTCCGAGGCGATGAAGGAGACATAGTCCTTGCAGGCCGTGGCGTTGATCTTGCGGTCGATGGTGACGATCGGGACCTTCTTCGCGGCGGCGGCCTGCAGCACCGGGTCCCAGCCGTCGGAATTGAGCGGGGCGATCACCAGCAGGTCCGCGCCCTTGGCGAGCAGGTCCTGGACGTCGCTGATCTGCTTGGAGAACTGCGACTGGGCGTTGGCCGTCAGTAGCTTGACGCCCCGCTTCGCCGCCTCGTCCTTGATGGACTGCGTCTCGGCGATGCGGAAGGGGTTGGCCTCCTTCTCCGACTGGGAGAAGCCGACCGTGGCGTCCTTCAGGTCGATCTTCTTGCCGCCGTAGGCGTCGATGGTGCAGGTCTTGCTGCCCGGCTTCGGTGTGACGACCTTCTGGCCGGCGTCGTCGGCGGCCGCCGGGGACTTCGTGCCGGCCGCCGCGTCGTCCTCCGACTTGGCGCAGGACGACGCGGTCAGGGCCACGGCGGCGGCCAAGGCCACGACCACGGGGCGGGCGAGAAGAAGAGAACGGTGAGTGGTGCGCTGCATGGTGACCCCGATCCGGGTGACGCTGAAAGGGAACTGAGGAGCCGAAAGACGCGCGGATGTGGAACTGCTCCCCCTGTGCACGACGGCGTCCGGTGCGCCGCAAGGAGGTTTTACATCGTTGGAAGGATGCTGTAAACCCCTCGCGCGCAAGGTGGGAGGGGAACGCGGCGGGGAGAGCGGTGGAGGGGCACGGCGAGCCGCGTGTCGCACGGGACGGCCGGCGCCCGCGGTCGGCGGTGAGCCGGGGGCCGGACCGACGTCGGCGAGAGCTGCCCCGGGAACGGCGTCCTTCACCGGAACCTCCGCGCGGCGACCGGCGTCGCCAACGGGCGGATCGGGCACGGCACCTGAGGCGGCGTCGGATCATGCCCGCCGGTGACCGGACCGGCCCGTGCGGTCACGCGGCGCACTCCGCGCGGCGGATGGAACGCCGGTCGCGCGCGGAACGTGCTGGTGGACCGGCGGGTACGCGGACGGTGAAGGTGTCCCGGTCCCGCACCCTGCGAAGCCACGTTCACCGTGCTTGTGGACCGGCGGGTACGCGGACGGTGAAGGTGTCCCGGTCCCGCACCCTGCGAAGCCACGTTCACCGTGCTTGTGGACCGGCGGGCACGAGGTCGGAGAAGGTGTCCTCGTCCCGCACCCTTCGACGGCGCGTTCCGCGGTCCCGCGGCGGGCGGCGCGGGCGGGATCCGCAGCCGCGAACGGCCCCGGCGGCGGTCGTGCACCACCGCGTCAGGAGACCGGGCGCTCCGCGGCCGCGGACCGGCCCAGTGTGCTCTCCCGTTCCACCAGCCGGTAGTCCGCCCGGATGCGACGCGGCTCCGGGGCCCGGTCGCCCAGCCGGGCCAGAACCGATTCCACCGCGAGCCGGCCGATGGCCGCCTTGTCCGGGGACACCGACGTGAGCGTGACCGCGCCGAAGCGTCCCTCGATCACATCGTCGAAGCCCACGACGGCGATGTCCTCCGGCACCCGCAGACCCCGCTCGTGCAGCACCCGCATCGCCCCGATCGCCATCGGGTCGTTGTAGGCGAACACCGCGTCGGGCCGCCGTCCGCTGTCCAGGAGGTGTTTCATGGCCAGTGCCCCGTCGGCGTGCCCCCAGCCGTCGGTGGCCGCGACGAGCCCCTCGTCGACGGGCAGCCCCGCGGCCGTCAACTCCTCGCGCCAGCCCTGTATGCGCAGTTGGGCGGGCTCGCTCCGCCTGCGCCGGGCTCCGATGAACGCCACCTCACGCCGCCCCAGCCCGAGCAGATGCCGGACGGCGGCGCGGGCCGCGGCGACGTTGTCGATCGCGATGTGGTCGTACGGGAGGTCGTAGTGCCGCTCCCCGAGCAGGACCAGCGGTACGGCCTCGGAGCGGTCGCGCAGGTCCTCGGTCTCCAGCTCGATGGGACTGAGGATCAGCCCGTCGATCACCCGGGCCCGGAAACCCTGACTCACCAGGAGTTCCTGCTCGCGCGATCCTCCGGTGTGGTCGAGCAGCACGATGTAGTCGTGCTGGGACGCGGCGTCGATGACGGACGCGGCCAGTTCGGCGAAGTAGGGGTTCCCGAGCTCGGGCAGCGCGAGCGCGATGATGCCCGTACGCCCTTTCCTCAGGTGCCTGGCCGCGAGGTTGGGCCGGTATCCGAGTGTGTCGATGGACCGCTGCACACGCTCGCGCATGGCCGGGGTGACGTGCTGGTAGTTGTTCACCACGTTGGAGACGGTCTTGATGGAGACCCCCGCGTGCGCGGCGACGTCCTTGAGGCTGACCCGCACGGCAATCCCTTCATGAGCGGCCCGACTCGGTCGGCCGGTGCGGAAGAGGTGCCGTCACCATGAGTCGTGCGCCGAGCCGCCTGGCTCAAGTTTTACAACGTTATACATGTCGTTCCGTGGCACTGACAAGGCCATGGAAGCCGCAGTCCGGGGCGTCTGTCACCCTGTCTCACCCCTCGGTCGGGCGGCCGGCGGGCAACCGTCGGCCGCCCACGGCCCGGCCCGGTCCGTGGCGTGCCGGAGGGGCCGCGGCGGTGTGCGGGGTTAGCGTCGGGACATGGCCGGTGAGCGCCGCGGGTGGCGGGTGTGTCTGCTGGGCGGTGCCGTGTTCGCGGTGTGCACGGCCGGTGCCACGCTACCGACTCCGCTCTATCCCCTGTACCAGGAGAAGTTCGGCTTCTCCGAGCTGACCGTCACCATCGTCTACGCCGTGTACGCCTTCGCGGTCATCGGCGTACTGCTGCTCGCGGGCAATGCCTCGGACGCCGTGGGCAGGCGTCCGGTGCTGCTGTGGGGCGCCGCCCGGCGGCTCCCGGGCCACGTTCGTCGCCGCGGCCGTCAACATGGGCGGGCTCGGCTGCGGTCCGCTGCTCGCCGGACTGCTCGCGCAGTACGCGGCCTGGCCGCTGCGTCTTCCGTTCGCCGTGCACCTCGCCCTGGTCGCCTGTTCGGCCGTCGTGCTGCTGTGGCTGCCCGAGACGGTGGGCCGACGGCGGCCGCTCAGCAGCGTCCGTCCGCAACGTCCCGGGGTGCCCGCGCGGGTCCGGCCAGTGTTCGGTCCGGCGGCGACCGCCTCGTTCGTCGGGTTCGCGCTGTTCGGCGTGTTCACCGCCGTCAGTCCGGCCTTCCTCGCGCGGTCTCTCGACGTGAGCAACCACGCGGTCAGCGGGGCGGTCGTGGCGCTGGCCTTCTTCGCCTCGACCGGCGGGCAACTGGCCGTCGACCGGGTCGGTGCGGGACGGTCGCTGCCGCTCGGCTGCGCCGGACTCCTTGCCGCCCTGACGCTGCTCGCGGGCGCGTTGTACAGGGACCTGCTGACCCTGGTGGTGCTGAGCGCGGTCGTCGGGGGATTCGGCCAGGGCCTGGCGTTCCGCGGGGCACTGTCCGCAGTGGGCGGGGCGTCCCCGGCGGACCGGCGCGCGGCGGTGATCTCGTCGCTGTTCGTGGTGGCGTACGCGGGGATCTCGGTGCCTGTCATCGGGGTGGGCCTGCTGGCGGAACCGATGGGTCTGGAAGGCGCGGGGTTTGTGTTCATCGCCTGCATGGGGGTTCTGGTGGTGGGCGCGGCCGGCTACCTGCTGCGGCATCCGGTGGCGGCGAGCACATGACCCGGACCGGTGCCGGTCGCCGGGAGGCGGGCTCGCTGCTCAGGCGATCGCCCGCTCGGCGGCCTATCATCGGTGCGGGTGAAGGTTGAAAGTCGAACTTTATGGTGGAGGGCAGGCGGTATGAGCAACACGGAGACACGGCCCCCGGAACTGAGGTGCGGGGGCGAGGCGGAGGCGGCGCGCCCGGCCGACGTCGAGGTCCTCACCGCGCGTGACGTTCCGCTCGGGGGCCCGCGCGCGATGAGGGTGCGGCGCACCCTGCCCCAGCGAGCCCGGACCCTCATCGGCGCCTGGTGCTTCGCCGACCACTACGGTCCCGACGACGTCACCGGGAAGGGCGGCATGGACGTCGCTCCGCACCCGCACACCGGTCTGCAGACGGTGAGCTGGCTGTTCGCCGGGGAGATCGAGCACCGTGACAGCCTGGGCAGCCATGCCCTCGTCCGGCCGGGAGAGCTCAACCTCATGACGGGCGGTCGCGGCATCAGCCACTCGGAGGTGTCGACGCCGGGCACCACGCTCCTGCACGGTGTCCAATTGTGGGTGGCGCTGCCGGAAAAGCACCGTGACGCGGAACGGGACTTCCAGCACTACGTACCGGAGCCGCTCCCGCTGGAAGGCGGCGAGGCGCGCGTCTTCCTCGGCTCGCTCGCGGGCGACACGTCCCCCGTGCACACCTTCACTCCTCTGCTGGGCGCCGAGGTGACCGTGGCTCCGGGAGCGGAGCTGACCCTCGACGTCGACCCGGCCTTCGAGCACGGCGTCCTCGTCGACGCGGGCGATGTCCTCGCCGAGGCGACCGCCGTGCGGCCCTCCGAACTCGGCTACATCGCCCCCGGCCGTAGGACCCTCACCCTCACCAACCGGGGCACCGGGACGGCACGGCTGGTCCTGCTGGGTGGTCCACCCTTCGGCGAGGAGATCGTCATGTGGTGGAACTTCATCGGACGGTCACATGAGGAGATCGTACAGGCCCGCGAGGACTGGATGAAGGGGTCACGTTTCGGTGAGGTGCAGGGGTACGACGGGGCCCCACTGCCCGCGCCGGAGCTGCCGAACACGCCCTTGAAACCGCGAGGGAGGGTGCGCTGACCTGCGGAAACGTGAGCCTTGAGCCAAGAACCTCAAGATCGCTGCTGCGCCCGCCCGGTGACGTGGCCACCCCCTGGGGCGGGCCTTCGGTTCCTGCTCTCTGGCGTCTCTGAAGCTGTCCGCAGCTCTCAATGCATGGGCATCTGCGGGCAGCTTCGGTCGAACCAATGCTGACCTTTTGCTGGCTTCTCTGATGGGCCGTCAGGCAAATGGCGGAGCGGCGTCCTCTCCACTCGCCCCTTCGTGAGGCGCCCTCGGCGCTACAGCGCTCTGATGGTGCTGGCTCCGGAGCTGACGGGCCTGTTCCCGTGGCGGCCGCCCAGACATGACGATGTGTGCTGCTTGTGGGAATCCGACAAGCGGTGTACTCGGCGGGTGTGTATCCGATCTGGACTTTGCGCCAAGCAGCCTGAACCCCGAGCCTCCCCTTCGGAGGCGGCGATGCCTCACTCGGCCCCTCAAGTGGTCCCAGCAGTTGTCGCGCACCCATATCGCCGTCGTGCCGTCCGGGTTGCTCACCCGCGCGATCTGCGCGGTCAGAGGCGGGACTTGCTCACCGGAACGGGGACGGAGGGACAACGGGCACTTCGACGGTTGCATCGGTCATCGGAAACCACCCGAGCATGCCTGTTGATCATGTTGTCGCGCCACGAAACTCTAAGTTCCCCGACAGAATCAAGCTCAGGGTTCTGGTGCAACTTCCGTGTGATGATCTCGGCGGCGAACCGGTTTGATGTGGTGATATGGCGTGGTGCGCGCGCCCGGCGATGGCCCGGCCGGGTGGACTGTCAGTGGGACACCGCAGAATGACGCCATGTCATACACCGACGAGTTCCGAGCCTTCGCCTCCCGGCACGGCGTCTCGGGCGACGCGATCACCCGGATCATGTGGACCATGCAGCCGTCCCTTCCACATATACGCGGTCGACGAGGGCGACATCGGACCTAAGGACATCGTGGTGGGGTACGTCGGCGGGCTGCCGGAGCTGCCCGCGGACGCCGAGTGGGACGCGGGGACCACTTCGTCGCGGCCCTCGACCTTGCCGCGCTGCCGAAGCAGCCGCTGGACGACGGCCTCCCGCGCGAAGGGCACCTGTTGTTCTTCGCCTTCGAGGACTACCACGCCGAGGACGGTGTCGTCCCGGTGATCCACGTTCCGCCGGGCACCGAGACGGCCGTGCGCCCCGTGCCCGTGGGCGAGAGCTGGGACGGCGAACCGTACGAGCTGAAACCGCTGAGGCGGCAGGTACTGGTCTGCGACCCCGGCACGTCGTGGGACGTGCTCGGCTGGATGTGGGACCCCGAGGAGCACGAGGACTTCGACGAAGAGGAAGAGGACCTCGACGAAGAGGAGAAGGTCGAGCTGCCACCCCTGCAGAACGACATCGACGACGACGAGAGGGAACGGCTCGCCCCGATCGTGGCCGCTGTCCACGAGTACGCCGAGCGGACCGGGGACATCCCGCGCGTACGACGCAACGGCGGGCTGCGCGGGGTGGAGATGAACCCTCCGTACTACCGGGCCGTGTACGACGCGGAGTTCCTGAGGAAGTGCGAGGAGGCCGTGATCGTCTGCCGGGACGCCCCCGAAAGGTTCGAGGAACTGTACGCCCGGGCCATGGCGGAAGCGGCGACCAAGGAGGGAGGCCCCTGGCTGAACCTCCTGGAACTCACCCAGGCCGACATCTTCACCTGGGGTGACGGCGAGGTGGGCTGGATCATCAACCGCGACGACCTGCTGGCACAGCGCTTCGACCGCGTCCGGCAGACGTACAACTGCTGACCGCGGATCCGGACGAGAGGCGTCGAAATGCCGGACACCGGCGAGGGGACGGCCATCGTCCGTCCCAGGGCTCAGGCCGGGACGGACGGCTCCGGGAACCGAGGCGTGACGCCGACGTCACCGGGGCGCCAGGTGGCGATGCGCCGGCTGCGCCTGCTCGCAGCCGTGCTGGTGAGCCTCTGCGCCCTGCTGGGAGCGGTGCGGCTGGTCGTGCCCGCCACCGCGGGGCCGGACGGCGAACCGCCCGGAGTCGAAAGGCAGTTGGCGTTTCTGCGGCAGGCACTGGACGACGGGGCCGGTGACGAGGCGCAGGCCGTGTTCCCCGAGGGGCATTTCTTCCTGCACGTGCTCTACGGTCTGAGCCGGGTCGAGCTCGGCCTGCGCGCCCCGGCCGACGAGCGGTCGACGGCGCTGCGGGAGGCCCGGTGGGCGCTTCGGCAGCTGGACTCCCCGGCGGGCCGGGCCCCGTTCAGCCCGGAGCTCACCCCGCCGTACGGCGTCTTCCACCGCGGGTGGAGCAACTGGCTGCGCGGCGGGGTGCTGAGCCTCCAGCCGGCCGGGCACCGCGACGCCGCCGAGGTGCGCCGGTTCGCCCGCGACTCGGCCGCGCTCGGCGCGGCGTTCGACGCCTCGTCCTCGCCGTACCTGGAGGCGTACCCGGGTCAGGCATGGCCGGTGGACTCGACCGTGGCGGTCGCCTCGCTGCGGCTGCACGACCGTCTGCTGCCGGACCGGTTCGGCCCCACCGTCCGGCGGTGGCTGCGGGAGTCGCGCGAGCGGCTCGATCCGCGCACCGGACTGCTCCCGCACCGGGCCGACCCGGTCACCGGGGAGCCGGCCGAAGTGGCCAGGGGCACCTCACAGAGCCTCATCCAGCGCTTCCTGGTCGACATCGACCCCGCCTTCGCCGCCGGGCAGTACTCCCGTTTCCGTGACCTGTACCTCACCACCCCGCTCGGCCTCGCACCGGCGGTGCGGGAGTATCCGGACGGCACGGACGGACCGGCCGACGTCGACTCCGGCCCCCTTCCGCTCGGGGTGAGCCTGTCGGCGAGCGTCGTCACCATCGGCGCGGCCCAGGTCCACGGCGACGCCCGGCTCGCCGGCGCGCTCGCGGGCGTCAGCGAACTGGCGGGCGTCCCGGTCGGCACTCCGTGGACCAAGCGGTACGCCTTCGGCCTGCTCCCGGTCGGCGACGCGTTCCTGGCCTGGTCGAAGACCGCCCGGCCGTGGGTGGCACAGATGCCGTCCCCGCCGCCGACGGCCGTCCCGGCGTGGTGGCGCGTCCCGCTGCTGTCGCTCCTGGCGCTGTTCGGCACCCTGCCCTGGCTGCCCGCCCTGACACGGCGCCTTCGGCGTCGCGATGCTTGACCCGAACCAACAGAACGAATCTGTCCACCGCGTCTTCTTCGCGGTCTCACTCGCCCAAGCCCAGCGCGAAATCTGCACCCGGCGCACCCGCAGCGCAGAACTCCTCAGCAAGATCCGCGACCCCGAACACGATCTCCCCGAAGGCTCACTTCAGCGCATCGTCACGGAGAACACCAGGGACTGCTGCACGGACAGGTGACACCTGACCTGGCTTGATCCACCCGATCACGCTGTCGAAGTGGCTGCGCCGCGCTGACACCGATGCGGGCGTCAGGCCCGCGACGGCGTCGGGTGAGTCGGCCGAGCTGCGCGAGGCCCGCAAGCGCATCCGGCTGCTGGAGCAGGAGAACGAGGTCCTGAGAAGGGCTGCAGCGTATCTGTCGCAGGCGAACCTGCCGGCAAAATGATGTACCCGCTCGTCCGCGAGCTGGCCGCCGCCGATGCCCCTCACCGGGTGCCGGTGGCGGTGACGTGCCGGGTGCTAGGGCTGGCCCGCCAGCCCTACTACCGATGGCTGGACCGGCCGGTCACCGACGCCGAGATTGCCGAGGCATACCGCGATATCCGTCACTTGTCATCCTTGCGACATTACGCCGACAAGCTCAGTAACCAGCCGGTGACATTCACTCAGACGGACAACTGACAACCCACAAACGCAGTCAGAGCCATCCTCGCGAAAACCATTGGTGCCCGGCTTGCTCCGCTGATGGACTGACGTCCTACCGTGAGTCTGCCGCGTGACCAACGTCGCTTCCGTAGTGTGATCTTGGTCGGGTAGGGTCCTGATCTTGTGGCGAGCGGGCACATAGCTGGTGAGACGTATCCCGAGCGGACG
>NZ_JBITRU010000040.1:0-60065 GCF_044540255.1 Streptomyces sp. NPDC086080
CAATAGGCGACTTGTGAAGTGAGGGTGCGGACGCGCCAGTCGCTGCGGGCGAACACCCCCGCCCCGTCCCCTTCCCGCCGCGCGCGACCGACCCCCGCCCACCGCCGGCGGTACCCGGCCGCCATACGCGGGCCGGGGGCAGGCACAAACCCCCTCGCCACCGCCCCTCGCTCCCGCGGGCAGTCGTGCCGCTGGGGCGGCACGGGTGGGCGCGGCACCCCGCTGGCGCCGGGCTGCGCAGGCACCCCCCGTCCAGCACCAACGCCGGGGCACCAACTGAAGGGCACCGGGTTGGACAGCCCAACCAATGCCGCGCAGCAGCGCAGCGCCGGTGCGGCTACATGCGCGACACGTTCCGTTCGTACACCAGGCGGAGCCCGATCAGCGTCAGCCACGGCTCGTGCTCGTCGATGACCGAGCTCTCGCCCAGCACCATCGGCGCCAGCCCACCCGTCGCGATCACCGTCACGTCCTCGGGATCGTCCGCCAGCTCCCGCGCCATGCGGTTGACGACCCCGTCCACCTGTCCGGCGAAGCCGTACACGATGCCCGACTGCATCGCCGCGACGGTGTTCTTGCCGATCACGGTCCGGGGCCGGGCCACCTCGATCTTCCGTAGCTGAGCGGCCTTGACCCCGAGCGCCTCGACCGAGATCTCGATCCCGGGGGCGATGACCCCGCCGACGTACTCCCCCCGCGCGGAGACCGCGTCGAACGTGGTCGCCGTACCGAAGTCGACGACGATCGCCGGGCCGCCGTACAGCTCGTTGGCCGCGACCGCGTTGATGATGCGGTCGGCACCGACCTCCTTGGGGTTGTCGAACTGGATCGGCACGCCCGTCTTCACACCTGGCTCCACGAGGATCGCCGGCACGTCCCCGTAGTACCGGCGGGTGACCTCGCGCAGTTCGTGCAGCACGGACGGGACCGTCGCGCAGATCGCGATGCCGTCGATGCCGTCGCCCAGGTCGTCACCGAGGAGCGGGTGCCTGCCCATGAGGCCCTGGAGGAGGACCGCGAGCTCGTCCGCCGTGCGGCGCGCGTCCGTGGAGATGCGCCAGTGCTCGACGATGTCCTCGCCGTCGAACAGGCCCAGGACGGTGTGCGTGTTGCCTACGTCGATCGTCAGCAGCATGGCCGGTCCTACTCCGCCGCTCGCAGGTCGAGACCGATGTCGAGGATCGGCGAGGAGTGGGTGAGGGCTCCCACGGCCAGGTAGTCGACGCCCGTGTCGGCGTATGCCTTGGCGTTGGTCAGGGTGAGGCGGCCGGAGGCCTCCAGGGCGGCGCGGCCGTCGACGAGGGCCACCGCCTCCGCGCACTCCTGCGGGGTGAAGTTGTCCAGCAGGATCAGGTCGGCTCCGGCGTCCAGGACCTCGCGGAGCTGGTGCAGGGTGTCGACCTCGACCTCGATCGGGACGTCGGGGAAGCGTTCGCGCACCGCGGTGAAGGCCTCGGCGACGCCGCCGGCCGCCACCACGTGGTTGTCCTTCACCAGCGCCGCGTCCGAGAGGGACATCCGGTGGTTGACCCCGCCGCCGCAGCGCACGGCGAACTTCTCCAGGCTGCGCAGGCCAGGGGTCGTCTTGCGGGTGTCGCGGACCTTGGCCTTGGTGCCCTCAAGGGCGTCCGCCCACGCGCGCGTGGCGGTCGCGATGCCCGACAGACGGCACAGGAGGTTCAGGGCGCTGCGTTCCGCGGTGAGCAGGTCGCGGGTGCGGGTCGTGACGGACAGCAGGGTCTGGCCGGCTTCCACAGGGTCGCCGTCCTCCGCCTGGCGTTCGACCTCGAACTCCTCCGTGCAGACGAGCGACATGACCGCCTCGGCGATCCTGAGGCCCGCCACCGTGCCCGCCTCCCGCGCGGTGAAGTCGGCGGTGGCGACGGCGTCCTCCGGGATGGTCGCGACCGTGGTCACGTCCACACCGTGGGCCAGGTCTTCCTGGAGGGCCACGTTGGCGATGTCCTCGACCTCCACCGGGTCGAGACCCGCGTCGGCGAGCAGCTGGGCGAGCGCGGGGTCGAGGCCGCACTCCAGGTAGGTCTCCTCGTCGGCGCCGCAGGCACAGCCGTCGCCACAGCCACCGGAGGAGACGAGGGGAAGGTCGGGGGTGGTCACTGCTGTCACTGCTCCTGGGGCTGGGGAAGGGTCGGGGGGAAGTCTGTGGTGCCGGTGGTGTGCGCCGCCAGCGATCGGTCCGGATTCAGCCGTACGACGATGTGGCGGCGCCAGGTCTCGTCGTCGCGCTCCGGGTGGTCCTCGCGCCAGTGGCAGCCGCGGGTCTCCTCACGGCGCCGCGCGGCGTCGACCAGGACGCGGGCCACACACAGGAGGTTGGTGGACTCCCAGGTGTCCACGCCGGGCTCGGCGGTCTTGCCGTTCTCGTCGAGGGCGTCGCGCGCGTCGGCGTGCAGGTGGTGGAGGCGGTCGGCGGCCTCGGAGAGGGAGGCCTCGGAGCGCAGCACACCGGCTCCCCGGGTCATGATCCGCTGGATGGTGAAGCGGGCCTCCGGGGGGAGGAGGGGGTGCGCGGGGCGTTCCGTTGCGGGGAGCGGTTGCGGCACGCGCGGGTGGAGGGTTCCGGTGCGCGCGATGTCGGTGGCGATGCGCTCGGCGTAGACCAGGCCTTCGAGGAGGGAGTTTGAGGCGAGGCGGTTGGCGCCGTGCACGCCCGTGCAGGCGACCTCGCCGCACGCGTACAGGCCGGGCACGGTGGTGCGGCCGTGGGAGTCGGTGCGGACGCCGCCGGAGGCGTAGTGGGCGGCCGGGGCGACGGGAACGGGTTCGGTGACCGGGTCGATGCCGTGGGCGCGGCAGGCCGCGAGGATGGTGGGGAAGCGGTGCTCCCACATCTCGGCGCCGAAGTGGCGGGCGTCGAGGTACATGTGCTCGGCGTCCTGCTCCCGCATGCGGCGCATGATGCCCTTGGCGACGATGTCGCGCGGCGCGAGTTCCGCGAGTTCGTGCTGCCCCTGCATGAAGCGCACGCCGTCGGCGTCCACCAGGTGGGCGCCCTCCCCGCGGACCGCCTCGGAGACCAGGGGCTGCTGTCCTTCGGCTTCGGGTCCGAGGTAGAGGACCGTCGGGTGGAACTGGACGAACTCCAGGTCGCTCACCTCGGCGCCGGCGCGGAGGGCGAGAGCCACGCCGTCGCCGGTGGAGACGGCGGGGTTCGTGGTGGCCGAGAAGACCTGGCCCATGCCGCCGGTGGCGAGCACCACGGCGGGGGCGTGGACGGCCCCCACGCCGTCGTGCTGGCCCTCGCCCATGACGTGCAGGGTGACACCGGCGGTGCGGCCTTCGGCGTCCGTGAGGAGGTCCAGGACGAGGGCGTTCTCAATGGTGCGCATGCCTCGCGCGCGGACCGCCTCCACGAGGGCGCGGGAGATCTCCGCACCGGTGGCGTCGCCGCCCGCGTGGGCGATGCGGCGGCGGTGGTGGCCGCCCTCCCGGGTCAGTTCCAGGGCGCCGTCGGTCGACTCGTCGAAGTGCGCGCCCGTCGCGATGAGACGGCGTACGGCGTCGGGGCCCTCGGTGACCAGGATGCGGACCGCTTCCTCGTCGCACAGGCCCGCGCCGGCGACCAGGGTGTCCTCCTGGTGCTGCTCGGGGGTGTCGCCCTCGCCGAGGGCGGCGGCGATGCCGCCCTGGGCCCAGCGGGTGGAGCCGTCGTCGAGGCGGGCCTTGGTGACGACCACCGTCGTCAGGCCGGCGGCCTCGCAGCGCAGGGCCGCGGTGAGGCCGGCGACACCGGAGCCGACGACCACGACGTCCGCGTCGATGGACCACCCGGCCGCGGGGGCATGCAGTCGTATGCCGGTGCTGGTCACGAGGCGGCTCCGAAGGTTCCGAAGGTCAGGGGGATGTTGTCGATCAGGCGGGTGCCGCCGACGCGGGCGGCCACCGCGAGGACGGCCTCGCCGGTGAAGTCGTCGCCGATCTCGGTGAAGCCGGACGGGTCGACCAGGGCCAGGTAGTCCAGTGCGAGGGGCGGGTCGAGACGGGCGGCGTCGTCGAGGACCTGGCGGGCGGCGGCGCGGACGGCCGCCGGTCCGCCGGCGGTGGTCGCGACGGCGTGCGCGTCGGCCGCCGCGCGGGACTCCCCTATGGCGCTGAGGGCCTCGGCCCGCGCGAGCGTGGCGGGCACCTCGCGGGCACGCGCGCGCAGCGCCTGCTGGGCCGCGTGCCGGTCCCGGCCCGCGAACAGGGCCTGGGAGAGGGCGAGCGCGGTGCGCCGCTCGGCGGGCGAGAGGTAGCGGTTGCGGCTGGACAGGGCGAGCCCGTCCTCCTCGCGGACCGTGGGGACGCCGACGATCTCGACGTCGAAGTTCAGGTCCCGCACCATGCGGCGGATGAGGGCGAGCTGCTGGGCGTCCTTCTGGCCGTAGAGGGCGAGGTCGGGACGGGTGAGGTGGAGCAGCTTGGCGACGACGGTGAGCATGCCGTCGAAGTGGCCGGGGCGTGCGGCGCCCTCCAGGCGTTCACTCATGGGTCCTGCGGTGACACGGACCTGGGGCTCGCCGCCCGGGTACACCTCGTCCACGGGCGGGGCGAACACGGCGTCGGCACCCGCCCGGCCGGCGAGGTCGAGGTCGGCGTCCAGGGTGCGCGGGTACCGGTCGAGGTCCTCGCCCGCGCCGAACTGCAGCGGGTTGACGAAGACGGTGACCACGACCTCGCCGCCGGGGCCGGTGATCTCCCGCGCGGTGCGGATCAGCGTGGCGTGGCCCTCGTGCAGTGCGCCCATGGTCATCACGACGGCGCGGCGGCCCGCACGGGCGCGGGCGCGCAGTTCGGCGGCGGTGCGCAGCAGGGTGGCGGTCATCGGGCGGCTCCGTTCCGGGACGCGCGCGGCGTCGTGCGGCGGGGAGGGGCAGGGGTGTCCTGGATGCCGCTCACCGGTCCTCCCCGGGGGTGTCTCCGGTGCCGGGGGAGCCGGCCGCTCCGCCCGCTTTGTCGGCGAGCACGCCGAGGAGGTCCTCGGCGAGTTCCGCCTTCAGCAGGCCGTGGGCGAGGGCGCGGTCGGCGGTCGCGCGGGCCATCGCGAGGTAACCCGCGACGGTTCCCGGGGCGTGCCGCCGCAGTTCGGTGACATGCGCGGCGACCGTCCCCGCGTCGCCCCGCGCGACCGGCCCGGTGAGGGCTCCGTCGCCCGAACGCAGGGCGTTGTCCAGGGCGGCGCCGAGCAGCGGGCCGAGCATCCGGTCCGGGGCCTCGACGCCGGCGGTGCGCAGCAGTTCCAGGGACTGGGCGACAAGGGTGACGAGATGGTTGGCGCCGAGGGCGAGGGCCGCGTGGTAGAGCGGCCGGTTCTCCTCGGCGATCCACTCCGGTTCGCCACCCATCTCGATGACGAGCGCCTCGGCGGCCAGCCGCAGCTCCTCCGGCGCGGTGACGCCGAAGGAGCATCCGGCGAGCCGCTGCACGTCGACGGGGGTGCCGGTGAACGTCATCGCCGGGTGCAGGGCGAGCGGCAGCGCACCGGCGCGCAGGGCGGGGTCCAGGACCCTCGCGCCGTACCGGCCGGAGGTGTGCACCAGCAGCTGGCCCGGCCGCACCGCGCCGGTGTCGGCGAGTCCCAGGACCAGCTCGGGCAGCGCGTCGTCCGGAACGGTCAGCAGCACCAGCTCGGACCGCTGGAGGACCTCGGCGGGCGGCAGCACCGGTACGTCCGGGAGCATCTGCTCGGCGCGTCTGCGGGAGGCGTCGGACACGGCGGAGACGGCCACCGGGCGGTGCCCGGCGAGCTGGAGGGACGCGGCCAGGGCGGGGCCCACGCGTCCGGCGCCGACGACGCCGACGGTGAGCCGCGCGGGGCGGTCCCTGGGATCGGGCTGTGGGGTTGTGTTCACGCGACGGTGGCCTTCCCGTTCCAGTCCGCTCGGGGTACCGGACGATTTCTCGTCATGTTAACGCGATCGGTTCCGGGGGCGGTCGGTTGTCCACAGGGTGTGGGTTTCCGTGCGGCGCCGTGACACACGCGCGTGCGGAAATGGGGGTGCCCGTGAGGAGTGGGGCGCGGGATGATCGCGGGCATGAGTGACGCGGCGGACGGCAGGAACGGCACGGTGCCCGGGATCGAGCGGAGGGCCGGGGAGGAGGACGCGTCGCGGCCGTCGCCGCGCGAACGGCGGATCGCCGCCTGGCGCGGTGCCCCGCGGGTGCTGGCGCGTCCCGGTTTCCTCGCCCCTCTCGCGGAGCGGCTGGCTCTGCTGGAGGCGGCGGGCGGCGTGTACGACCTCGACGAGGACTCCGACCTCTACGGCAACGGTGTCGTCGAGGCCTTGGAACGGCGGGTCGCCGGTCTGCTGGGCACCGAGGCCGCCGCGTTCTTCCCCACCGGCACGATGGCCCAGCAGGTGGCCCTGCGCTGCTGGGCCGGCCGCACCGGCGATCCGGCGGTCGCCCTGCACCCGCTCAGCCACCCCGAGGTCCATGAGCGGAACGCGTTCAGCCAGGTCAGCGGGTTGCGTCCGGTGCGGATCACGAACGAGCCCCGGCTGCCCACCGCCGAAGAGGTGCGCGACTTCGAGGAGCCCTTCGGGGCGCTGATGCTGGAGCTGCCGCTCCGGGACGCCGGCTTCGTGCTGCCCACGTGGGAGGAGCTGACCGAGGTGGTGGACGCCGCGCGGGAACGCGAGGCGGTCGTCCACTTCGACGGTGCCCGGCTGTGGGAGTGCACCGAGCACTTCGGCCGGACCCTGGCGGAGATCGCGGGCCTCGCGGACAGCGTCTACGTGTCGTTCTACAAGTCCCTCGACGCCTTCGGCGGCGCCGCCGTCGCCGGTCCGGCGAGTCTGGTCGACGAGGCGCGCGCCTGGCGGCACCGGTACGGGGGCAATGTCTTCCAGCAGTTCCCGACCGCCCTGTCCGCGCTGATCGGACTGGAGCGGGAGCTGCCCCGGCTGCCGGAGTACGTGCGGCACGCGCGGGTGGTGGCCGCCGCGCTGAGCGAGGGTCTGGAGGCCGGGGGGCTGCCCTGGTTCCGTGTCCACCCCGATGTGCCGTACACGCACGACTTCCAGGTGTGGCTGCCGTACGACGCCGAGGTCGTCGCGGAGGTGGCGATCCGGGGGGCGGAGGAGACGGGGGCGATGCTCTTCGCCGACCACTGGGATCCGAAGGGGCCGGGGCTGTCCTGCACGGAGGTGTACGTGCGGGCGGCGGGCCTGGAGTGGACGGCGGGGGATGTGCGGGCGGCGGCGGAGGAGTTCGCGCGGCGGCTGGTCGGCAGCTGATTCCGCCCCCGCCGCCCCTTCCCGTTCCCGTCCCCCGGGGGCGGAGCCCCAGGGTGCGGCCGGGTCAGTCCCGGCGGATGTGCCGGATACCGACCCCCGCCTGGCGCAGCCGCGTCCGCAGCCGCCCCTCGTCGTTGGGGCGCAGGGTCAGTCCGGCCAGTACGGCGATGCGGTCCGCCGTCCTCGGCACCGTGCTGCGGTCGGTCCACAGGTGCTCGGCGAACTCCGGCTCGCCCAGTCGCTCCAGGCAGTGGTCCAACTGCGACACCGCCCAGCTCTCCCGCCGGAGGGATGCCTTCCCCAGGGCGGCCCCGACGAGGCGTCCGAAGCCGCGCTCGCGCAGCCGCCGCAGCACCGTCCCGCGCTCGGCGAGGAGGGTGAAGTGATGGACGTCGTGTCCGAGTTCACGCAGCCGGCCGACGGTCTCCGCGAAGTGGCCGGAGTCCGTGACGGTCATGGGAGCGATCACCACGCCGTCGTGCCGGGTCAGCGTGAGGTCGAGGACCTCGACGACGCCCTGCCGCCAGGACCGCAGGTCCCGGAAGTCGTCGCGGAGGGCGGGCGGCAGCATGCGGTGCAGACCGAACCCGGGGTGCTCGGGGTCGCAGACGACGCTGCCCGGGAGACGGCGTCGTATCTCGTGTGCGGTCTGTGTCTTGCCGCCCCCGAAGGGGCCGTTGATCCACAGGAGCATGGGCGCACCCTACCGACGCGCGGGGCCGGTTTCAGCCGTGTCCGCCGGCCCGTACCAGACCCGTCTCGTAGGCGAGGACGACGACCTGTACCCGGTCGCGCAGGCCCAGCTTGGTGAGGATGCGCCCCACATGGGTCTTCACGGTCGCCTCGGAGAGCACCAGCCGGGCCGCGATCTCGCCGTTCGACAGCCCCTGCGCGACGAGCACCATGACCTCCCGTTCCCGTTCGGTGAGGCGTTCCAGCCGCTTGTGCTCGGGCTGCTTGCCGGAGCTGGGCAGCATCGGCGCGAAGCGGTCCAGGAGCCGGCGGGTGGTGGACGGCGCCACCACGGCGTCGCCGCTGTGCACCGCGCGGATCGCGGCGAGCAGCTCGCCCGGCGGCACGTCCTTGAGCATGAAACCGGAGGCGCCCGCCTTCAGCCCGGAGAAGGCGTACTCGTCGAGGTCGAAGGTGGTGAGGATCAGCACCTTGGGCGGGTCGGTGTCCGCGCAGATCCGGCGGGTCGTCTCCACACCGTCGAGCTTGGGCATACGGACGTCCATCAGCACCACGTCGACGGCGGCGGACCGCAGCACCTGGAGGGCCTCGACGCCGTCGCCCGCCTCCGCCACGACGTCCATGTCCGGCTGGGCGGCGAGCACCATCCGGAATCCGGTGCGCAGCAGCACCTGGTCGTCGACGAGCATCACGCGGATCGTCATCGGGTCTCTTCCGTTCGGTTGTCGGTGATCAGGTCGTCGCGGGGGAGGTGACGGGGGGTTGGCAGGGGGGTGGCAGGTGTCGGCAGGGGCGTGCGGGTACGTCACAGCGCGGGTTTGAGCGGCAGCAGGACGCTGATGCGGAATCCTCCGCCCGGACGCGGTCCGGCGTCCAGGGTGCCGCCGACCATGCCGACCCGCTCGCGCATGCCGATCAGGCCGTGGCCCTGCCCGTCGAAGCCGCCCTCCTCGTACAGTTCGTGGGGAGCGCCCTTGCCGTCGTCCTCCACGAGCAGTCCCAGCCCGTCGTCGAAGTACACGAGACGCACGCTGGCGCCCGCGCCCGGGCCGCCGTGCTTGCGGGTGTTGGTGAGTGCCTCCTGCACGATGCGGTAGGCGGTGAGCTCGACGCCGCTGGGCAGCGGGCGCGCGGTGCCCTCGACCTTGAAGTCCACGGGGAGTCCGGATTCCCGGCACTGCCCGACGAGGTCCTCGATCTGCCGCACGTCGGGCTGCGGCACGTACTCCCCGGCCTCCTGGTGCTCACCGGTGCGCAGCACGCCCAGCAGGCGGCGCATCTCGGCGAGGGCCTGGCGGCCGGTGGAGGAGATGGTCTCCAGCGCCTTCTTCGCCTGGTCGGGTGCGGCGTCGAGGACGTAGGCGGCGCCGTCGGCCTGCACCACCATCACCGACACGTTGTGTGCGACGACGTCGTGCAGTTCGCGGGCTATCCGGGCGCGCTCGGCGGCGACGGCGACCTTGGCCTGGGCCGCGCGTTCCTTCTCCAGGCGGGCGGCCCGCTCCTCCAGTTGCGCGAAGTACGCGCGGCGGGTGCGGATGGAGTCGCCGAGCACCCAGGCGAGGGCGAAGGGCACGGTCTGGAAGACCGCCACGGCGATGTTCTGTGCCGTGCTCGCCGCGCTGTCCGGCCAGCGCAGCTGTGCCAGCGGGGCCGCGCACAGGGCGGCGGTCAGCGCGGAGCGGGAGGCCCAGCGGGCTCCGGTCGCCGCGACCGTGTAGACGATCACCAGCAGGGCGAAGTCGGCGGGCAGCGGCGCCACGTCCACGACCAACTGACCGACACCGGCCACGAGGGCGAGGATCAGCATCCGCTCCGGCATCCGGCGGCGCAGCGCGACGACCAGCGACAGCAGCAGCATGACGGGCACGGTGAGGACCGGCCGGTCCGTTCCCCGGGGCGTCTCCACGGCCGCTCCGGCGAGGAGCGAAATCCCGAACAGGACCACGGCCCAGAAGCCGTCGACCCAGGCCGGGTGTCTGCGGAGGAAGTCATAGAGGCGCTGCACGTAACCCAGCGTAGGGAAGCGAAATGCGTGCAGGGGTCAACCGAAGGGCCGATCCCCAGTCGGTACGTGTACTCCGCAAGGTGGATGCCGGGCGTGGACGCGCGCCCAGGCCTGTCCGGCGGAGCATGCCGGAGACGCGGGGTCCGGCACGCCCGTCCGGGCTGCAAGGCGCCGTAGCTTTCCTCCGACTTGATTCGCCGGACAGGCCCTAACCTGGGCCCGTGACGACGAGGGCGGGTGAGCGGAACCGGTGAGGGCAGGTCTCGGGGAGGGCGGCAGGAAGGGCTGGCGGGCGGCGGCCCAGGAGGCCCTGTACGGGCCGCGCGGCTTCTACCGCGGGCCCGGCGAGGGCCCGGCCGGGCACTTCCGTACGTCGGTGCACGCCTCGCCGCTGTTCGCCGGAGCCGTGGCGCGGCTGCTGTGCCGGGTCGACGAGGCGCTGGGACGTCCGCCGGTGCTCGACTTCGTGGACATGGCGGCCGGACGGGGCGAACTGGTCACCGGGGTGGTCGCCGCACTGCCGGCCGAGGTGGCGGCGCGCACGCGGGCGTACGCCGTCGAGCTGGCCGGGCGGCCCGCCGGGCTCGATCCCCGGATCGAGTGGCGGGCGGAGCCCCCGGAGCGGATCACGGGACTGCTCTTCGCCAACGAGTGGCTGGACAACGTGCCCGTGGACGTCGCCGAGGTGGACGCGGCGGGCGTACCGCGGCTGGTGCTGGTGCGGGACGACGGGACCGAGCGGCTCGGGGAGCCGGTCGGCGGTGCGGAGGCCGCGTGGCTGGCGCGCTGGTGGCCGCTGGGGGCCGAGGAAGGGCTCCGGGCGGAGATCGGGCTGCCCCGGGACCGGGCCTGGGCCGCGGCGGCCGGGACGCTCACGCGCGGGCTCGCCGTCGCCGTGGACTACGCGCACACGGCCGTCGCGCGGCCGCCGTTCGGGACGCTGACGGCCTTCCGGGAGGGCAGGGAGACCGCGCCCGTGCCGGACGGCTCGTGCGACATCACCGCGCATGTCGCCCTGGACGCGTGCGCCGCGGCCTGCGCGCTCCCCGGCGCACGCCTGCTGTCGCAGCGGGACGCCCTGCGCGCCCTGGGCCTGAGCGGCGTACGCCCCCCGCTCGCCCTGGCGTCCGCCGACCCCGCCGGGTATGTACGCGCCCTCGCGAGCGCCGGGGAGGCCGCCGAACTCACCGCGCCGGGGGGACTCGGGGACTTCGGGTGGCTGGTGCAGCCGGCCGGGATCACGGACGTGCTCGGCGGCTGAGCCGCGCCCCCGGTCCGCCCGTCCCCGACGTCTGGCCCGCCCGCGTCACTTGTCGATGTCGCCCACCACGAAGAACAACGACCCGAGGATCGCCACCATGTCCGCGACCAGCGTCCCCGGCAGCAGCTCGGTGAGCACCTGGATGTTGTTGTACGACGCCGAGCGCAGCTTCAGCCGGTACGGGGTCTTCTCACCCTTGCTGACGAGGTAGTAGCCGTTGATGCCGAGCGGGTTCTCGGTCCACGCGTACGTGTGCCCCTCGGGTGCCTTGAGGACCTTCGGGAGCCTCTGGTTGAGGGGGCCCGGGGGCAGCTCGGCGAGCCGGTCGAGGCAGGCGTCGGCGAGGTCGAGGGCGTTGTGGGTCTGCGCGAGGAGGCACTCGAAGCGGGCCAGGCAGTCGCCCTCCTCGCGGGTCACCACCTTCAGGACGTCACCCAGTTCGCCGTAGGCGAGGTACGGCTCGTCGCGGCGCAGGTCGAAGTCGACCCCCGAGGCGCGCCCGATCGGCCCGCTCACCCCGTACGCGTGCACGGCCCGCGGGGACAGGACGCCGACACCGCGCGTGCGGCCCCGGAAGATCTCGTTGCCGAGCACCAGGTCGTCGAAGCGGTCCATGCGGGAGCGCACGTCGGCGACCGCGCCCCGCGCGCGTGTGGTCCATCCGGCGGGGAGGTCCTCCTTGAGGCCGCCCACGCGGTTGAACATGTAGTGCATCCGTCCGCCGGAGACCTCCTCCATGACGTGCTGGAGTTCCTCGCGCTCGGTGAAGGCGTAGAAGATCGGGGTGATGCCGCCGAGTTCCAGCGGATAGGAGCCGAGGAACATCAGGTGGTTGAGCACCCGGTTCAGCTCGGCGAGCAGCGTGCGCAGCCACACCGCGCGCTCGGGGACCTCCATGCCGAGCATCCGCTCCACGGCGAGGACCACGCCCAGCTCGTTGGAGAAGGCCGAGAGCCAGTCGTGGCGGTTGGCCAGCATGATGATCTGGCGGTAGTCCCGGGCCTCGAACAGTTTCTCCGCGCCGCGGTGCATATAGCCGATCACGGGCTCCGCGCGCACGACGCGCTCGCCGTCCAGGACGAGCTTCAGCCGCAGCACGCCGTGCGTGGAGGGGTGCTGGGGTCCGATGTTGAGCACCATGTCGGTGCTCTCCGCCGCGCCGCCGATACCGACCATGGTCTCCGTCGTAGGAGTCATGAACACAGTCTCCCCTACGTACGCTGGCCCCATGGAGACGGGGAGCCCGCAGAACGCGGGACCGGTGGAAACGGGCGCGACGGCGCAGGCGGCAGGACCGGTGGGAGCGGAGGGCGAGCCGACCGGCGCGGAGGGCGAGCCGGTATGGATCGCGCTGCCGCCCCGGCTGCTGAGGATGCGCCGGTTGCTGCTGGTGGTGTGGCTCGGACTGCTGACCCTGGCCACCGGGCTGCTGCTCGGGCTGCTGGCCGGGCCGGGGTGGGCCGCCTTCGCGGCACTGCCGCTGGGGGTGCTGGTCTGGGGCTGGGTGCTGCTGGAGCGGAACTGGCGTTCCTGGCGGTATGCGGAACGCGCCGACGACCTGCTGCTCAGCCGAGGTGTCCTGTGGCGCCAGGAGACGGTCGTGCCGTACGGACGGATGCAGCTGGTCGAGGTCACCTCCGGGCCCGTCGAGCGGCACTTCGGGCTGGCCAGCGTGCAGTTGCACACGGCGGCCGCGGCGACCGACGCCACCATCCCCGGCCTCGACCCCGCCGAGGCGGAACGGCTGCGTGACCGGCTCACGGAGCTCGGCGAGGCACGATCGGCGGGGCTGTGACGGCCCCGGACGTCCACGAGGACGTACTACGGGACCGGCCGCCCGTGTCCGAGAGGCGGCTGCACCCCATCACGCCGTTCAGGCGGGCGTGGGCGTTCGTCGCGGTGCTGATCGGATGGGCGGTGCACGACCCCGACCAGGCGCAGCGCCAGCTGACCCGGCTGACGACCACCACCCTGCTGATCGGGCTCGCCGTCATCCTTCCGGCCGCAGCCCTCTACGGCTTCCTGACCTGGTGGTTCACCCACTTCGCGGTGACCGAGAGCGAGCTGCGCATCCGCACCGGGCTGCTGTTCCGGCGCACCGCGCACATCCGGCTGGAGCGGATCCAGGCCATCGACGTCACCCAGCCGCTGCTCGCACGGGTCGCGGGCGTGGCGAAACTCAGACTCGACGTCATAGGCACCGACAAGAAGGACGAACTCGCCTTCCTCGGCGCCGGCGAGGCGCGTGCGCTGCGCGCGGAGCTGCTCGCGCGGGCGGCGGGTTTCGCACCCGAGACGGCCCACGAGGTCGGCGAGGCGCCGTCCCGGCAGATGCTGCGGGTGCCCCCGGGTGTCCTGGCCGTCTCCCTGCTGCTGACCGGCGCGACGTGGGGCTGGCTCATCGTCGCCGCCGTCGCGCTGCCGTCGCTGTGGGCGGCCACCCACAGCCTGTGGACCGTGCTCGCCGCGGCCGTGCCGATGCTGGGCGCGGTGGGCGCGGGCAGCGTGGGGCGGTTCGTCACCGAGTACGACTGGACGCTGAGCGAGTCACCCGACGGGCTGCGCATCGACCACGGGCTGCTGGACCGGGCGCACGAGACGGTACCGCCGGGGCGTGTGCAGACCGTGCGGCTCGTCGAACCGTTGCTGTGGCGGCGGCGCCGCTGGGTGCGCGTGGAGCTGGACGTGGCGGGGTCCTCGAACTCCCTGCTGCTGCCGGTCGCTCCGCGCGAGCTCGCCGAGTCGGTGGTGGCGCGGGTGCTGCCCGGGGTGGACGTGCCCCCGCGTGAGGCGCTCGTCCGGCCGCCGCGCCGCGCGCGGTGGTGCGTACCGGTGTGGTGGCGCGGCTACGGGTTCACCGTCACCGACGCGGTGTTCGCCGCGCGTCACGGGCTGCTGCGGCGCAGCCTGTCCCTGGTGCCGCACGCCAAGGTGCAGAGCGTACGGCTCGTCCAGGGCCCCTGGCAGCGGGCCCGGGGCGTCGCCGACGTCGTGGTGGACACCGGCGCCGACAAGTCGGTCACGGCCCGTCTCCGGGACACCGCGGAGGCGGCGGCCCTGCTGCGGTCCCAGGCCGAGCGGTCCCGTACCGGCCGCAGGGACGCCCTCCCGGACCGCTGGATGACCTGACCCCCGCGGGTACGGCGCGCCGACCCGCACGTGACGAGCCGGACGGCGTATCCGCGTGTGCGCCTGCGCGCAGAGGTGCCCGGGTCCACCGTGCCGCCCTCGCCGTGGGACGGGAACCGGAACGCCGGATGCCGCAGCGGGTGACCACCCAAGTGGGGCGTGTGCGGGCGGGACCGTACGGAACAGGCGGAGGCGAGGGTGCGGTCGCGGGCCGCGTCCGGTCGTGGTCGGCGGAGACGCGCTACGCGTGAAGCGACCCGAGGCCCCGCGCGCGTGCGCCGGACGGCGGCAGGCCCCGGCGTGCCGTCCCCGGACCGGGACGGGGGCGGGGCCCCGCGCGTGGTGTGTGCGCGGGGCCCCGTCGAGGTGGTCGCCGGTCAGGACACCGCGCTGCGCAGGCCCTGGAGGTCGATGTGTTCGGTCTCGTCGTGCTCCGTCAGGTCGATGACCTGGCCGACCTCGCGGGCCTCCTCATCGGCGGGCTTGTACCGCGCCTCGGCCTCGGCCTTGTGCAGCGCGAGCGCCTCCTGGCCGACGACATCGGCGAGGTCCTCGTTCTGCACGGCGTCCAGGGCGGACCCGTCCGCCTCCTTCTTCGTTCCGAAGAAGTCGAAGCCGCCCTGGGCCACCGGACGCCGTACGGGCGCGGTCGGCGGTACGACCGCCACCGCGGTCGGCACGGTGAAGTGGCCGGAGGGCTGCCGCACGGGCTGGGACGGCGGAGCGGCCGGTGCGGTGGAGGCGGCCGCGCGCTCATGGTCGCCGACCGCCTCGGGCTGCCCCTCGGCCTCGTCCTCCTGCGCGGGCTCCGGCTTGGGCTTCCTGGTCGGCTCGGGGCCGTCGTCCTCGGGGGTGCCGTCGCCCTTCGGAGGGTCGTTCCGCTCCGGGGAGGCCTCGTCCCTCGGTGCGTCACCGCCGGCCCGGGGGGTCACGCCGTCCCGCTCGGCGGTGCCGGCCCCGTCAGCGGCCTCGGCACGGCCCTTTGGGGCGTCCGCATCCCCTGCGTCCTCCCCCGCCTCCGCGGCGGCGTCCTCGCCCTTGGCCAATCGCGACAGCGCCGCGTCGGCGCGCAGGAACAACTGCGACCCCTCCGGCGAGAAGACCGCGGGAGCCTCCGACTCCGCCGCGTCCACCGCCTCCTCGGGCGTTTCCTCGGGCGTTTCTGCGGGTGTTTCCGCGGATTCCGGTTCGCCGGATGCCTCCGACGGCCCCGCCGTCAGCGCGCGGGCCGGAACCGTGGCCTCTATCTCGAGCACCCGGCGCTCCTCCAGGACGCTCGCCCGGTCGACCTCCGCCGCCGCGTACCGCCGCAGCAGCGACGCGTGCTCGTTGCGCAGCCCGGCCAGTTCCGCGCGCTTGGCGCGCAGCCGCTGCTCCAGCTTCGTCCGCAGCTCGCGCGACTCCTCCAGGTCGGACTCGAGTTCGGCGACCCGTTCCTCGAAACGCCACTCGTCGCTCGCACGCGCGCGCGTGAGATCGGCGACGCGTCTGCCCGCCTGGGCGTCCCAGTTCCGCATCACGACGGCGCCGACCACCGTGGTGACAGCGGCAACCGCGGCCACCACACGAAGCGCCGTCGGTTGCGTGAACACCCAGGGCCCCAGGGCGCAGACGACGGAGACGCCTGCGATCGCCGACGGGGGCAGCATTCTGTGCAGAGGCGGGGAATGACGGTGACGTCCACGTGGCATGGCCAGAAACTTACCGCGCGTAGGCGAAGCATGGTGCCCTGCCCCGCAAAATCAAAGCCATACCGTAAGTTTCACAGGGCATCAGGGAACCCGTTCCGAACGTGAATGGACACAGGACCCGAATTCATCAAGATCATTTCCTGCCCGGACGACGGTCCGGCCGCAGGGAAGCCGTCTCCCGGGCATTCCACTTCGCGTGTCTCCGCACCGCTGTCCACGGCACCCACCCCGTCCGGGCCTCCACCCGCGCGGAGGGAACCTCTCCCCCGAAGACGCCGTCCTAGAGGGCGCAATGTCACCGGACGCCCGTATCGGCACCGGATCCACGGTCCCCCGCTGAGCCACGGGACGCGATGTCTGTCAGGACAGGTGAGGAAATGTCGGGCGGGAAGCCGGAACCTCCGGGTGGTCGGCACACCCCGGGCCGACGGCGGGATCCCGGGACCCGGCACGGCGTACGCCGCCTGCTGCGCGGACCGCGTCCCGAGGCGGTTCCCTCCCTCGCCGGGCCCGCGTGCGGTCTGCTGGGCCTCCTGGACATCACCGCCGGCGTCCTCCCCCGCTTCCGGCACCACCGTACGCACGCGGTCGCCGAACTGCTGCCCGGCACGCTCGGCCCGTTCGCGGCCGCCCTCTCGCTCAGCGCCGGGGTGCTGTTACTGCTGCTCACGTGCGGGCTCGCCCGGGGCGAACGGCGGGCCTGGCAGGCCGCCGTCACCCTGCTGCCGGCCGGGGCGGTCGCCCAGTTCGTCTACCGCGACTCCCTCCTCGGCGTCCTGCCCGCACTGGCCCTGCTCGCGTTCCTCGTACGCCACCGCGACCGGTTCACCGCCCCGCCCGGCCCGCACGGCAGATCGCGGGCGCTGGCCCATCTCGTCCTGATGGGCGCCGGTTCACTGCTCCTGGGCCTGGTCGTCGTCAACGCCCACCCGGGCCTGCTGATCGACGACCCCAGCCTCGCCGCCCGCCTCACCCACGTCCTGTACGGCATGTTCGGCTTCGAGGGCCCCGTCCACTACCGGGGTGACGTCTCCTGGACCGTCGCCTTCTCGCTCGGCTCACTCGGCGGACTCACCGCCGTCACCACCGTCTACCTCGCCTTCGGGCCCGGACACCCGGCCGCGCGGCTCACCGAGGACGACGAGACGCGGCTGCGCCTCCTGCTCGCCCGGCACAGCGGCCATGACTCCCCCGCCCACCTCGCGCGGCGCCGCGGCAGGGCCGTCGTCTTCTCGCCCAGCGGCAAGGCCGCGGTGACCTACCGCGTGGTCTCCGGGGTGATGCTGGCCGACGGCGACCCGATCGGCGACGTCGAGGCCTGGCCCGGCGCCATCGAACGATTCATGTACGAGGCCGAGGCCCACTCCTGGACCCCGGCCGTCATGGGCTGCTCGGCGACCGGCGCCGAGGTGTGGACCCGCGAGACCGGGCTCGACGCCCTCGAACCGGGCGGCGCGGCGGCGAGGGACGTCGCGAACCCCTCCCTCACCCGCAGCGCCACGCGCAGCGTGAGAACCCGCTGACCGGACCCACGGTCCAGCGCGTCCCGCGGTCCGGCGCCGGACGCACCGTCGTGCGCCGGGAGCCGCCCGGTCGTGTCCTCGCCCCGTCCGGGGCACACCCGGGCCGCCCCCTGGGCCTACGCTGAAGATATGAGCAACCACAGTGGACGCCGTCGGGTCGCGGGCCTTCCTCACTGGGACCGGTGCGCGGTCATGGGAGTCGTGAACGTCACCCCCGACTCCTTCTCCGACGGCGGCCGCTGGTTCGACACGACGACGGCCGTCAAGCACGGCCTCGACCTGGTCGCCCAGGGTGCCGACCTGGTCGACGTCGGCGGCGAGTCCACCCGGCCCGGCGCCTCCCGGGTCGACGAGGCCGAGGAGCTCAGGCGGGTCATCCCCGTGGTCCGCGGCCTCGCCTCCGAGGGCGTCACCATCTCGGTCGACACCATGCGCGCCTCCGTCGCCGAGCGGTCCCTGGAGGCCGGCGCCGCCCTCGTCAACGACGTCAGCGGCGGCCTCGCCGACCCCGCGATGATCCCGGTCGTGTCCGCCGCCGGGGCCCCGTTCGTCGTCATGCACTGGCGCGGCTTCCTGGAGGGCGGAAACGTCAGGGGCGTGTACGCCGACGTGGTCACCGAGGTCCGCGACGAGCTGCACGCGCGTGTGGAGGCCGTCCTGGAGGGCGGCATCGCGGCCGACCGCGTGATCGTCGACCCGGGCCTCGGCTTCTCCAAGGACGCCGACCACGACCTGGCCCTGCTCGCCCGTCTCGACCGTCTCCTGGGTCTCGGCCATCCCGTACTCGTCGCCGCCTCCCGCAAGCGGTTCCTCGGTCGTGTCCTGGCCGGCCCGGACACCACGCCCCCTCCCGCCCGCGAACGCGACGCGGCCACCGCCGCCGTCTCCGCCCTCGCCGCGAAGGCGGGCGCCTGGGCGGTCCGTGTGCACGAGGTACGCGCGACCGCGGACGCCGTACGGGTCACCCGCGCGATAGAACAGGCACGCACGGCACCCCCCACACCCCCCCGACCCGGCGCGCGCGGCGCAGAGGGAGCCCGGTGACCGCACCCCACACCGATGTCGAGCAGGTCGAGGCCGCCAACACCGCCTTCTACGAGGCACTGGAGAGGGGCGACTTCGAAGAGGTCGCCTCGCTCTGGCTCACCCCGGCCGATCTCGGCGTCGACGAGACCTACCACGACCCGGCGGACAGCGGCGTGGTCTCCTGCGTCCATCCCGGCTGGCCGGTACTCACCGGACGCGGCGAGGTCCTGAGGTCGTACGCCCTGATCATGGCGAACACCGACTACATCCAGTTCTTCCTCACCGATGTGCACATCTCCGTCACCGGCGACACCGCGGTGGTGACCTGCTCCGAGAACATCCTCAGCGGCGGCCCGGCCCCCGAGGCCGGCGAGGAGCTGGGCCCCCTGGTGGGCCAGCTCGTCGTCGCCACCAACGTGTTCCGGCGCACCCCGGCCGGATGGAAGCTCTGGTCGCACCACGCCTCCCCGGTCCTCGCCGAGGAGGACGAGTCCGAGGAGGACGACACCCCCGAACCCGGCACCCCCGGCTGAACACCGGGGACGGAACACCCCGGACCGGGCATCTCGGATCGGGCCTCTCGGACCGAGCGCCCGGGACAAGCGATCGGGACAAGCGATCGGGACAACAGCACCCCGACCGAACAGCCGGGCCGGATTCCGGCCCTCCGACATGGCCGGAATCACGACGCCAGGGGCGGATACGGCCGCCGGCCGTCCTGTGAACCTTCGCCCTCCTCAGGGCAAACGGGAGGTGAGGCCTCCGCACACCGGCCCGCGGCGGCACCCCCGGGGCATCGGCGATGTCGGTGGCCACGGGTAGATTCGGGTACAGGCCGGTGTGCCCTCCGTACCCGGGACCGACCGGCCGGACCGACGACTGCAGGAGTGATTCGCGTGGATCGTGTCGCGCTGCGCGGCCTGAAGGCCCGCGGGCACCACGGGGTGTTCCCGAAGGAACGCGAGGAGGGCCAGACCTTCATCGTGGACCTCGTGCTCGGCCTGGACACCCGGCCGGCCGCGGCCGACGACGACCTGACGAAGACCGTGCACTACGGCATCGTGGCCGAGGAGGTCGTGGCCGTCGTCCAGGGGGAGCCCGTCAACCTCATCGAGACGCTCGCCGAGCACATCGCCCAGGTCTGTCTGAAGCACGACGTGGTGCGGGAGGTCGAGGTGTGCGTCCACAAGCCGGACGCGCCGATCACCGTGCCCTTCGACGACGTGACCGTCACCATCACCCGGAGCCGCGTATGACCAGGCCGTCCACCACGGGCCACACCGACCCGACCGTCCAGCCCGTCCCCGCCTCCGTGGTCGAGCGGGTCGACGCCGCCGACACCACCCTGCAGAACCCCCGGCCGGCCGTGGTCTCCCTCGGCGCCAACCTGGGCAACCGCCTGGAGACCCTCCAGGGCGCCGTGGACGCCCTGGAGGACACCCCGGGCATCCGGGTCAAGGCGGTCTCCCCCGTGTACGAGACGGAGCCATGGGGCGTCGACCCCGGCAGCCAGCCCTCGTACTTCAACGCGGTCGTGGTCCTGAAGACCACCCTGCCCCCGTCCTCCCTGCTGGAGCGGGCACAGGCGGTCGAGGACGCCTTCCACCGGGTACGGGACGAGCGCTGGGGCCCGCGCACCCTGGATGTGGACATCGTCGCCTACGCGGACCTCCACTCGGACGACCCCCGGCTCACCCTGCCGCACCCGCGCGCCCACGAGCGTGCCTTCGTCCTCGCCCCCTGGAACGACATCGACCCCGGCGCGCGCCTTCCCGGCCACGGATCGGTCGCCGATCTTCTCGGCGCGGTCACCCGGGACGGGGTCACGCCCCGCGCGGACCTGGAACTCCGGCTGCCCGAGTAGCCGTTAAGGTCGAGACGACCACTTTCCGGGGCACCGGTCCGGGGAACGCGAAGGGACACCGTGAAAGAGCTGCGCATCAGGGTGCTGGCCGGCGTCTTCGTCGTCGCCGGAATCCTGTCCTGGGCCGGCGCCCGCCTGTGGAACTCCTTCGGGACCCTCCCGAGCGTGCCCGTGGCCGCGCCCATCGTCCTCGCCCTGATCGCGGTGGTCCTCGCGGCCACCGCGCTCTCGCTGCGCGCCCGCCTCAAGGCCCAGCGCGAGCGGCAGCACGACGCCAAGGGCGTCGACCCGTTGATGGCGGCCCGGGCGGTCGTGTTCGGTCAGGCCAGCGCCCTGGTGGCGGCCCTGGTCGCCGGTATGTACGGCGGCACGTTCGTCTTCCTGCTGGAATCCCTGGACATCCCCGCCCGCCGCGACCAGGCCATCTACGCCGGGTTTTCGGTCGTGGCGGGCATCGGCGTCATAGCGGCGGCCCTCTTCCTGGAGCGCGTCTGCAGGCTCCCGGAGGACGACGAGCACAACGGCCCAGGGGCTGTGCCGACCGTGTGACACGTCTGGCCTACCAAGGCTGGCGGGCCAGGTGTCCGTTGACCAGGAAGCCGGGGTGGGGATCGAGTCGGTAGCTGTAAAGGGTGAACGGCTTGTTCGTGGTGGTCCGCAGCCGAACCTCGCGGACCTGGGTCCAGTTGGACTCTCGGAGTTGCAGGGAGTGCTGCTCAGCTTTGAAGGTCCCCCGCGAGGGCCAGCTGTCGGCCACGACCAAGTGTGATGCCAACCCGTTGGTCTTCGGGGTGAACCGTGCGCCCACCACCTGCGCCGGCTCGGAAAGGAACGGCACGTTGCCGCTGACCAGCAGGCGACCGGACCAAGCCCTGGAACGGAAGCCATCGCCGTCCGTGTAGCCGTCGAGGAAGCCCTCGAACGTTTCCCCGTCCCGGAGTACAACCCTGGGAAATCGCTGTCTCATGTGGTGCGCGTCTCCGCCCACGTACTGCCTCATCAGGTCGGCCAGATACGACGACACCACACGCACACGAAAGCCCGGAACATCCCTCTGGAGGTACCCGGATGGCCGCGTCACTGCCTCCAGACGTGCAGGGAGACCGGTGGCCGCTGTCAGGCACGTCGCATAGCGCGTGGCGAACGTCTTGTCATTGACCACCAGGGACAGATAGTTCTTGCCGACGCTGCCGTCCGCGCAATTGGCTCCGATCAGGTAGCCGAGCTCATAACCCGGCTTGATGATCAACCGTGTACGACACAACTTCCGCGCCTGTGTCCAGGCGAGCACGGTCCCCGCAGCGTCCCTCGCGTTGACCCATCCATCGGGCGTACCCAACATCTGGTCGGGTGCCACGGTGAATCTCACGTGATCGGTCACGACGTCCGCCACTTCACGAGCCCGGACCGTGGTGACCGCTGTGACCGTGGTCCGGACCGTACGCCCCCCGTCCAGCGTCCAAAGGCGACACCCCACCCGTACATCCCTCGCCGGCAAGCGACCGTCCACAGCGTTCACCGTCTGCTTACTGGGCAGTCCGTACTCCACGGCAATCCTCCTTGATCAGCGAGCAGCTCACTGATCAAGGAAGGTATCGGGCACCACTGACAATCACGTCAGCGCGCCAATATCAGGCTCATTGCCTCGGATCGGGTCGTAGCGTCCCGCAGCTGACCACGCACCGCCGACGTCGTGGTCTTGGCACCGGGCTTGCGAATGCCACGTACCGACATGCACATGTGCTCGGCCTCGATGACGACAATCGCACCCCGAGCTTCAAGGATTCTCATGAGAGAGTCGGCAATCTGTGTGGTGAGACGTTCCTGCACCTGCAGGCGACGAGCGAACACCTCAACCAGCCGGGCAAGCTTCGACAGGCCGGTGATCTTGCCGTTTTCGGCCGGGATGTACCCGATGTGGGCCACGCCGTGGAAAGGCAACATGTGGTGCTCGCACAGGCTGACGACTTCAATGTCCTTCACGAGGACCATTTCGTCATGCCCGATGTCGAAGGTAGTCGTGAGTACTTCCTCGGGCTGCCGCGCATGCCCGGCCAGAAGTTCCCGATACGCCCGCGCCACCCGTGCCGGAGTCTCCTGAAGCCCTTCGCGGTCCGGATCTTCCCCAACCGCGATCAGCAGCTCACGTACGGCGTTCTCAGCCCGCTTCTCGTCGAACTCGCCGATGCGGGCCTTGCCGTCCAGCGTCACGGGGTCGGTCATGGAGTGCCTCGTTCCTGTGCCTTCACGCGTGACGGGCACGCGTCTCAACTGCGGGTACGCAAAACGCCGCGCCCCCAGGCTAGAACCAGGGGGGCGCGGCATCCATTCCGGGCCCGGTGGGGCGCCGTGAGCCGTGGGTCAGCTCTCGGGGCGTTCCTCCGGGGTCCGCTCGGGCGCCGGGGCGGGCTCCGCCGCGGTGCTCTTGACGGTGGTGATGGCCGGCGTCGCGCCGTTCGCGCCGTTCGTCAGGGCCAGCTCCTTGGGGGAGAGGACCGGCGGACGGGTGGACGGCGTACGGTGCGAGGAGCCGGTCCAGGCGGGCCGGGGCGGGCGCTTGACGATCGGCGCGAAGACCTCGGCGATCTCCTCCTTGCCCAGCGTCTCCCGCTCCAGGAGGGCCAGGACCAGGTTGTCGAGGACGTCGCGGTTCTCGACCAGGATCTCCCACGCCTCGTTGTGCGCGGTCTCGATGAGCTTCTTGACCTCTTCGTCCACCAGCGCGGCGACCTCTTCCGAGTAGTCCCGCTGGTGAGCCATCTCACGGCCCAGGAACGGCTCGGTGTTGTCGCCGCCGAACTTGATCGCGCCGAGCCGCTCGGTCATGCCGTACTGCGTGACCATCGCCCGGGCCAGACCCGTGGCCTTCTCGATGTCGTTGGCCGCACCGGTGGTCGGGTCGTGGAAGACGAGCTCCTCCGCCGCGCGGCCGCCCAGCATGTAGGCCAGCTGGTCCAGCATCTCGTTGCGCGTGGTGGAGTACTTGTCCTCGTCGGGCAGGACCATGGTGTAGCCGAGGGCGCGGCCTCTGGACAGGATGGTGATCTTGTGGACCGGGTCGGAGTTCGGTGAGGCCGCCGCGACCAGGGCGTGACCGCCCTCGTGGTACGCGGTGATCTTCTTCTCCTTGTCCGACATGATCCGGGTCCGCTTCTGCGGGCCCGCCACCACACGGTCGATCGCTTCGTCCAGCATGTGGTTGTCGATGAGCTTCTGATCGCTGCGCGCGGTCAGCAGCGCGGCCTCGTTCAGCACGTTGGCCAGGTCGGCACCGGTCATGCCGGGGGTACGGCGGGCGACGGCCGACAGGTCGACGTCCGGGGCGACCGGCTTGCCCTTCTGGTGCACCTTGAGGATCTCCAGCCGGCCCTGCATGTCCGGGCGGTCGACCGCGATCTGGCGGTCGAAGCGGCCGGGCCGCAGAAGGGCCGGGTCGAGGATGTCGGGCCGGTTCGTCGCGGCGATGAGGATCACGCCGCCCTTGACGTCGAAGCCGTCCATCTCGACGAGGAGCTGGTTCAGGGTCTGCTCGCGCTCGTCGTGACCACCGCCGAGGCCGGCGCCGCGGTGGCGGCCGACCGCGTCGATCTCGTCGACGAAGACGATCGCGGGAGCGTTGGCCTTGGCCTGCTCGAACAGGTCACGGACCCGGGAGGCACCGACACCGACGAACATCTCGACGAAGTCGGAACCGGAGATCGAGTAGAACGGCACGCCCGCCTCGCCCGCGACGGCACGCGCGAGCAGGGTCTTGCCGGTACCGGGCGGGCCGTACAGCAGCACGCCCTTGGGGATCTTGGCGCCGACGGCCTGGAACTTCGCCGGCTCCTGCAGGAACTCCTTGATCTCGTGGAGTTCCTCGACGGCCTCGTCGGACCCCGCGACATCGGAGAACGTCGTCTTCGGGGTGTCCTTGGTGATGAGCTTCGCCTTGGACTTGCCGAACTGCATGACGCGGGAGCCGCCGCCCTGCATCTGATTCATCAGGAACAGGAAGACCACGACGATGAGGACGAACGGCAGCAGCGACAGCAGAATGCTCACGAACGGGTTCTGCTTCGACGGCGAGACCGTGTAGCCGTCCGGGATCTGCTCGTTCTGGAACTTGTCCTGCAGCGTATTGGCGATGGTGACGCCCTGGTCGCCGATATAGCTCGCCTGGATCTTCGAGCTGTCCTTGACCTTCTCGCCGTCCTTGAGCGTGACCTTGATGATCTGCTCGTCGCCGGTGGTCAGCTTGGCCGACTCGACCTTGTTCTCATTGATCGCCTGGACGACCTGGCCGGTGTCCACCGTCTTGTAGCCGCCGGACGAGCCGACGACCTGCATCAACACGACCACGGCAAGGACGGCCAGCACGATCCACATGACCGGCCCACGGAAGTATCGCTTCACGTCCATCCATACGGAGCGGTGCCGCCCCGTCCCTCCTGCCATAGTGAGTTTGACAAAGACTGTTCTTCGGACGGTACCCCAGCATTGCCCCCCGAAGCTGCGGGGGGACAGCCGGCATTCGCGTCCACGCATGCTCCAACGCCGCGGAGCCCGCCGGGGTTCCCGATCACCGTACGGCGGGCCGGGCCCTGGCGTTCAGCCGCCGTAGACGTGGGGGGCGAGCGTACCGACGAACGGAAGGTTGCGGTACTTCTCGGCGTAGTCGAGGCCGTACCCGACGACGAACTCGTTGGGGATGTCGAAGCCGACCCATGCCACGTCGATCGCGACCTTGGCGGCCTCGGGCTTGCGCAGCAGCGTGCACACCTTGAGAGAGGCGGGCTCGCGCGAGCCGAGGTTGGAGATCAGCCAGGAGAGGGTCAGTCCCGAGTCGATGATGTCCTCGACGATCAGGACGTGACGGCCCTTGATGTCGGTGTCGAGGTCCTTGAGGATCCGCACCACACCCGAGGACTGGGTGCCCGCCCCGTACGACGACACGGCCATCCAGTCCATGGTGACAGGGGTGGACAGCGCTCGCGCGAGGTCGGCCATCACCATCACCGCGCCCTTGAGCACACCGACGATCAGCACGTCCTTGCCCGCGTACTCCGCGTCGATCTTCGCGGCAAGCTCCACCAGCTTGGCGTCGATCTCTTCCTTGGTGATGAGCACCTTCTCGAGGTCGGCACCCATGTCTTTCGCGTCCACCCGCATCACTTTCGGTCGTCCCACCGGCCGGTCCGGTCCGCCCCGCGACTCACAGGGTCGGTGGGGTCCGGAATCAGCCCTGCCGAATCACCAGTCTGCCACCCTGCCGGCGAGCGACGACCCGGCCGGGGAGATTGATGGCCCCCTGACCGCGCCAGCCGGTGATCAGCCGGTCGACCTCCTCGATGTGGCGGGCGAACAGCGAACCGGCCGGAGCACCGGCCTCGATGGCGGCGCGGCGCAGCACCCGGCGGCGCACCGCGGGCGGCAGCGCGTGCAGCGCGGCACACTCCAGGCGGCCGTCGTCGTCCCGTACGCCGGCCTCGGCCCGGCCGGCCCACGCGTCGAGCGCGTCGGCGTCGTCGCGGGAGAGCTGGGCCGTCCGGGCGAGGGCCTCGACGACGCCCTTGCCGAGGGCCTTCTCCAGAGCGGGCAGGCCCTCGTGGCGGAGCCGGGAGCGGGTGTAGGCGGGGTCGGCGTTGTGCGGGTCGTCCCAGACGGGGAGGGACTGGACCATGCAGGCCTTGCGGGCGGTCTGCCGGTCGAGCTGGAGGAAGGGGCGCCGGTAACGGCCGTCGGCCCCCGAGACCGCGGCCATTCCGGACAGGGAGCGGATGCCGGAGCCCCGGGCGAGGCCGAGCAGGACGGTCTCGGCCTGGTCGTCGCGGGTGTGGCCGAGCAGGACGGCGGCGGCGCCGTGCCGTTCGGCGGCGGAGTCCAGGGCGGCGTAGCGGGCGTCCCGGGCGGCCGCCTCGGGTCCGCCGGCCCCTCTTCCCCCGCCACGCCGGTTCGAGGCGCTGTGCGCCACCTTCGTCTCGCGGCCGACGGCGACGGCGACGGATTCGACGGGGCTGAGGCCGAGTTCGCGCAGGCGCACGACGACGTCGGCGGCGCGCTGGTCGGAACCGGCCTGGAGGCCGTGGTCGACGGTCACGCCGCCGGCGCGCAGGCCGAGCCGGGGGGCTTCGAAGGCGAGGGCGGAGGCGAGCGCCATGGAGTCGGCACCGCCCGAGCAGGCCACGAGCACGAGCGGGGAGGAGGCCGGCTCGTGCGGTGGGTGGCCGGGAGCTCGGCCGTGGTCGTCGAGGATGTCGGTCAGGACGCGGCGGACCGCCAGGCGTATCGCCGCGACCGCAGGATGGGGACCCATGTCCGGTTCCCTTCATGAAGTTTTCGGGGGGTGAGCCCGAGGTCCGGTCACTCAGAGTGTGTAGATGGTGACAGAACCGGGGCGTACCCCGAGCATTGCACGCCTGCCCAGAGCCCACGGTCCCTCGGACGGGTGATTGGCGGGGCGTCCGTCTGCCAACGGCCGGATGCCTCGCCCGACGGGGACGCGGGGCTCACGCCTCCGGTTTGCGGTGCACCCGGGTGATCCAGTCCACCGGTTTGGCGATCTCCGCCTTGGTGGGGAGGGTGTTGGGCGAGGTCCACACCCGGTTGAAGCCGTCCATGCCGACCTCCTCCACGACGGCGCGCACAAAGCGTTCGCCGTCGCGGTACTGCCGGAGCTTCGCGTCCAGGCCGAGCAGCTTGCGCAGGGCCATGTCCAGCCGGGAGGCGCCCTTGGCACGGCGCTGCTGGAACTTCTCACGGATCTCGGCGACGCTCGGCACCACCTCGGGTCCCACCCCGTCCATGACGAAGTCCGCGTGGCCCTCCAGCAGGGACATCACGGCCGTGAGCCGGCCGAGGATCTCGCGCTGCGCGGGCGTCTGCACGATCTCCACGAGGGAGCGGCCTTCGTCGCCCTCCTCGCCCTCGGGACGGCCGCCGACGAGGGACTGCGCGGCCTCGCGGACGCGTTCCAGGACGGTCATGGGGTCGACGTCGGTCTCCTCCAGGAACGACTGGATCTCGCCCTCCAGATGGTCCCGCAGCCAGGGCACCGCGGTGAACTGGGTGCGGTGGGTCTCCTCGTGGAGGGTCACCCACAGGCGGAAGTCGTGCGGTTCGACATCGAGCTCGCGCTCGACGTGAACGATGTTGGGGGCGACTAGCAGCAGCCGGCCGCCGCCGTTCGCACCGGCCGGGAGGTCGCGGGTGGCGGGGGCGAAGGTCTCGTACTGGCCGAGGACGCGGGAGGCGAGGAAGGACAGCAGCATGCCCAGTTCCACGCCGGTGACCTTGCCGCCGACGGCGCCGAGGACCACATTGCCGGGGCCGGTGCCGCGGCGTTCCTGCATCTTGTCGAGGAGCGGCTTGAGCAGTTCACGGAAGCCGGCGACATTGGCCCGGACCCAGCCGGGGCGGTCGACGACGAGCAGCGGGGTGTCGTGGGTCTCCTCGGTGCCGAGTCCGGTGAAGCCCCGGACATGTTCCTCCGCGGAGACCGCGTGCCGGCGCAGTTCCGCGACGACGGCGCGGGCCTCGTCACGGCTCACGTCGGGGCCCGGGCGCATGAGCCGGGTCGCGGTCGCGACCGCGAGATTCCAGTCGACCATCCCGGAAGAGGCAGCACCACCGATGCTCGTCATGCGTCAACGGTACGTGAGTGCCCCGGCTTGGGGCAGGGCGACGAGGGGCGGGGCGGGGTGGAGGCCGGGCGGCCGGGGAAGGCGGCGGCGATACCCGTCGGGGGGTGGGCAGGTTCGGCGGGAAGGTGTTTTCGCCCCCGCCGCCCCTTCCCGTCCCGTCCCTGGGGGCTTCGCCCCAGACCCCCTCGCGCAGTTCCCCGCGCCCCTTGTGGGCTCCGACGGCGGGTCAGCGGCAGCCGCAGGCGGCCAGGGCGGTGGCCGCCTTGTCCAGGGCGGACTGGGCCGCGTCCGGGCCGGTGGTGTCGTTCGCCAGGAAGGCGAAGGCCAGCAGTCGTCCGTCCTTGTCGACGACGGTCCCCGCCAGCGTGTTCACGCCGGTGAGCGTTCCGGTCTTGGCGCGTACGACGCCGGCCGCGCCGTCGCCGTAACGGCCTGCCAGGGTGCCGGTGAAGCCGGCGACGGGCAGTCCGGTGAGGGCGGGGCGCAGCTCGGGACGGGCCGGGTCGCCGGCCTTGACGAGCAGGGCGGTGAGCAGGTCGGCGGTGAGTTTGTCCCGCCGGTCGAGGCCGCTGCCGTCCTTGACGTCGGCACCCTTCAGCGGGAGGCCGAGCTGTTGGAGGCGGGCGGTGATCGCCGCGCCACCGCCGGCGAAGTCGGCGGGTTTGCCGGTGGCGAGGGCGGTGTGCCGGGCGAGGGCCTCGGCGAGGTCGTTGTCACTGTGGGTCAGCATCCGTTCGACGAGGGCGGCGAGCGGGGGTGAGGAGACCGTGGCGAGGGTGGTGGCCCGGGTGGTGGCCTTCGACGCACCGGGCGGCGTGACCTTGATGCCGTGCTCCGTCAGCAGGTCGCCGAACTTCCGCGCGGCGTCTGCCGCCGGGTCCGGTACCCGCGGGGCGGGGCCGCTGACGGAGTCGTCGGTGCGGGCCTCGTCGACCATCAGCGGGGTGACGGCGGCGATGTTGGGGTTCTCCCCGATCGGGTGCGTCGTGGCGCCCTTGTAGAGGGTCGTGTCGTACGACAGCGTCACCTCGCGCACCCCGCGTTCGGCGAGGGCGGCGGCGGACCGCTCGGCGAGTTCCCGCAGGCCGGCGAGGCCCCGGGCCTCCTTGCGGGCGGTGAGGGTGGGGTCGCCGCCCCCGACCAGGACGACCTCCTTCGTGTCGGGTTCGTACACCACGCGGGTGGTGAGGCGGTGGTCGGCGCCCATGGCGGAGAGCGCGGCGACGGCGGTGGCGATCTTCGTGGTCGACGCAGGGACCAACGCGTCCGCCGAGCCGGTGCCGTACAGCCGTTGGCCGGTGGCCACGTCGACCACGGCGGCGGAGCGGCTGCCGAGTGCCGGGATCTTCAGCAGCGGGTCGAGGACGCCGGCCAGGGTCTTGGCGGCGGGTGCCGACCGCGCGGCGGTGGCGGTGCCGCCGAGGCCGGTGAGCACGGAGGCCGCCGGAGGGGCGGCCCCCGGTCCGCGGGGCGGCGTACCGGCGTGGGCGCGGCCGCCGCCGTGATCTGTGCCACGCGAGGCCGCCAGGGCCACGGCGCGGTCCCGCTCGGCCGTACGCTGACCCGAGGAGTCCCAGGGACCGGCGGCGGTCGCCACACCCGCGGCCAGCGCCAGACCGGCGGTGGCGGCGGTCGCGGTGAACTGCCAGGTCTTCGGCCGCGTGACCTGTGGTGAGCCCTTCCGGCCGGTCAGCGCCGACCGTGGCCGTACGGCCGCGGCGACGCGCGCCAGACGTGGCCGTACGGTCTCCGCCGCCCGGGCGACACGCGGCCGTACGGCACCCACGAACCGCACGACATGCGGTCTCGCGGCCCGCCAAGGCCTCAGCTCTGGCACGACCACCAGCCCCTTTCGCGATCACACACCTGCGTGAGGGACACTTAACCACCAGAAGTATGTGCTGATCATGGAGGAGCGTCCGGTGGAGTTCGACGTCACGATCGAGATCCCGAAGGGTTCGCGGAACAAGTACGAGGTGGACCACGAGACGGGTCGGATCCGCCTGGACCGTCGGCTCTTCACCTCGACCGCCTACCCGACCGACTACGGCTTCGTCGAGAACACCCTCGGGGAGGACGGCGACCCGCTGGACGCGCTGGTCATCCTGGACGAGCCGACGTTCCCGGGCTGTCTGATCCGCTGCCGGGCGATCGGCATGTTCCGTATGACGGACGAGGCGGGTGGCGACGACAAGCTGCTGTGCGTCCCGTCGACGGACCCGCGGGTGGAGCACCTGCGCGACATCCACCACGTGTCGGAGTTCGACCGCCTGGAGATCCAGCACTTCTTCGAGGTCTACAAGGACCTGGAGCCGGGCAAGTCGGTCGAGGGCGCCAACTGGGTGGGCCGGGTGGACGCCGAGCTCGAGATCGAGCGCTCCTACAAGCGTTTCAAGGAGACGGGCGGTCACTGAGCTCCCCCCGCCGCGAGACACAGGACGGGCCGCACGCGCGCGTGCGGCCCGTCCTGCTGTGCGTGCGCATACTGAGGCCTTACGGGGTTACGGGGGTACGGGGGTACGGGGGTACGGGGCAGGGTGGAGACGATCTTTCGGACGGTGTCGTAACAGGGAGCGAAGGGCGTGACGGACGCGGAGGGCCGCAAGCCGAGGTCGGACGAGGCAAGGGCGGTGTTCACGCCTCCTGCCGGGGCCGCGGCGGCAGCCGAGGCCGACTCGTCGACGACATCCGAGTTCGCCGTTCCCGACGGGCTGGCCGTCCCGAGGACCGGTACGGAGTCGGAGACGACCTCCGAGTTCTCGGTGCCGGACGGCCTGGACGTGTCGTCGCCGCAGCCGGCCGAGTCCGAGGGGTCGGCGTTCAACCCGCCCAGCACCCACAGCTCGAAGCAGCTGCCGCCGGCGTTCACCCCGCCGAACGGTGTACCGGTCGTCAGCCTCCCCCGGGACGTGCCGTGGCAGGACCGGATGCGCACCATGCTGCGGATGCCGGTGACCGAGCGGCCGGCCCCGGAGATCGTGCAGCGGCACGACGAGGCGGGGCCCGCGGTGCCGCGCGTGCTCGACCTCACCCTGCGTATCGGGGAGCTGCTGCTGGCGGGCGGTGAGGGCGCCGAGGACGTGGAGGCGGCGATGTTCGCCGTGTGCCGCTCCTACGGCCTGGACCGCTGCGAGCCCAACGTCACCTTCACCCTGCTGTCGATCTCGTACCAGCCGTCCCTGGTCGACGACCCCGTGACCGCGTCCCGTACGGTGCGCCGCCGCAGCCCCGACTACACCCGGCTGGCCGCGGTGTACCAGCTGGTGGACGACCTCAGTGACGACGAGACGCAGGTCTCCCTTGAGGAGGCCTACCGCCGGCTGGCGGACATCCGGCGCAACCGGCACCCGTACCCCGGCTGGGCGCTGACCGTGGCGAGCGGGCTGCTCGCGGGTTCGGCCTCGGTACTGGTCGGCGGCGGCGCGCTGGTGTTCGTCGCCGCCGCTATCGGCGCGATGCTCGGCGACCGGCTGGCCTGGCTGTGCGCGGGGCGCGGGCTGCCGGAGTTCTACCAGTTCACGGTGGCCGCGACGCCGCCGGCCGCGATCGGGGTGGCGCTCACCGTGGCACACGTGGACGTGAAGGCGTCCGCGGTGATCACCGGTGGGCTGTTCGCCCTGCTGCCGGGGCGGGCACTGGTGGCGGGCGTGCAGGACGGCCTGACCGGCTTCTACATCACGGCGTCCGCGCGTCTGCTGGAGGTTCTGTACTTCTTCGTGGGCATCGTGGCCGGAGTGCTGACGGTGCTGTATTTCGGAGTGCAGCTGGGAGCCGAGCTGAACCCGGACGCGGCGCTCGGCGGCAGCCCGCAGCCGCTGCTGCAGATCGCCGCGTCCATGGGACTCTCCCTCGCCTTCGCGGTACTGCTCCAGCAGGAACGGTCCACCGTGCTGATGGTGACCCTGAACGGCGGCGTCGCCTGGCTGGTGTACGGGGCCATGCACGTCACGGGTGACATCTCACCGGTGGCGTCCACGGCCGTGGCGGCCGGCGTGGTGGGCCTCTTCGGGCAGTTGCTGGCCCGGTACCGGTTCGCGTCCGCGCTGCCGTACACCACGGCGGCGATCGGGCCGCTGCTGCCCGGTTCCGCCACCTACTTCGGTCTGCTGGGCATCGCCCAGAACGAGCTCACCTCGGGACTGGCGTCGCTCACGAAGGCCGTGGCCCTGGCCATGGCCATCGCGATCGGGGTGAACCTCGGGTCGGAGATCTCCCGCATCTTCCTGCGGATCGGCTCCCCGGAGAAGCGCCGGGCGGCCAAGCGGACGCGGGGCTTCTAGCCGGGCTTCTAGCGGGGCTTCGCACAGGTGTTGCCGCCCTGCGGCGGGATGGCGGGCTCCGTCCGGCGGGTCAGTAGCCGCCGTTGTAGGGCTGCTGCTGGTTGTAGTGCTGGTCGTTGCCGTACGGCTGCTGCGGCTGAGGCTGGTGGGGCTGCTGCTGGGGCTGCTGCGGGTAGCCCTGATTGCCGTACGGCTGCTGCTGCTGCGGGTAGCCGTACTGGTTGCCGTAGTGCTGCTGCTGGGGCTGCTGGGGGGTCGCCGGGTTGATGCGGCGCAGCTGGGTCGTGGCGTCGTCCATGACCGGGGCCTGCGGGTGCGGGGGCACGGCGGCCGGGGCCTCGGCGGCGGCCCGCTTCTTCTTCCCGCGCTCGCGCACGTATTCGATGATGATCGGCACCACCGACAGGAAGACGATCAGTACGAGGATCACCTCGACGTTGGTCTTGATGACCTCGATCTGCCCGAGCCAGTAGCCCGCCAGGGTGACACCGGTGCCCCAGGCGACACCGCCGATCACGTTGTACGTCAGGAACGTGCGGTACTTCATGCGGCCGGCGCCGGCGACGATGGGGGCGAAGGTGCGCACGATCGGCACGAAGCGGGCCAGGACGATCGCCTTCGGGCCGTACTTCTCCATGAAGTCGTGGGCCTTCTCCAGGTTCTCCTGTTTGAAGAGCTTGGAGTTCGGCCGGCTGAACAGCCGGGGACCGAAGAACTTGCCGATCATGTAACCGACTTGGTCGCCGATGACGGCGGCCAGCACGATCAGCGTGCAGACCATCCACAGCGGCTGGGTGATGTAACTCCCCTCGGCCACGAAGAGACCCGCCGTGAACAGCAGGGAGTCACCGGGCAGGAACGCGAAGAGTCCGGACTCCGCGAAGACGATCAACAGGATGCCGGGAAGGCTGAAGGTCTCGATCAGGTAGTCCGGGCTCAGCCACTCAGGGCCGAGCGCAAGCGTGGTCACGGGGAAGTGGCTCCTGCAGCTGGAGGGTACGGGCGGGGCTGGCTGCCCAAATTATGAACGCAACCGTCGAGGCCCAGGTTCCGCGGGGGTACCCAGGATGCACCGTGTCCGGCCCCGGAGAAAGCCGGGAGCCGCCGCCGTTCGCCATCACCGCTGGTCGTGGCCCGGGAACCGCCTGGGAGCGGTCCGGGAGCGGCCCGGGCCACGATCGCTCAGGATGCGTGCCGGGCGGCGTTGGCGAGGATCGCGTCCCGCATGTAGACGGCGAGACCGGGCTTCGCCTGGTCGATGTTCCGCATGAAACGTTCATCGCTGACGTACATCTCGCCCAGGCAGGCGTGCATCTCGTGTCCGCAGTCGTAGTGATGGCGGGTGATCCCCTGACGGTGGGCCTCGGCGGCATCCATCGCCGCCTCGGAGTCCGCCGGCTCCCCTGCCTCCATCAGCTCCACGAACCGCCGGGTGAGTTCGTCCGCCTCGCGCTGGATCCGCTGCCAGTCCTCCTTGGTGTAGGAGGCCGTGCGCCGCCGCGACTGACGGTAGGCGTCGGTACCGCCCCAGCGTTCCTGAACCTCCTCCTCGTACTGGTCCGGGTCGAAGTCCCCGAACACCTCGAACTTCTCCTCGGGCGTCAGATCGATCCCCATCGCGCGTGCCTCCATCGCGTGTTCCACGGCCGCCGCCATCTTCCGCAGCTTCTCGATCCGGGCGGTCAGCACCTCATGCTGTCGGCGCAGATGCGCACGCGGGTCCGCGTCCGGGTCGTCGAGCAGGACGGCCACCTCGTCGAGCGGGAAGCCGAGCTCTCGGTAGAACAGGATCTGCTGGAGCCGGTCGAGGTCGGCGTCGCTGTAACGCCGGTGCCCCGCGTGGCTGCGCTCGCTGGGCGCGAGCAGGCCGATGCCGTCGTAGTGGTGCAGCGTGCGCACCGTGACGCCGGCGAAACCGGCCACCTGTCCCACGGAGTAACCCACTTCCGCTCCTTTCGATTTCCGCCCCCCAGCCTGGATCCTCACGCCACGTGAGGTGCAAGCGGGTTCCCGATTTGCCCGTATCGCCCGTTTATCGTGTGCGCGTGGCCCAGGACGACGCACGCTCCGCTCCCCACTCAGCTCCGGCGGCCTCGGCACGCACCCTGCTGTCGGCCCTCGTCCCCGCGCTGCCGGCCGGTGGGCATGGTGACGAGTCCAGTCCTCCTCGGGCCCGCCCTCCCTGCATCGCCTCCCTGCCCGCCCGGCCACTGGTCACCGGCCGCCCGCAGACGCGGCTGCGGACGGACGGGACGGCGGTCCGGTGACACACCCCGTCCACCCCACCCCCCTCACCGGCCTCTCCCGGCCACCCCACCTCGTACGGAGACCCCCATGCCGCTCCACAACGTCCCCCCGCACGACGAGCACCCCCTGTCCGTCAACCCCTTCCTCGGGCCGGCCAATCCCCTCGGGGACATGACCGAGGCGCCGCCCAAGCACCGGATGCCCGCCGCGCCCATGGCGCCCTCGACGGCCTATCAGCTCGTGCACGACGAACTGATGCTGGACGGCAACGCGCGGCTGAACCTGGCCACCTTCGTCACCACCTGGATGGAGCCCCAGGCCGGGGCCCTGATGGCGGAGTGCCGGGACAAGAACATGATCGACAAGGACGAGTACCCGCGCACGGCCGAGCTGGAGCGGCGCTGTGTGGCGATGCTCGCCGACCTGTGGAACGCGCCGGATCCGTCGGCCGCCGTCGGCTGTTCGACGACCGGTTCGAGCGAGGCGTGCATGCTCGCCGGGATGGCGATGAAGCGGCGCTGGAGCCGGCGTACTCCCGCTCCGGGCGCCCGGCCCAACCTCGTCATGGGCGTCAACGTCCAGGTCTGCTGGGAGAAGTTCTGCACCTTCTGGGAGGTGGAGGCCCGTCAGGTGCAAATGGAGGGCGAACGGTTCCACCTCGACCCGGCCGCCGCCGTCGGGCTGTGCGACGAGAACACTATCGGGGTCGTCGGCATCCTGGGCTCCACCTTCGACGGGTCCTACGAACCGATCGCGGACCTGTGCGCGGCGCTGGACGAACTCCAGGAGCGCACCGGCCTCGACATCCCGGTGCATGTCGACGGGGCGTCCGGCGCGATGATCGCGCCCTTCCTCGACGAGGACCTGGTGTGGGACTTCCGCCTCCCGCGCGTGGCGTCGGTCAACACCTCGGGGCACAAGTACGGGCTGGTGTACCCGGGTGTCGGCTGGGCATTGTGGCGGGACGCGGACGCGCTGCCCGAGGAACTGGTCTTCCGGGTGAACTACCTGGGCGGTGACATGCCGACCTTCGCGCTGAACTTCTCCCGGCCGGGCGCGCAGGTCGTGGCGCAGTACTACACCTTCCTGCGGCTGGGCCGGGAGGGCTACCGCGCGGTGCAGCAGGCCGCGCGGGACGTGGCCACGGGGCTCTCCGCGCGGATCGAGGCGCTCGGCGACTTCCGGCTGCTCACCCGGGGCGACGAGCTCCCGGTGTTCGCGTTCACGACCACGCCGGAGGTGACGGCGTACGACGTCTTCGACGTGTCCCGGCGGCTGCGCGAGAGCGGCTGGCTGGTGCCCGCGTACACCTTCCCGGCGAACCGCCAGGACCTCTCCGTCCTTCGCGTGGTGTGCCGCAACGGCTTCTCGGAGGACCTCGCGGACATGTTCGCCGACGACCTGTCCCGCCTGCTGCCCGACCTGCGCCGGCAGCCGCGCCCTCTGACCGAGGACAGGAACGCGGCCACCGGGTTCCATCACTGACGGCCGTTACCGCCCACCCAGTGGGCCTTCACAGGTCCGGACGTGGCTGTGCCCCGGACTGTGTGCAAAGCAGTGACAGTGCTCCGGGGCTCACGCCTCGGAAGGTAACAGGAATCTCACCCGGGACACCAGCGGCGGTGGCGTCGGGTCAGGCCCCGGACGCGATCGATCGCGTACCCAAGCAGACGGAGGTCAAGGCGGACGAGTGGACGTGAGTCAGCGGGCGGTCAGGAGGGGAGGCTGCCACTCCTGACCGCCGTGACGAACGTCGACCAGGCGGATGCCGGAACGATCACTGCGGGACCATGAGGGTTCTTTGAGTCACGTACGGGAACACCCCGGCGGTGGCCGTCGAGGACTTCGAGGCAACTGCCGCCCTGGTCGTTGCTGTAGGAGGACTTACGCCACCCCTCCAGCGCCGCTGTGCTCGGTATGACTCGGTCGGTCATGGCGTTTCGCAGTCCCTTGCTGTCGCCCTGAGCAGAGCCAGGGATGCCTTCAGAGGAAGGGCGTTGCCCAGCGCGAAATCGTAGCGATGCTGGATTTCCTGGACGATGGACGGGGAGTCATGGACTTTTCCCATCCACAGACCCTCACCGTAGGCCACCGGCGGCTGGTCCTCGAACCACATCAGCGTGAGCATGTTGCTCAGGAGCGGGTGCGTCCCCAGGGCAAACGGCAAGACGTGCACTTGGATCCGGCCGGTTTCGGCAAGACGCACAAGGTGGTTGAGCTGCTGGGCCATGACTCCTGGTCCGCCGATGTGACGCCGCAGCACAGCCTCGTCCAACAGCGCCCACACTACGGGCGTCACCGGATCATCCAGGATCTTCGCCCGCTCCAGGCGTGTGACAACGAGCCTGTCACATTCCTCTTCATCACCGGAGGGAACGACGTGCTCAGAACCGCACGCGCGTACCTTTCCGTCTGGAGGATGCCCGGGACGAACGACAAGGCGAACTCCCGGATCATCACCGCCTGTTGTTCGAGCAGCCGGGCCGCCTCGAAGTAGTCGGCGACCGCCGCTTCCTCCTGCGGCAGGAAGCGGCTCAGCACGTTTCCCGTGTTCAGGGCATTGTCGAGCCGCCGCGCATCCTCCCGCGACGGCACCCGGCGCCCCGCCTCGATATGCGCGATGTGCGTTCGAGTCCTGACCGCCGCCTCGGCCAGTTGCTGTTGCTTGACGTCCTCCAGGCCCTAAAGGACCTGGATTCCTACCACGGTCGGCTGACCGTCTCGGTGGGTTCCTGCTTCAACGCGCTGCGCCGGGACGGACCCGGTCTTACCTGCGCTCCACGAGGCGTTTAGCCTGTCCGCCCGTCCGGCGGCCAGGATGTTGCGTGCTGCGTTGATGTCTCGGTCGTGGACGGTCCCGCACTCCTGGCAGGTCCACTCGCGGACCGACAGGGGCTTGGGGCCGTCCTTGATTCCGCAGGCCGAGCAGACCTGGGAGGTGGGCTCGAAGCGTCCGATCCTGCCGAAGTGCCGGCCGTGCTTGTGGGCCTTGTACTCCAGCATGTTGACGAACTGCGACCATCCGGCGTCGTGCACGGACTTGGCGAGCCGAGTGCGTCCGAGGCCGGACACCGCGAGGTCTTCCACGTACACCGCTTGGTTCTCGCGGATGATCTTCGTGGATTCCTTGTGGTGCCAGTCCCGGCGGCGGTCGGCCACCTTGGCGTGCTGACGTGCGACCCTCTTGCGGGCCTTGGCCCGGTTCTTCGATCCCTTCTCGCAGCGCGACAGGGCCTTCTGCATGCGCTTGAGCTTCTTCTCCGCGCGGCGCAGGAACTTCGGCGAGTCGACCTTGCGGCCGTCGGACAGCACCGCAAAGTGGGTGAGCCCGAGGTCGATGCCGGCCTCGGTGTCCAGCTCGGGCAGGAAGTCCGGCTCGGTATCCACGACGAACGATGCCCAGTACCGTTCGGAGGCGCCCTTGGTGATCGTGACGCTGGTCGGCGCTGCCGGGAGCGGCCTGGACCACTTCACCTTGAGGTCGCCGACCTTCGCCACGTACACGGTGCCGTTGTCGCGCAGGGAGAACCCGTTGGCGGTGAGGCGGATGCTCTGCCGATTGTCCCGCTTGGACTTGAACCGGGGCGGAGCGACCTTCGGGCCCTTGCGCTTGCCGGTGACCGAGGAGAAGAAGTTCCGGTAGGCGGTGTGGAGATCCCGCAGGGACTGCACCAGCACGACCGAGGACACCTCGCCAAGCCACGCACGCTCCTCGGTGCGCTTGGCGGCGGTGATGACCTGCTTCTGGAGGTCGTTGTCCTTGATGTACGGCAGCTCCGCCTCATGGGCTTCCCGACGGGCGCGGAGCCCGTCGTTGAAGACCACGCGGGCGCACCCGAACGCCTGGGCCAGCGCACGGCGCTGAGGGGCGTCCGGGTAAACCCGGTAGTTGTAACGGAGCTGCATGAGGGTGACTCTAGCATTTGGTCTATGACTTCTGAGGGTGAGTACCGGCGAGGAAGACACGTCGTTTCGGCAATGCACGTTCACTTGGTCTTCGTGACGAAATACCGGCGTGGCGTGTTCAACGACGAGATGCTGACCGCCTGCGAGAACGCCATGTGCAAGGTATGCGAGGACTTCGAGGCGGAACTGAAGGAGTTCAACGGCGAGGCCGACCACGTCCACCTACTCGTCCACTATCCGCCGAAGGTCGCGGTGTCGGCCCTGGTGAACAGTCTCAAGGGTGTGTCCTCGCGCATCCTGCGCCGGGACTTCACTGGCCGCGTGAACCGCGCCATCGTGCACGGCCACTTCTGGTCGCCGTCCTACTTCGCCGCCTCGTGCGGCGGCGCACCGCTGACGGTGGTGAAGCAGTACATCGAGCAGCAGCGCCGTCCGCTGTAGCTTCGCTCTGCGGACCGTTCCGGCTCACCCCGCCCTGAAGGACGGGGCTTGCGCCGGGATCATCGGGTCACCTCAAACCCCCTGGCGAGCCTAATACGGGCGGTTTCACTCTGTATGTCGATCGCTACAGAACGCGACATCGACCACGGAGTTCACCCATGCCCGGCCTCATCGCCCGCCTCCTCGAACCGCTGCTCAGCCTCGTCACCCCCGGTACCGGACGACATCGGCTCGACGCACAGGACGGCCACGACCTCTCGCCCCCGTTGACCGAGGGCCCGCCGCCGCACCAGTTCGGCGCACGTCCCCTCCGCGGCGAGGACCACAACCTCGTACGCCCCTACCTCGTCGCGCACGAGCGCCGCGAACAGGAGCGGCGCCAGCAAGCCCGGCGTCACTCCCTGCTGATCGCCCCACAGGGCATCCGCATCCACCTGCCCCCGCACCCGCACCCGCCGCACTACTTGGGACTCGGACTCACCGCATGACACACAACGCCCTCACTCCCGCCCGCCTCCTCCCCTGGCCCGGCCCCGAAGGCAAGCCCTGCTACCTCCTGACCGACGGCAGCGGGCGTCTCTCCCGGGCCGCCGACACCGCCGAGAGCATCCAGCTCGACATGGCCGGCGACCTCCTCGCCCACCTCGCCGACATGCTGGACGACGAGCACGTGACTGCCGTCCAGCTCCGCTACCTCCTCGCCCGCATGAACGAAGCCCTGACCGACGTGTGCCGCATCGCGGAGAGCAGGGGCGCCCGCCTGCGCGTGTATACCGACGTCAAGGCCGGTACGGGTCCGATCGACACCCCCTCCCCCGATGACGAACCGTCATGAAGTCGTCCCACGGCGCCCAGGAAGCCCGCCGGGCCGCCGTCGGCTCGGCCGGGACCTCCGGCGGTGGCGCAGTGAAGGCGTACACCTCGCACGCGTCCGGTATTCACTGCGGCAGCCCTGTCCCGGACAAGGCTCTGACCAGGCCGGACACGGTGGTGCACCAGAGTGGACGGAAGGTACTACACAGGCGGGAGGACGTACCTCATCTCCGACTCAGCCTGCGAGTCCTCGGGGTTCTAGCCAGAAGCCGGAGGCGATGGTGCCTCTCCCGTCCGATCGGAGAGGCACCGTTCCGTTTCGCTGTGGCCCATGAGTCCGGCTCGTTGGTCGCAGCGGTCGCCGGGCGCCGCAGTGGGACATCCGAGAGACAGTTGCGGACCCGCTTCACCGGCTGAGCCGCGCGAAACGCCGTACCGCCAGCGGGAAGAACAGCGCGAGCAGTGCCAAGGGCCACAGGACGGCGGCCCCCACGTGCCCCGGCTCCCCGCCCGGACCGCCGAACAGGTCGCGGACAGCCGTGGCGGTGTGGGACATCGGGTTCCACTGGACGACCGTGCCCAGCCAGCCGGGCATGGAGCCGGGGTCGGCGAAGGCGTTGGACAGGAAGCCGACCGGCCAGACCAGGATCTGCACGGCCTGCACCAGTTCCGGCTTCCCGGCCACCAACGCCAGGTGGATGCCGATCCACAGCATGGCGAACCGGAACAGCAGGAGCAGCCCCACGGCGCCCAGGAAACCCGCCGCGCCGCCGTGGGCGCGCCAGCCGAGGGCGGCGGCGACGGCGAGCAGCACCGCCAGGCCGATCGCGGACTGGAGCATGTCGGCGGCGGAACGGCCCACCAGGACCGCACCGTTCGCCATCGGCATGGAGCGGAAGCGGTCGATGACCCCCTTGTTGAGATCCTGGGTGACGGCGACCATGGTGCCCTCCAGACCGAAGGCCATGGTGAGCGCGAGCATGCCGGGGACCAGGAAGTCGAGGTACTCGCCGCTCACGCCCCGGCCGCCGCCGACCAGGTAGCCGAACATCAGCAGCAGCATCACCGGGAAGACCAGGTTCACCACCACGGCGACCGGTTGCCGCCCCCAGCGGGCGAGTTCGCGGCGGGTCATGGTCCAGGAGTCGGTCAGGGCGTACGTCGTGGTGGTCACGCGGCCTCCTTCACTCGGTCGTCGCGCCCGGTCAGGCGCAGGAACACCTCGTCGAGCGTCGGCCTGCGCAGGGCGATGTCCTCGGCCTCGATGCCCGCCTCCTCCAGCGCGCGGACCACCCCGGCCAGGGCCGCCATGCGGTCGGTGACCGGTGCGCTGAGCAGCCGCCGGTCGGGGTCCACGGTGACCGTGTCCTGCGGTACGGGCAGCAGTGCGACGGCCGCGCGCAGCCGGCCGGCGTCGCGCAGGACCACGTCGATGCGGTCGCCGCCGATGGCCCCCTTGAGCTCGTCCGCGGTGCCGTCGGCGATGACCCGGCCGGCGTCCACGACCGAGATGCGGTCGGCGAGCTGGTCGGCCTCCTCCAGGTACTGGGTGGTGAGCAGGACGGTCGTACCGCCGCCGACCAGGGAGCGGACCGAGTCCCACACCTCCGCGCGGCCGCGCGGGTCGAGGCCGGTGGTCGGTTCGTCCAGGAAGAGCACCTCCGGTTCGGTGATCAGGGAGGCGGCGAGGTCCAGGCGGCGCCGCATGCCTCCGCTGTACTGCCGTACCGCCTTGCGGCCGGTCTCGGTGAGGTCGAAGCGCTCCAGCAGTTCGTCGGCACGCGCGCGTGCGCGCCGCGCGCCCAGGTGGTGCAGGCGGCCGAACAGTTCCAGGTTCTGCCGGCCGCCGAGTTCCTCGTCGAGGGCCGCGTGCTGGCCGAGCAGGCCGATCCGCAGCCGCACCGCGTACGCCTCGCGCACCGCGTCGTGGCCCGCCACCTCGACCCGGCCCGCGTCGGGGCGCAGCAGGGTGGCCAGGATCCTCACCAGGGTGGTCTTGCCCGCACCGTTCGGCCCGAGTACTCCGTGCACCGTGCCGCGCGCGACCGTGAGGTCGAGCCCGTCCAGTGCGGGTCTGTTGTTGCTGCCGCCGCTTCCGCCGTAGGTCTTGCGCACTTCCTCGACGGTGATCGCCGCGTCGGACACCGACACCCCCTCATTAGTCAAACTTGACTACCAGCCTCGACGGTAATACCCGTGGGGCAACTCGTCAAACTTGATTACCGAAGGTCTCCGGGATGCCGCTCCCCCGTGGCGTACGGGTTCTCCTCGCCCTCGGCGAGAACGGCGACGAACGGTTCGCCCTCGCCGGCGAAGGTGTAGGCGCCGCCCCGGATGCGTTCCACGAGGCCGCGGGTCCACGCGGCCCCGGTGTCGGCCGAGTGGACCCAGAGGTCCATGATCTCGCCGATGTGGCCCAGTTGACCGGGGCCGCCCTCGGGGGTGTAGTACTCGGTGACGGCCTTGCGCCACTCCCCGATGGCGTGCAGGCGCTGCTCCAGGAGGGCGAGGGCCTCCTCGCGCTCCAGGTCGACGATGAAGCCGAGCCCCGCCGAGAGCACGTCGGGCTTCTGGTCGTAGGACGTCAGCGCCTCCCGCAGCAGCCGGAAGAACTCCTCGGTGCCCTGCTCGGTGATCTCGTACTCGGTGCGCGGCGGGCCGCCGGCCGTGGACGGGGCGATCTCGTGCGCGTGCAGCAGTCCCTGCTTGGCCATCTGCTTCAACGCGTGGTAGATCGAGCCGGGCTTGGCGTTGGACCACTCGTGCGCGCCCCAGTACTCCAGGTCGTTGCGCACCTGGTAGCCATGGGCCCGCCCGTGCTGGCGCACCGCGCCGAGCACCAGGAGACGGATCACTGACATGCGGTCCAGAGTAGGCCGCGCGCGCTCGGCCCCGGGAGCTGCCCTGCCCGGAGGCCCGCCGGTCGCGGACACCGGAGAGGACGTGCGCGTCAAGGGCCACGGTGCGGTCGGCGATGCCCGGTCCCCCGGGCACCACCCTCCTCGGAAGGTTCGTTCCCGGCAGGCCGATCGGTGACACGCAGGAGGGTGCCCGCGCTCACCGGATCAGCTCGCGGTGTCCGGCGGCGGCGTCGAGCGCCGCCGCCGGCTCTCGCTCAGAACGGGAAGCCGCTGCGGCCGTGCTGGACCGAGATCCACTTCATCGTGGTGAAGGCGTCCAGCATCGTGTCGCCGTTCAGCCGGCCGATGCCCGAGTGCTTCTCGCCGCCGAAGGGCACGATCGGCTCGTCGTGCACGGTGCCGTCGTTCACGTGGAACATGCCGGTGTCGATCCGCTTGGCGAAGTTCACGCCCCGCTCGATGTCACCGGTGTGCACGGCGCCGCTCAGCCCGTACGGGGTGTCGTTGACGATGCGTACGGCGTCCTCCTCGCCGTCGAACGTCACGAGGAAGGCGACGGGCCCGAAGACCTCCTGCCGGAGCAGCGCCGAGTCCGCGGGCAGTCCGGCCAGTACGGACGGCTCGACCAGGTTGTCGGTGCGGTCGCCCCGCACGAGAGCGGTGGCGCCCTCGGCGAGCGCCTGCTCGACGACCGCCGACAGGACGTCCGCCTGCCGGGAGTTGATCACCGGGCCGATCACGGTCTCCGGGTCGCGCGGGTCACCGGCCTTGAGGGTCCTGACCTTGGCCACGAACTTCTCGGTGAACTCGTCGGCCACCGCGCGGTCGACCAGGACGCGGTTGGCGGCCATGCAGACCTGGCCCTGGTGGACGTACCGGCTGAAGACGGCGGCGTCCACGGCGTAGTCGAGGTCGGCGTCGTCGAGGACCACCAGCGCACTGTTGCCCCCGAGTTCGAGGACCGAGCGCTTGAAGAGGGAGGCGCACACGGTCGCCACGTGGCGGCCGACCTGGTCCGAGCCGGTGAAGGAGATGACCTTCGGGATCGGGTGCTCGAGGAAGGCGTCGCCGATCTCCGCGATGTCGGTGATGAGCACGTTCAGCAGGCCGCCGGGCAGCCCCGCGTCCTCGAAAATCTTCGCGACCAGGGCACCGCCGACGATCGGCGTGTTCTGGTGGGGCTTGAGCACCACGCCGTTGCCGAGCGCGAGCGCGGGGGCGACCGACTTCAGCGAGAGCAGGAACGGGAAGTTGAAGGGGCTGATCACGCCCACGACGCCGACGGGCACGCGGTAGACGCGGTTCTCCTTGCCGTCCACCGGCGAGGGGATGATCCGGCCCTCGGGACGCAGCGCCAGATGGACCGCCTCGCGCAGGAACTCCTTGGCGAGGTGCAGTTCGAAGGCCGCCTTCAGACGCGTACCGCCGAGTTCGGCGACGATCGCCTCGGCGATCTCCTCCTCGCGCTCCTCGACCAGCCTGAGCGCCTTCTCGAACACCGCACGGCGGGCGTACGGGTTGGTCGCCGCCCACTCCTTCTGCGCGCGGGCGGCCGCCCGGTACGCCTGATCGACCTCGTCGACCGTGGCTATGGTGATCGACGCGAGCTTCTCGTCGTCGTACGGATTGAAGTCGATGATGTCCCAGGAGCCGGAGCCCGGGCGCCACTCACCGTCGATGTACTGCTGAGCCAGGTCGGTGAAGTACGACGACGACATGTGATCCCTCATCCTTTGCTGCGTCAGCAGAGCATTGATCGACGTCACGGTCTGATCACATGTCATCGTACTTGTGTTTCAACCAAGTTGGGCTGTTCTCAGGAGAGTTGCAGCAGTCCCCGGAGCAGATCCCGGCTCTCCGACGGACCCGGGCTGTCGTGCTGGAGCTCCTTGAGCGCCTTCTCGTACTGGCTCACGTCCTCGGCCTTGTCGAGATACAGCGCGCTGGTGAGCTGCTCCATGTACACGACGTCCGACAGATCGGACTCGGGGAAGCTGAGGATGGTGAACGAGCCCGACTCACCGGAGTGACCGCCCAGGCTGAACGGCATCACCTGCAGCCGGACATTGGGCCGCTCGGAGACGTCGATGAGGTGCTGGAGCTGCCCGCGCATCACCGCGCGGTCGCCGTACGGCCGGCGCAGCGCGGCCTCGTCGAGGACGACATGGAACTCGGGGGCCCGCTCGGAGACCAGGTACTTCTGCCGCTCCAGGCGCAGCGCCACCCGCCGCTCGACATCGGCGTCGCTCGCGCTCCGCATGCCCCGCCGCACCACCGCGCGGGCGTACTCCTCGGTCTGCAGCAGACCGTGCACGAACTGCACCTCGTACGCGCGCAGCAGCGACGCCGCGCCCTCCAGGCCCACATAGGTGGGGAACCAGCTGGGCAGCACGTCCGAGTAACTGTGCCACCAGCCCGCGACATTGGCCTCCCTGGCGAGCGAGACCAGCGAGGCGCGCTCCTGCTCGTCCGTGATGCCGTAGAGCGTCAGCAGGTCCTCGACGTCCCGGGTCTTGAAGCTCACCCGGCCCAACTCCATCCGGCTGATCTTCGATTCGGAGGCGCGGATCGAGTAGCCCGCCGCCTCGCGCGTGATCCCCCGCGCCTCACGCAGTCGCCTGAGTTGTGATCCGAGCAGCATGCGCCGCACCACCGATCCCGGCTCTCCCGCGCTCACGTTCGCCAGCCTCCCCAACGTCTCCAGGCTCCGCAGTCTGCCACTAAAACACTTCGAGCAGTACTCGTCCGGTTACGGAAACGGAATCCAGCCGGGGGATCCGATCGGAAGGCGGCACGGAACGGGCGGCCCGTGGCAAGGAGTACACAGGAGAACAGCCAGGAGTGGTCAGGAAGATGACGGAAAAATTGCCCAACAAACCCGTACGGGCGGGTGGAATTCGGTCAGCTGCACGTGCATCTGCCCTTGCATCTGCTGTACGCATCCGAAACCATGGTCTCCGCACCACCGCCGCTCGCTGAGACCGCGAATTCCCGGGAGTGCCTCGCATGGGGACGAATGGATCGACCATGCTCGAGCCGTTACGGCAGGGCCTTCCGCCGCTGAACCTCGCGGCCGCCTCCGACGCCGCGTCCTGCGCCCTCCCCGCCCGCTACGAAGCGGTCCGCGAGGCACGTCAGTTCACCCGCAAGACCCTTGACCAGTGGGACCTGAACGACCGTTTCGACGACGTGTGCCTGGTGGTCTCCGAACTGGTCACCAACGCCCTGCGGCACGCGCTGCCGGCCGGGGCCAAGCGGCTGACGCCACAGGAACCGCCGGTGCGGCTGCATCTGCTGCGCTGGTCGGAGCGGCTGGTGTGCGCGGTGCGCGACCCCAGTGACGCCAGCCCCGTCGCCCGGGACTCCGACGACTTCTCGGCGGAGTCCGGCCGCGGGCTGTTCCTGGTCGACTCCTTCAGCGACGGCTGGGGCTGGCACCCGATGGCGGGGGCGCTCAGCGGCAAGGTGGTCTGGGCACTGTTCCTGCTTCACCGGCCGGTGGAAGGGGCAGGCCCCGGCGCATGACGCACCGCGGCGGCCACCGGCGCCCCGGTGCTACGCGCGTCGCCGCATCCTGGGCATCCCGGGTCCCTTCCGGCACACCGGGCCCCGTTCCGCGCACCCCCGGGGCGGGTCAGCCGACGACCAGATGGTCGAACTCGCCGTCCTTCACACCCAGCAGCATGGCCTCGATCTCCGCGCGGGTGTAGACGAGCGCGGGACCGTCGGGGAAGCGGGAGTTGCGCACGGCCACCTCTCCGCCGGGCAGCCGGGCGAACTCCACGCAGGATCCCTGCGAGTTGCTGTGCCGGCTCTTCTGCCATGCCACGCCGTCCAGCGCGGTGGCCGCCATGCCGTTGTACGCACCCGGCACGCCGGGCGCGCCGGCACCGTCGTACACGTCACCGTCGTACACGTCGTGGTCCACAGGTCGCTCCCCGCTGGTGCACTGGCTGGTGTGACCATTGATGCAGTGGTCAACTGACCCGGATCATAGCTTTGTTCACGTGCATATGCATGGGCAGATGCACGTGCACGCGGGGTGTTCCCGCGATTACAGCGTCGGTGGTCGCCTTGTGTCCGCTTTGACGGACGCTTTACCGAAACCCCGCTGCCTTGAAGACGCACGCGCGGGCTTTTGTGTTCCGCCGTGTGCCGTTCTGTTCTGGTGAGGTGAGTCGGCGACGGTGCGAGGTATCTCACGGGGGCTGGCCGGGTGGTGGGCGGTTCCTGTTAGCTGACTGCGATCGTCCGGCCGAGGGGGCCGGCAACAGGCAGGGGGCTCGGAGTGACTTCGGACGCTTCGGTGGGTTCGGTGGGTTCGGTGGGTTCGGTGGGTTCGTTGGGTTCGGCGGGTTCGGCGGCGGGGTCCTCACCCGCGACGCCGGCATCGCGCGAAGGGCGCGGCTCCCGGCGCGCTCGGGCGGCGGCCGTCGCCGTGGCGCTGGCCGGCGCGCTCGTGCTGACAGCGTGCAGCGGGGGCGGCTCCGACGACGCGGACGGCCCGGCCACACCGACTCCGTCTGCCACGGCGAGCGCGGACTCCGGTGGCGGCACGGGAGATTCCGGCGCGAGCGCGACCCCGGCGGGCGAGCTGGAGGGCAGCTGGCTCACCACCAGCGGAGGCAAGGCAGTGGCCCTCGTGATCACCGGCGGGGACGCGGCCCTTTTCGCCACCGGCGGCACAGCGTGCACCGGCACCGCGGAGGTGGACGGTGACAACGCGTCGATCAGCATGAAGTGCACCGACAGCGCCGAGAACCGGACGAAGGGCACGGTCGACTCCGTCGACGGGACCACGCTGAAGGTCACCTGGGAAGGCGACCTCGGCACCGAGACGTACATCAAGGCCGAGGGCGGCACTCTCCCGACGGGGCTGCCGACGGCCGGGCTCGGCTCCTAGCACCGGACAGCGGGCGCCCCCTTCCCGGAAAGCCTCCCACCCACCGCCGAACCGGGCACCCCGAACCCGCGCAGGCAGGACGGCACTCACGGGCAGGACGGCACCGCAAAGGACACACCCCGGCACCGGCCACGACCGCACAGAACCCGGACAGCGGGCGCCACTTTCCCGGAAGACCTCCCGCCCACCGCCGGACCGGGCACCCCGGACCCGCGCGGGCAGGACGGCACTCACGGGCAGGACGGCACCGCAAAGGACAAGCCCCGGCGCCGGCCACGACCGCACAGAACCCGTACAGCGGGCGGCTTCCGCGGCACGCTCCCGCCCACCGCCGGACCGGCCCGCCCAGGGCCCGGACAGCGGACGACGCCCTTCAGGGAAAGCCTCCCGTCGGCCGCCGGACCGGGCGCCCCGGACCCGCGCGGCGGGACAGCGGCGTCAGGGCAAGGCTCCCCGGGCAGCCGGGTTGCCCGCAGACCCCGCACGCGGCGGGGCGGGGCCGCCTCAGGGCAGGCGCGGGCGCGGGCGGACCTGTGCGTCGTCCGCCGCGCGGGAGCCCTGCTCCCAGCCCGCCGCGTCGCTCACCCCACGCAACCGGGTGGTGGTCGTCTCCGGGAACAGACGGTCCGTCCGGTCGGAGACCGCCACCGTGCGGGAGGCGAGGACCGGGAGCAGGTCGGCGCTCACCGGGGTCTCGGCCGCGGCCGCGGCCGCGAGCCGTGATCCCATGCGGTGGGCGTAGGCCGCCAGGAAGGACTGCCGGAAGGTCTTGGTCCGCTTTCGTCCGTCCGCGCGCTGCGCGGCCTCCGCCGTGGTCATCGCGGTGGTGGCCTGTACCAGCAGTGAGGTGTAGAGGAGCTCGACCGCCTCCAGGTCGGAGGCGAAGCCGACCACGGTGGAGAAACCGAGCGCCTCGTTCCACACGGCCCGGCAGCGGTTCGCGTCGGCGACCGCGTCCAGCAGCACCGCCTTGGCCTGCTCGTACGGCGGTTCCACCCCGATCCGGCAGGCGCCCGGCGTCTCGGCGGTGGGCTCCCGCGCGGCGAGCAGCGCCTCGTCGACGCTGTGCCGGGCCATCAGTTCCTGCGCCTTGCCGCTGAGCGCCTCCGCCTCCTCGGGGAACCCTGTCGCCTCCGCCTTGGCCAGCAGTGCGCGAATGCGCCCGAGCATCCGGGACTCCGGCCGGCGGTCGCCCGGGCCGGGGGCGGCCGTCTCGTCGAGGGGTTCGAGCGCGGGCAGCCGCAGCAGCAGGCGGTAGAGCTCCAGCAGGGCCGTGGCGTGCCGGAAGCGGTCGCCGCGCGGGGCGGGGTCCGCGCCCTGTTCACCGAGCTGCGCCAGTTGGGCCGTCCAGCGCGGGCCTCGGGGCCGGTCCTCGCGCGGGGCCTGCCCGAGGATCAGCGCCGAGACGAGTCGTACGTGCACCTCGTCCAGTTCGCGCCGGACGATCCGTACGACGTCGGCGGGCTGCCAGCCGCGCCGCCAGGCGGTGGCCACGAACTCCTCGCCCCGCCGGGTCAGTTCCGCGTCGGCCGCCGGATCGGCGGCGAGCAGGGAGGCGCCGGTGTCGAGTGCGGCGTCGCCGGTGTCGTAGAGGGCTGCCCGGAAGGCGCGGTCGACGGTGCTGGACGTACTCACGGGCCGATGGTGCCATGCCCGGCACCCACCCGATGGTGTCAACCTCGGGTTGACACTCCCCCACTGTCAACTTACGGTTGACAGTATGACGACGAACCGAGCCATCAAGTCCTCCGTACGTCTCGACGACCTCATCGCGGCCATCAAGAAGGTCCACGAGGAGCCTCTGGAGCAGCTCCAGGACGCGGTCCTCGCCGGTGAGCACCTCGGTGACGTGGCCGACCATCTGATCGGTCACTTCGTCGACCAGGCCCGGCGTTCCGGCGCGTCCTGGACGGACATCGGCAAGAGCATGGGCGTCACCCGGCAGGCGGCCCAGAAGCGCTTCGTGCCGAAGGAGGGCTACGACGTCGACCTGGGCCAGGGCTTCGATCGTTACACCCCCCGCGCGCGCAACACGGTCATGGCCGCGCACCACGAGGCCCGGGCCGCGCGCAACGCGGAAGGTCTGCCCGAGCACCTGGTCCTGGGTCTGCTGGCCGAGCCCCAGGGGCTGGCCGTGAAGGCGATCACCGAGCAGGGCGTCACCGTGGACGCGGTCCGCGAGGCCGCCCGCGCGGCGCTGCCCCCGGCCGTCGAGGACGCCCCCGAGCTCGTGCCGTACGGCCCGGCGGCCAAGAAGGTCCTGGAACTCACCTTCCGCGAGGCCCTCCGCCTGGGCCACAACTACATCGGTACCGAGCACCTCCTGCTCGCCCTGCTCGAACACGAGAACGGCAAGGGCCTGCTCAGCGGCCTCGGCGTCGGCAAGACCGCCACCGAGCGGTACATCACCGAGATGCTGGCGCAGTACGTCGAGACGCGGACCGAGGACGAGCCGGCGCAGGAGGGCTGATCCACGGCACTCCGGGCCGGGGTGCGGGTGGCGTCCCGCCGGGTGGTGCAGCCGATCAAGGCGCCGGAATCCGCAGGTCGAGGGCATCGCTCTCGCCGGACCGGGGGTTCAACCGGCCTCAGCAGAGCGCCTCGTGGGCGACCGCCTCTGCGCAGACCGTCAGGGGCCTCGTACCGGAATGCGTAACTCTTGATCCCCTGCACCACGTCGCGGGACACGACCCGGGGTGCGTCGGACCCCGGGCGATGCCGCCCGCATCCTCACTGTCAGACCCCCCTGTCACACTCGCGGCATGACCGACCGGTGGGCGCTCGCTCCGGCCGAGGACGGCGGCGTGGACGTCGCCCCCCTCGGTCCGGACGGGCTGCCCGCAGGTCCGGTGCGGCGGGAACCGGACCTCGCCGAAGCCGTGCGGAGCCGCCCCGGGGTCGCCCGGTGGGTGTGGCGGTCCACCGCCGAGGTCTACCCGCGCCTGCTCGCCACGGGGGTGCGAGTGGAGCGGGCGTACGACATCGAGGCCGCCGAGACGCTCCTGCTCGGTCACGAGGGGCGGTACGGGGAACCCCGTGCGGCCGCGGCCGCGCTGGCCCGGCTGCGCGGCGGCCCCGTACCGCCCGATCCGCCGCAGCGCCAGGCCGAACCGGGCGCACAGTCGTCCCTCTTCGAACCCCAGGGCGTCCCGCTGCCGCTGACCGACCTCCTCGCGGTCTACGCCGAGCAGCAGCGGCGCACCGGCGCGACCGCGCATCCGGACCGGATGCGGCTGCTGACCGCCGCCGAGTCGGCGGGCATGCTGGTGGCCGCCGAAATGAACCGCGCGGGTCTCCCCTGGCGGGCGGACGTGCACCGCGCGGTGCTGCACGACCTGCTCGGCGAACGGTACGCGGGCGGCGGCGAGCCCCGTCGGCTCGCCGAACTCGCCGACGAGGTGTCCCAGGCCTTCGGCCGCCGGGTCCGGCCCGATCTGCCGGCCGACGTGGTCAAGGCGTTCGCACAGGCCGGTATCAAGGTCTCCTCGACCCGCCGCTGGGAGATCGAGTCCGTCGACCACCCGGCCGTCACACCGCTGATCGAGTACAAGAAGCTGTACCGGATCTGGGTCGCCCACGGCTGGTCCTGGCTCCAGGACTGGGTGCGCGACGGCCGCTTCCGGCCCGAGTTCCTCGCGGGCGGCACGGTGACCGGCCGCTGGGTGACCAACGGCGGCGGCGCCCTGCAGATCCCCAAGGTGATCCGCCGCGCGGCCGTCGCCGACCCGGGCTGGCGGCTCGTCGTCGCCGACGCCGACCAGATGGAGCCGAGAGTGCTGGCGGCGATCTCCCGCGACCCCGGGCTGATGGAGGTGGCCGGCCGGGAGACCGACCTCTACCAGTCGGTGTCCGACCGCGCCTTCTCCGGCGACCGCGCCCAGGCCAAACTCGCCGTCCTCGGCGCCGTCTACGGCCAGACCTCCGGCGACGGCCTGAAGAACCTCGCCGCGCTCAGACGCCGCTTCCCCAAGGCGGTGGCCTACGTCGACGAGGCCGCCCGCGCGGGCGAGGAGGGCCGCCTCGTCCGCACCTGGCTGGGCCGCACCTGCCCACCGGCCGCCCGTACGACGGACGACTCGGTGGAAGAGGCGGGCATCCCGCTCGCCGAGGAGGACGAGCCCCAGGTGTCCGGCGCCCGCCCGTGGGTCCCGGGGTACGCCTCGGCCGACGCCCGCGCCCGGGGCCGCTTCGCCCGCAATTTCGTGGTCCAGGGCAGCGCCGCCGACTGGGCCCTGCTGCTGCTCGCCGCGCTGCGGCAGACCCTGAGCGGCATGGCGGCCGAGTTGGTCTTCTTCCAGCACGACGAGGTGATCGTGCACTGCCCCGAGGCGGAGGCGGCGACGGTGGCGGAAGCGATCCGGCAGGCGGCGGACCTGGCCGGCCGCCTGACGTTCGGCCGGACACCGGTCCGTTTCCCGTTCACGACGGCGGTGGTGGAGTGCTATGCCGACGCGAAGTAGTCGGTTGGGTTCGCCGCCGATGTGCCGCTGACTGTCCTGATCGGCCCGCTCTGGCCCGGGGTGCTGCTGGTGTCCCTCGCGGTGTCCCGGGACGCATCGCTGCCGACCGGGGTTCCGGTCGGCGGAGGCGGACGCCGGGGCTCCGTCCCTCTGTTCACCGCCCTGCGGCTCAGATGACCGGGGGCCGTCCGAGCCGGGTCAGCCGCCACACCGTCCGCCAGCGCATGGCCCGCCGCTCCCCGGCCGGCTCCCGCAGTCCCTCCACGAACCCGCCCGCCCAGGCACGCAGTCCGGCGGCCGACCGGTTCCGCAGCAGGGTGAGCAGCACCCACACCCCGAGATGGACGGGCATGAGCACGAGCGGCAGCCGCCGCCGGACCAGCCACACCCGGTTCCGGGCGTTCACCCGGAAGTAGATGGCGTGCCGGGCCGGCGAGGTCTTCGGGTGCTGGAGCAGCAACTCGGGTGCGTAGCGAATCCGCCACCCGGCGTCGACGGCCCGCCAGGCGAGGTCGGTCTCCTCGTGCGCGAAGAAGAACGCGCCGGGCCAGTCACCGATCTCGTCCAGCATCGTCATCCGCAGCGCGTGCCCGCCCCCGAGGAACCCGGTGACGTACCCGCCCTTCATCGGATCGGCCTTCCCGAGCCGCGGCACATGCCGCTGCTGTGTCTCCCCCAACTCGTCCGCGATCCGGAATCCCACGATCCCGAGCCGGTCGTCGGCGGCGTACAAATCCCGTACGCGCCGCAGCACATCGACGTCGACCAGCAGGCCGTCGTCGTCCAGCTCGACGACGACGTCCACGTCCCCGAACTCCCGCAGCCGCTCGATCCCCACGTTCCGCCCGCCGGGGCAGCCGAGGTTCTCCTCCAGCTCGATGGTGGTGACCTCACCGGGCAGGGACAGCCGGTGGGCGAACTCGGGCAGCGGGCAGCCGTTTCCCACGATCACGATCCGTGTGGGCGGCACATCCTGCTTGGCCACCGACTCCAGCAGCGCGTCCACCTCGGCCGGCCGGTTCCCCATGGTCACGACGGCGACGGCGATCCTCGGCGTCGTCTCCATGCCCTCACCTCACTGCAACCGGCCGATCCGCTGACACGCGATGCTAACCGTTCACGGTGAGGACGCCTAAAGTACGCCGCCCCTGGGTGGATCACGGCCGGCTCACCGTACGCGCCACCCCGGCGGCCCACGCCGTTACCAGGATTCAGCGGTTCCGCAGGTGTCCGACGTGCGGCGAAGGGTCTCGGCTTGGGCACGCTTGGGCGTAATCATTGACTCTTAGGTTAGGCATGCCTTATCCATGAGGTGCTCACGGAGAAGAAAGGCAAGGCACCCTCATGGGACGCAACACCATGCGCCGGCTCACCACACTCGCCGCGGTGGCCCTCGTGGCTCCACTCATGGCCGCGTGCGGCGGCGAGGACGAGGACAAGGGCACCGGCTCGGGGGCCAAGGCCGCGGAGCAGAGCGGCACGCTGGTCGTCTACTCCGGCCGCAGCGAGGAACTGATCGACCCGCTGCTGAAGAAGCTGGAGAAGGCCACCGGCACCAAGGTCGAGGTCCGCTACGGCGACAGTGCCGAGCTCGCCTCGCAGCTGCTGGAGGAGGGCGACAGGACGAAGGCCGGCCTGTTCATCGCCCAGGACGCGGGCGCGCTCGGCGCCCTCGCCAAGGAGGGACGCCTTCAGGCTCTGCCGCAGAAGTCCCTGGACAAGGTCGACGAGGCCTACCGTGCCGAGGACGGCACGTGGGTCGGCGTGTCGGGGCGGGCCCGGGTCATCGCCTACAACCCGGAGAAGACCGACAAGGCCCCGGACAGCGTGCACGACCTGACCAAGGCCGAGTGGAAGGGCAAGGTCGGCTACGCGCCCACCAACGCCTCCTTCCAGGCGTTCGTCACCGGCATGCGTGTGCTGGAGGGCGACGACGCCACCCGTGAGTGGCTGAAGGACTTCAAGGCCAACGACCCCCAGGTGTACGAGAAGAACGGCGCCATCCTCGACGCCGTCGACTCCGGCGAGGTGACCCTCGGTCTGATCAACCACTACTACTGGTTCGAGAAGGCCGCCGAGGTCGGGGCGGACAAGATGACCGCCGAACTGCACTTCCCGGTCAAGGGGGACCCCGGCGCACTGGTCAACGTCGCCGGTGTGGGCGTCCTCAAGGGCGGCGACCAGAGCGCGGCCGCGCAGAAGGCCGTCGACTACCTGCTCTCCGCCGAGGCGCAGACCTACTTCGCCGACACGACCAAGGAGTACCCGCTGGCCGCCGGTGTCACCAGTGAGGTCGAGGGCCTGCCGCCGCTGGACTCCATCGAGGCGCCCGAGATCGACCTGAGCAAGCTGGAGTCGCTCCAGGAGACCCTGGTGATGCTCCAGGAAGCCGGAATGGTCTGACGGAACCGGTGTCACGCACATGAACAACACCGGCCGGCCGGTCCGTACCGCCCCCCGCCCGGATGCCGCGCCCCGCCCGGATGCCGCGCCCGCAGCGTCCGGGCGCGGGCGCGCCGGACGCCTCCGTGCGGGGCGCCGGCCGCCGCTGCTCCTGGTCGCCGGGGCCTGCGCGGCGGCGGCCCTCGCTCTGCTACCGCTGGTCTATCTGGGCGTCCGGGCCCTGGAACGCGGTCCCGGCTTCGCCTGGGACATCGTCACCACCGACCGCACCCTCGAACTGCTCGCCCGCAGCCTGGGACTCGCCGTCGTCGTCGTCGCGGCCTGTCTGGTCCTGGGCATCTCGCTGGCCTGGCTGACGGTGCGGACCAGGCTGCCCGGCGCCCGCGTCTGGTCGGTGCTCGCCACGCTGCCGCTCGCCGTGCCCAGCTACGTCGCGGCCTTCGCCTGGATCTCCGCCGAGCCCCGCCTCGCCGGATTCACCGGCAGCGCCCTCGCCCTGACGCTGGTCAGCTACCCGTACGTGCATCTGCCGGTGGCCGCCGCGCTGCGCGGCATGGACCCGGCGCAGGAGGAGGCCGCGCGCTCACTCGGCCACGGTCCGCTGCGTACCTTCTGGCGCGTCACCCTGCCGCAACTGCGCCCCGCGGCGGCCGGCGGGGGCCTGCTCGTCGCGCTGTACGTCCTCTCCGACTTCGGGGCGGTCTCGATCATGCGGTACGAGACCTTCACCCGGGCCATCCACACCTCGTACCGGGCGAGCTTCGACCGCACCCCGGCCGCCGCGCTCAGCTGCGTCCTGGTGCTGATGACGGTGTTGCTCGTCGCCGCCGAGGCCCGTACCCGCGGCCGCGCCGGGCATTCGCGTACCGGCGGCGGCACCGCACGGCCCGTGCCCCCGATCCGGCTCGGCGCCCTGAAGTGGCCCGCGCTGGGATGGTGTTCGGCCGTCGCCGCGGCCGGCGTGGCCTTCCCGCTCGCCACCCTGGGCTACTGGCTGTCCGTGGGCAACTCCCGCACCTGGGAACCGGACCGGCTGCTGGGGACCGCGGGCAGCACGCTGACCGTCGCCGCCCTGGGCGCCGCACTCACCACCGTCCTCGCGCTGCCCGTCGGCATCCTCGCCGCCCGCCACCGCTCCCGCACCGCGCACCTGCTGGAGCAGGCCGCCTACGCCGGACACGCGGTGCCCGGCATCACCGTCGCCCTCGCCATGGTCTTCCTCGCGGTCCGCTACGCCCCCGAGCTCTACCAGGAACTCCCGCTGCTCGTCGCCGCCTACGCGGTGCTCTTCCTGCCCGTCGCCGTCGCCGCGACCCGTGCCGCCGTCCTGCAGTCGCCGCCCCTGCTGGAGGACGTCGCACGCTCGCTCGGCCGCGGACCGCTGCGGGTGCTGCGCGAGGTCACCGTGCCACTCGCCGCCCCCGGTATCGCGGCCGGCGCCGCCCTCACCTTCGTGGTCTGCATGAAGGAACTCCCCGCCACACTGCTGCTGCACCCCACCGGCATGGACACCCTCGCCACCCGGCTGTGGGCCGAGACCACCACGGCCTCCTATGCCGCCGCCGCGCCGTACGCCGCCACGCTGATCCTGATCGCGGCGATCCCGTCGTACCTCCTCGGAAGGCACCGCACATGACCGATCTGCGGATCACCGGGCTCGTGAAGTCCTACGGCGCCTCGGCCCGTGTGCTCGACGGCCTGGACCTGAGCGTCCCGGCGGGGCGGCTGGCCGCCGTGCTCGGGCCCTCCGGCTGCGGCAAGACCACCCTGCTGCGCATCGTCGCGGGGTTCCTGCGCGCCGACGCGGGCACCGTGGAACTCGGCGGACGCGTCGTGTGCGGACCCGGTGTCCACCTGCCGCCCGAGCGCCGCCACATCGGCATCGTGCCCCAGGAGGGCGCGCTCTTCCCTCACCTCACCATCGCCCGCAACGTGGCGTTCGGCCTGAGCGGCACCCCGCGTGCCCAGCGCCACCGGCGCACCGAGGAGATGCTGGACCTGGTCGGACTGCCCGGCCTCGGCGACCGCATGCCGCACGAGTTGTCCGGCGGCCAGCAGCAGCGCGTCGCCCTCGCCCGGGCGCTGGCCCCCGCGCCCGCCCTGGTCCTGCTCGACGAACCGTTCAACGCGCTCGACAGCGCCCTGCGCGCGGGACTGCGGGCCGACGTCCGCTCCGCGCTCCTCGCCACGGGCGCCACCGGTGTGCTGGTCACCCACGACCAGCAGGAAGCCCTGTCCACCGCCGACCTGGTGGCGGTCGTACGGGAGGGCAGGGTCGCCCAGTGCGGTACCCCCGAGGAGATCTACCGCCACCCCGCCGACCCGTGGGTGGCCCGCTTCGTCGGCGACGCCGTGCTCCTACCCGCCACCGTCAGGAACGGTTCCACGGCCGACACCCCCCTCGGCCCGGTCCCACTGACCGCCGACGGCGGTGCCACCACCGGAACGGTGGTGCTGCGCCCGGAACAGCTGGCTCTGGCCGAGGAGGGCACCCACGGCAAGGTCGTGGACGTCCGCTTCTACGGCCACGACGCGATGGTCGCCGTCGAGGTCGGGGAACTGGCCGACCCCGTCTTCGTCAGGGTGCCGGGACCGGTCGCGGTACGACCGGGCGAGCGGACCGCCATCGTGGTCCGGGGCGAAGCGACCCTGCACCCCTGACCGCGGCGAAAGACGCCGGAACGCAGGGCACGGCTGTCCATTTCGCCCGCAACGAGATCTCCGAGTGAAACGATATCTGTTTTGGACAACGAGAGGCATCATTTCGCTGGCAGACCAGCGGCGGAGGAAGCATCCACATGGCCAGAACAGTCATCGACCTCGACGAAGACATGGTCACCGAGGCCATGCGCATCTTCGGCACCAAGACCAAGGCCAAAGCCGTCCGCCTCGCCATGGAGGACGCCGTCAAGAGGCACCTTCGTCAAGAGGGCTTCGACGCCATGGAGGCCGGCGAACTCGACTTCAGCGAGATCGTCGAGAACACCGGGCCCCGCAACGCGGACGGCTCCCTCAAGCGCGACGGCGACCGGGACGGAGGCCGGGCCGCCTGATGCAGGACCGTTACCTGATCGACAAGTCCGCCCTCGCCCGCTGGACGAAGCCGAACGTCAAGGACGTACTCAAGCCGCTGCACGAGCGCTACCTCCTCGCCGTGTGCCAGCCCACCGAGTACGAGATGATCCACTCCGCACGGGACATCTCGGAGGCGCCCCGGATCAGCACCTGGCTCCACGCCTTCGACTATCTACACGCCGACGACCACACCTTCGCCCGCGCCCTGGAAGTCCAGCGCCACGCTCTCAACGCGGGCTTCCACCGCGCCCTGTCCCTCCCCGGCCTACTGATCGCCGCCACGGCAGAACTGCACCAGCGGACGGTCCTCCACTACGACGGCGACTTCGACATGATCGCCTCACTCACCGGCCAACCCACCGAATGGGTCGTCCCGCCCGGCAGCGCCGACCGATGAGAATGCCTGCGTCAGCGCACTGCTCACCCTGCACAGCCTGGCTCTGCATGGATCCCTGCGGACAGCCGTCCACCGAAGATATCGAGATCTGACGGGATCAGCCGCAGCCGAGCAGAACAGCAGGTCGCAGCCTTTCGGCAGCCAATCGACAACAGCATGTGAACGGCGACCTACACATTGCGATGCACAGACGGACAGTGCCGATTGGCGGAGATTCCAAGGCCAACGAAAACAATAAACCCCAGGTCAGATGCCTGACCTGGGGTTCATCGTGGAGCCGCCTTCGGGATTCGAACCCGAGACCTACACATGACGAGGCCATGAGGGATCGTGTTGCGTGGTGCCTCGCCGTGCCGTCCAGTGACGTTTTTCCTGATCAGAGCACGTGCAACGGGTTGACCTGTACCACCCTCTGATGCACCGCCCAAAGGCGCCCGTCCACCGGCTGTCCACCGGCGGGGCAGCCGGAAGAGGCCATCGAGGGCACTGCGCGGCCGCAAGCACAGCCCTGACGAGGCCAGAGGGGCACATGAGACCGCTTGTCCGGCCTCGACAAAAGCACCTTCGTCACTCTCTGTTACCGCACCGTGCCTGCCAGGCCGGAAACCGGACCACCCCTCACTGCTGCACATCACCTGCACCGCTGCTAAAATGCAGGCATGACCGCGATTACGATTCGGGATGTCCCGGACGACACAGTCAACGCCCTGAAGGTCCGCGCCGCACAGGCCGGCAAGTCGCTCCAGGCATACGCCCTGGACCTTCTCTCCCGGGAAGCCGCCAAGCCCACCCTCGCGGAGATGGCCACACGCCTGGAGCGTGAAACCCGCACCGAGCTCAGCACCACCGACATCCTCGACGCCATCGAGGACGGGCGGGACCGACGTTGATCGTCATTGACTGCTCCAGCCTCGTGCACTTCCTCCTCGACCACGGCAAGACCGGCACCGCGCTCCGTGAACGCGTGGGCCGCGCCGACACTCTCGCAGCGCCGGGCCTGCTGGACTACGAGATCACCTCGGCCGCCTTCGGCCTGGCTCGCGGCCGGCGAGGGAACAAGCCGAAGATCACGGAAAAGGAGGCCGCGAAGGCGATCACCGACTACCAGGCCCTCGCTCTCGACCTGCACCCCACGCTGGTCCTGTGGCAGCGCGTACGCGAGCTGTCGAACAACCTCTCCGTCTACGACGCGCACTACGTCGCCCTCGCCGAGAGCCTCGGCGTCCCCCTGATCACCAGCGATGCCAGGATCGAGCGCAGCGGAGCAGCACGCTGCACGATCGAGACCTTCGAGGCACCCATCACCTGACCCCAGCAGCACCAACGCGCAGGGCTCCACGACCCGCACCCCGATCAGGTTCTGGCGCTACCCCAGTGGTCGTGCTGGGTGTGCAGGGCATCCGCGGTGACAACCACGCCGGTGAGATCGATGTCGTCCAAGAGCGGGGCGAACGCGGGGGCGAGGACCTGGCCGCTGTGGGTCATCGCGGCAATCAGGACGGTGGTAGACCGGCCGGCGGTGCGGGGGCCGCGGAGTGTCTTGCCGTCGACAGCGATGACTCGTCGTGCCGGGGCCGGGGTCTGGCGCTCCAGGAGGAAGCCGCCGATGGCGCGGTCGAGGGCGTCGCCGTCCGCGGCAGCCAGGACGAGACGGATGGTCGTGGCATGGGGCGGCCGGATGAGGCCGGTCAGCGAGTCGGGCCGGAGCCCGAGCAGGGCCGGGACGTGCTGCGGGGCGTCAGCGACCCGTTCTCCGATCGCCGTGACCCGAGGAGGCACCGGCCAGAACGGCGGCGGCCGCGGCGGTGAGCAGGGCCGTCCACGGGTGACGGATGCCGCGACGGGACCGTGGGTCAGGCACTACGGTCAGATGATTCCGCAGGTCAGCGAATGTTTCGGGCGGGGCGGAACCAGAGGTGTCCCCCAGTTGCCGGAGGCATGAGGGCATGCGGGAAGATGGGCGCGCAGGCATGGACTCGCTCGGTACTCATACGGACTCGACACCCACATGATCACCGGCGGCCATGCCTGTTCTGCGTCCAGGGGGCCCTTCCCGGCAGAAGTCGACAAGCCGTCACATCCAGCGCTCAGCAGGCGAACCGCCCACCTCGGCACTTCTCAAGGACCCTGGGAGCTGCCGAAAAATAACTCCTCGATCTTGGTGAGGATCACGGGGGTGTGAGGTCGTGCCCGGCGATCTCGGCGAGCTGTTGGGCCGTGGTCA